>DAOUFT010000052.1:0-5804 GCA_034429855.1 Dehalococcoidia bacterium
ATATTAAATCTATACTTTCAGATGGTAGTTGACGCATAACATGCAGATTATCGCCCCAGAATAAACGGTTTGGCTCTAACTCGGGATGGCCAAAACTGACACGTTCAACGACCTGAGTAGGCAACATTACTAAAGGATAGAACTTACGAAAACCCCGGCGGCTATCCCAACCTATTGGTTCCTTTTCAACCGGTATTGAACCGAAACGGGTAGGCGCTCGCCAAAATTCTTCCTGCTTAGGAAGAGCATCCCCAGTCTCATCAACATCCGGGATTGAAGGTGGTACTACAAATTGGCCTTTTAATGGCCCTTGTAAATCACCGACTTCACCCAACCGAGTGCCAAATAACTCGTCGCCTAAACTCTGCTGAGCATCTTCCGACATGATAATTAATCGTTACATAATATAGGCCTGTATTCCTCTCATGTCAACATCCTCTGTAAAAATGTGTCCCATGTAGCATCTGCATATGCATAGTAATCTACGCATGCTCATGCTAGCCTTGACTAACCAGCCCACTAGTCCTAAGACTGACACTTGCTGATCAGCAGAGTCTGGCTGGTAAGCCTAGCTGTCTATTAGATAACTCCATGCTTTACTTATATATATGCTCAAGCTAACGATTCGGTCCCCATTGACACACTAAATACGAAATATACTATTTGACAAATATAATCAAACGTAAATATAATTGATGTAGGTTGGATGAGTCCGCAGAGATGCGGGCTTTTTTATTTGGCAATGGATCAGGCACCATCAGGTATCAAATCACTGTAACCTGTAAGTAGCTACCAAACAATCAAGTGCCAAGGTGCCGTAATCGTCTTTACTACCGGTAGTCTGGACCTCATATAGATTCTATTTCTTTTGGGGACAAGTTGGTGCTTTGTGTCCTTTCTTACCGCATATTGAACACGTGTGCCTTGTGGGACAAGTTGGTGCTTTATGTCCTTTCTTACCACATATGGAACATATCTGTTTGCTGGGGCATGTTGGTGCTTTATGTCCTCTCTTGCCGCATATTGAACATGTTTGCTTATCGGGACAATTGCGTGCATCATGATCATCACCGCCGCAATTTCTGCATGCCATAACGCCCCTCCTACACTTATATTAAAGCGAATTTATTATAAGCTATGTATATTAAGGTTTCAATAATTGTACTGCGCCTTATTAATCAAACTGGAAATAAGAGAGTTGCCGGCCCCATATAACAGGCATCAAACCTTTCAACCCAAACTCTGTTAAACATCATGCCTTATCAACCAAAGCGCCCATGCTTCCAATCTGGCTGCCCTAATTTAACAGAGAACCGGTGCGGCTACTGTGACCAACATCAAAGAGGCTATCGCAGACAGCAGGATGCCAATCGTGATACCAGCAACGAACGTGGTTACACCTATCGCTGGCAGAAGGCACGCAGGCGTTTCTTAACTCAACACCCACTATGTGCGATATGTCAGGCCGACGGTATGGTGACTGCAGCCACGGTGGTTGACCATATCCTCCCACACAAGAGCAACCAACAACTGTTCTGGGATGAGTCTAACTGGCAGCCGCTATGTAAGTTCCATCACGATCAAAAGACAGGCACACAGGGTTAATTGATCAATCAGAGCAAGCCATCAGAGGCTAGGCCTATCCAAATCTCTACAGATCGAAGCGACCTAAACCGCACGGCCAGCGCCACGCGAAATTTCACAGAATTGACTAGGGGGGTCAACCCGCTAAATGAAGCTAAAAACCGTCAAAATTACTGAACTAAAACCGCACCAAAAGAACCCACGCCAGCACCCGGACAGCGCCATCGCCAAACTGACCAGGTCAATCCAGGAGTTCGGCTGGACCAACCCGGTGCTGGTCTCCAAGGACGGCATCGTCCTGGCCGGGCACGCCAGGCTAAAGGCAGCGGAGAAGGCCGGTATTACCGATATACCGGCAATCTATCTTGACCTGGAGGGCGCCAAGTCTGATGCTTATCTGATCGCCGATAACAAGACCCAGGACTTGACCGACTGGGACCTGCCGTTACTCAAAGACCTGCTGCAGGAGCTGGACACCGGCGAGTTCGACCTGACCGTTACAGGCTTTGATGAAGATGAGATCGAAAACCTGATGACGCAGTTCCACGTGCCGGAAGAAGGACTGACGGATGACGACGAGATACCGGAGGATGTGGAATCCGTCTGTCAGCCCGGCGATCTCTGGCAGCTGGGCGTGCACCGGCTGTTGTGCGGCGATTCGACTTCGATGAATGATATCCAGCGGTTAACCAGCGGCGAGATGGTCGATCTTGTCTTCACGGACCCGCCCTATAACGTTAACTGGGAATACCGCGGCAAGATGCACGGTGAGAGGTTCAACGGCATCCTCAATGACAACCTCAACCCGGCGGAGTGGGCCGAGTTCTGCGGCCAATTCATCGCCAACATGGCGGCCATCTTAAAGGATGGACACGCCTATTATATGTGCTCCGGCTGGAATTCCTTCGGAGAGTTTGAGAGAAACCTGAAACAAAATAAGTGCGAGTTCAGACAGCTGATCGTCTGGGCCAAGAACCAGTTCGTGCTGGGCAAGTTCAACACCGACTACAACCGCCAGCACGAGCAGATTCTGTATGGCTGGAAGGAGGGCAAGGCGCACCGCTGGTTCGGCGGGCATTCCGAGACCGACCTGTGGCAGGTCGACAAGGTGCACAACACCAAGATGGTGCACAGCACTGAGAAGCCGGTGGGACTGGCGGAGCGCGCCATCAAGAACAGCAGCCAGCTTAATGAGCTGGTCTTGGACTTGTTTACCGGCTCTGGGTCAACGCTGATAGCCTGTGAGAAGATGGGGCGCAGGTTCTGCGGCCTGGAGCTCGACCCCAAGTACTGCGATGTGATCATCAACCGCTGGCAGAACTACACCGGCAAGCAGGCTTCAAAGATCGACTAGGCTATCGCGCACAAGCAAAACAGGCCCCGCTATGGAGCCTGTTCGCTGAGCGTTACAGGTCTCTTTAATTGACCGGATGGCCGGGGCAACCTGAGGGAGTCTGCCCAGCAGGAAGCAAGAAGCTTTTGCGGCAGGCATAGCAGTGCCAGCGCACCTGCCCCGCCGGCACACCTTTCTGATTGGGATTCCGGCGGCAGACCTTCTGCTTGTCCGCATCCGCCTCGTTTGCTTCTTTGCTGTCAATTTCAATGGTCTCCGTTGCCGGTGGTATGTCTGAAGCGATTCTACCCGTCTCGCTCCAGAAGGCCCATCCGTTGCAGGCCTGACCGGTTACGGCGCTTCCAGCCGCCGAGATGCTTTTGAATACCGCGCCGCCGTCGACCTGGAAGCACAGCTTGCCATCACGTTCTATCACTATGCAGGTGTGTTCCACCTTGTGATAGCGGCCGGTCAAGACGGTCCCGGCCTTGAGTTCCCTGTTTTTGATAGGCATGTAATACCTCCTCCTTTTAAGTTACTCACATTCATCACTCTGTCTCCGGAGGAAGTCAATAGGGTTACTGAGGTTTTTCAAGATGGTTTCGAGTTTTGTTCAAGAGCCGCCTGCAGGATCTGCGTAACATAGCGCTCCAGAGTCTGATCCTCAAGAGCCGCCTGAGATTTGACGCGTTTCCACAGCTCGGGGTCCAGCCGGATATTGACGATTTTCTTGTCCATTTTAAATAATGCCCAGATCCTTAAGAGCTCGCTGAAACCCCTGAGCATCGTAGCAGCGTTCCAGATAAGCTGAGAGCAGGATGCCTTCATTGGTGGTGAGCTCCGGGTAATCGCTCAGGATGCGGTCGGTATCGCCGCCCCAATTGTAGTAATCCTTTAATCTGGGGCTGCTGGATATCTCAGTGTAGAGCCTGGTAAGTTTTTGTAACTTGGTTTCTGCTGTATGTACCTTCATTTTCCTATCTCCTTTACTTGTACATTAGCGTAGAAAGCAAAGAAAGCCAATAGGTTTGTGACGAATTTTCGCAATATTGGAAAAGATTTTTACTCATATGAAAGGACGCAAACCTCGCCCCACTCAAATCAAGATACTGGAGGGTGAGAAGAATAAGAACAGAATAAACCGTCGTGAGCCAAAGCCGCATCCCGGACGGCCCACCTGCCCGGACCATCACAGCCCCGCCGCCAAGTCCGAGTGGAAACGCATCGTGCCCCAACGTGAGGAGATGGGCCGCCTTTCCAAGAACGACCGCACGGAGCTGGCTCTTTACTGTCAGGCCTATGCCAGGTGGAAGAAAGCCGAAGATGTGCTCAACGAGAAAGGCGAGCTCTACAAGACGCAGAGCGGCAACGTCATCACTTCGCCCATGCTGTGGGTGGCAAACAAGGCAATGGAGCAGTGCCACAAGTTCCTGGTCGAGTTCGGCATGACACCAGCCAGCCGTGGGCGAATCAATGTCGCTGGGCCTGGTGAGGATGACGGCTGGAACAAGCTGCTCGATTTCTGCAGTGCATCTTCGAAAAGAGGCTTTCAATCGGATAAAAATAGCGTGGACGAATGATGATACAATTGGACTGAACCCCTGAAACTGGACAGTTTGGGTTAGGAAGGTTGGCGGTATCCGCAATAATCTATAATGGAGGTTAAAAAGGATCTTGCCATGAGACAGCAGAGAAGATTCAGCAACGACTTAAAAAGACAGATAAATCAGGAACTCATCAGCGGAGCCCGCCGCCCTGCCCAGCTATGCCGCCGGCATGAGATAGCACCCAGCTTGCTTTACCACTGGAAAAAACAGTACAACCTGGGGAAATTGGATAATGAGCCGATAAAGGAAGCGGCCATGCAGGACAGGATCGAAAAACTGGAGAGATTGGTAGGCAAGCTGACCCTTGAGAATGAATTTTTAAAAAAGGCGTATCAGCACAAGCTCAGCCTGCAGGGCAAAAACGGAAAATCGTCAAACAGCATGGACCCGAACTCAAGAATGTCAGCAAGGGATGTGAGCTGATGAAGCTTGCCAGAAGCAGCTTTTACTATCAGCCCAATGAGCCTGACCCTATCATGGTGAAGGCTGATTTGGATATCCGGGACAGGATAGAGGGCATCTGCATTGACTTTCCCCGCTACGGCTACCGGCGAGTTGCCCATCAGCTACGTTACGATGGTTACGTTGTAAATCACAAGAAGGTTCTGCGACTGATGCGGGAGAGCGACTTGCTGTGCCAGGCAAGGCGCAAATGGGTCAGGACCACTGATAGCAAGCATGGCTTACCCATATACAAGAACCTGGTCAAAGACCTGCGGATTACCGGCATCAACCAGGTATGGCTGGCGGATATCACCTATATACGTATTAACCGCGGGTTTGTTTATCTGGCAGCTGTACTGGACGCCTTTTCGCGCAAGGTAATAGGGTATGCTGTTTCCAGGAGCATAGACACCAGTCTTGTACTGGAAGCTTTGAAAATGGCCATAGTAAGCCGCAAACCGGGTACCGGTGTCATCCACCATTCAGACAGAGGTGTGCAATACGCTTCCCTTGAATATACCAGCGAACTTAAGCAGCATGGCTTTCAGATCAGCATGTCAGGCAAAGGCAATCCCTATGATAACGCAACTATGGAGAGCTTCATTAAAACGCTAAAGCACGAGGAGGTGTATTTATACGAGTACGAGACGTTGTCCGATGTAGAGACAAGGCTTCCCTATTTCATTGAGCAGGTTTATAATCTCAAGCGGCTTCACTCATCACTTGGCTACCGGTCACCTGTATGGTACGAAGCGCTGGTACAGGAACAACAGAACAAGGAGGAAACCCGTCAGACCGTCCTAACCTGTTCTGTCCAGCCATAGGGGTGCAGACCA
>DAOUFT010000053.1:0-6190 GCA_034429855.1 Dehalococcoidia bacterium
AACTCTATTGACGCTCATATTAGTTCACACCTATACTAACATTGGTGGACAACATTATAAAAATCATAATTGGTCTAATATCTCTTGCAGTAGTTATTGCTGTTGATATTTTAGTAGGATGGGCGCTAAACCTACTTCTGTTACAAATGTCTGTACTTGATCCAACTGGATATGTAATAGTCATTATAGTTGTCCTCGATATTGTGGGTGTGATTTTACTATGGAAAGAAATTGAATCATTTTTTACAAGCCTGTGATTTCCTTGCTGATTTTTTTAATCTAACAATTGTCATAAGGGTTAAAAACAATGCTATACCTTCTAAAAACATGACAATAGCCAATAACAAGATATAACCTAAAATTGCGCCCTTCTGATATTGCGTGAGTCCACTATTCAAAACTGTATTTAAAACATAATAGAACATCGTATTATTTCCATTTTCTCGGTCTGCCAATCGACTGAATACGTGCGCCACTTTCCCTTCCCTTTGCCAGTTTCCGTCTACTACGTAACCTCTCCTTCTCTTTTCTCCTTTCCTGCACAGTCATCGGACGAACAGGTAATTTAGGAGCATTAAAGCTTACCGTTTGCATTTGCACAGCTTCTTTGCTATGCCTGATTAACTGCTCCCAATTATCATAAGGAAAGTGTATATTTGCCTTTTGTGCCGGAGTAATATCTCTATCCTTAGATAAGGTTTCATGCGGACGCATATAGTTATAATGCACAAAAAAGCCATCGAGAATAAGCCTCGCTGTATCAAGGCTTTTCAGGTCTCGCATTATTTTCGTGCGTGATTTGAGCGTACCATGAAATCGCTCGATTATGTTGTTATTAGGTTTAGATGTAAATTTCTTGACCTGGATGTGCCTTGATTCCTTGCCAAATGTGGATGGGATAGCTCTAACATAACCATCCAATTGATCAGTCATAATGGATTTCGGTATTCTGCCGGATCGCTGATAGGCTTCCTTTAACACATCATGTATATCTTCCATCCAACGATGCGGAGATAACTTAGAAGCCAGCAGGAATCTTGTTTTTACATCTATTACATCAAGAAGCCAGTATTGCTTTCCTGCTATGTTAATGACTGTTTCATCCGCCATCCATACATAACCGACTTCAGGATGGTAGTTGCTTGTTATCTTGACTGCATCTTTAGTAAATCGTTCAATCCAGTTATAGATAGCAAAATCAGATACATCTAAGTTGTATATCTGTTTTAATTCTTGCCTGACATTGCTGATAGACATTCCTCTGTAATACATAGAAACCGCAGCAGAAACAGCGCTTGCGGGTGTTTTCATATACATTAAGGCATCTTTCAGATTAAACCTGCGATTACACGAACGGCATAGGTAATATTGCTCTCCAGTGTTCGTGCCATCTTTTACGATGTTATTAGAATCGCAGTATTTACAGGTTATTTCACTCGCCATATATAGCACCTTTCAATTCTATTTAGCATTGCTTACTCACACAATAGTTATAGATAACTACGTTTGACAGAATTGATATAATTGAGTCAACAAGTAGTCGTAGACGTACGATTGTTAAAAGGTGGAGGTGTTTTATGTTGCAAGAGGGAACTTGGTATGAGTACAAACGCACAATCGTGTCAATGATACCGAGAGGCGCATGTGGAGCATATACCATCGCTGATGAAAACCTTGTCGAATTGTACACAGGCAGCAGCGACAGCAGGAATGTCGGTATCCGTGGCAGACTAATTTCACACATCATAAAACGTAGATTCCGTTCCGCTAAATATTTCAAGTTCCGTTATAGCAGCATGGTTAACTATGGCAAGGACATAGAGGCGGAACACGTTAAACTGCACGTTAAAAAACACGGCCAAAAGCCTAAATACGTTAAACGTACTCCGCCTGTGAGAAAAAGCTTCTGGTCTTTTTAGATCAAACGCATTTTCTTCATGTACTTGTAGTGAACGCTACAAAGTTGTGTCCTGCCAACTTTGTGAGTAGCCGGATTCTTACATTTCCTCCTTGCATCACTCATTCCGAATTGACACTTTCCAAGTTTCGACATTTTGTTTTCCTCCTGTTTTTATTTAAGCTATTCCTTTACGATTGACAGAATTGATATAATTAATAGCGACAGTAGCTATGGGAAACAAGGGGTTGGGAATACTCGGTGTTATACTTGATATAATCAATATAATTATCTTTATTTTTTCTCTATTTTCTTCAATCAACCCGCCAGTGTTAAAAGGTGTCATTGCAGCACTATCATTGCTATCAGCAATAGCTTTTTCTTCAATCTGGGCATTAGAACGTTTCCGCAAACAGGAGATAGAATACCTTGCCAAAAGTCCGCCACCTTTAGACAACCATGATATATTTCTGAGAACAATCACGTCTAAAAATAATGCGTTCCACCGTATGTCGGATGCTGATATAGCAACATGGGAACTACAAGTACAGAGAAACATCCTGAACAAGAATGAACAATATCTGAAACGTGAGAAAATCCTATTTTTCATTGGAATCCTCTTTATGGTAGCTATCGCTCTTTATTTGTTTACCATCTGAATTACCCCATAACATACCGCCCGCAATACCCAGTACAATCAGAACGATTACAATAATCCATATATCCAAACAGAAAAACCATTTACGGAATATGTACATGGCAATGCTAATGATGGTTAAGTAAAAAAAGGCGATTAGATCATAAGGATGCTTTGAAAGCCAATAAGGAAATTGGCTTTTACGAACGGAGTGTATTAAACTCTTAACTCTGTCAATAGAGTTATAAGAGAACCTTTAAAAACCCGCCCCTACATTATTCTAATATGATATTGTCGATCAGCCTGGGCTTGCCCAGCCTGACCGCCAGTGAGACCAGCACTCTTCCCTTTATTACATCCACCTCGTCCAGAGTGCCGGTATCGGCGATGCTGATATAGTCGACCTTTGCTGGAGGAACAGCGGAGATCAGATCGTTCATAGCTTTTTTGATGGCGGCTGCATTGCGCTCGCCTTTGCCGTACATGTCTTTAGCCAGGCAGAGCGATTTATACAGCACCACCGCCGAAGGCCGTTCCTCTGCGGTCAGGTAGGTATTGCGGCTGCTCATGGCCAGACCGTCCTTCTCCCGCACGGTGGGACAGACGACGATCTCAAGGTTCATATTGAGGTCGGCCACCATCCTTTGAATAACGATGGCCTGCTGGGCATCCTTCTGGCCGAAGTAGGCCTTATCGGGCTCGACGATATTGAATAGTTTATTGCAGACGGTGGTCACGCCCTGGAAGTGCGTTGGCCGCGATTTCCCCTCCAGTTTGGAGGTTATGCCCTTGACCTCAACCCAGGTCTGGTAGCCATTGGGGTACATCTCTTTATCCGACGGGACGAAGACAATATCGGTCTTGACCTTGTCCAGCAGCACCAGGTCGCGGTCCAGATCGCGTGGGTAGGACTTGAAATCCTCGCCGGGGCCGAACTGTGTGGGATTTACGAAGATGGTGGCCACGGCCACCGGGTTCTCTGCTTTGGCCCGCCGGACCAGCTCAAGGTGCCCCTCGTGCAGGTATCCCATGGTGGGCACAAGCCCCACGCTGCCTTTGCACCCCCGGCGCAGCTTCTTCATCTCCGCTACGGTGCGGACGACTTCAACGGCCATTAAAGGTCCTCGAGCAGGCTCTCGTCCATGGAAGCTGCATGTTCGGACGTCGGGAAGGCTCCCGACTTAACATCGGCGCAGTACTGCGAGACGGCGTCCTTCATGATCGAGGCCAGTTTGGCGTACTGCCTGGTATGTTTAGGGACGAAATCGGTGAAGAGTCCCAGCATATCGTTGATCACCAGCACCTGCCCGTCGCAGTAAGGCCCGGCGCCGATGCCGATGGTGGGTATCCTCAGCCTGCTTGTAATCAGTTTGGCCAGCTCAATGGGGACCAGCTCCAGCACGATAGCGAAGGCCCCGGCCTGCTCCAGCGCCAGTGCGTCATCCAGCAGGCGTTTGGCTGTGTCGGTGGTCTTGCCCTGCACGCGGTGTCCGCCCAGCTGGTGTATCGACTGCGGTGTCAGGCCAATGTGACCCATCACGGGAATGCCGCTGCTTACGATGCGCCTGGTCGTCTCGGCCATAATGGCACCGCCCTCCAGTTTAATAGCCTGGCAGCCGCCTTCTTTAAGCATCCTGCCGGCATTGCGAAGCGCGTCCTTGGGGCTGGTCTGATAGGTCATGAAGGGCATGTCGCCGATGACCAGGGCGTTCTTTGCACCCCTCACCACGGCCTTGATATGGTGCAGCATATCCTCCATGGTCACGGGTATGGTGGTGCTGTAGCCGAGTATGACCATGCCCAGCGTGTCGCCCACCAGTATGAGGTGCGCACCAGCTTCGTCGACCACTTTAGCGGTGGAATAGTCGTACGCCGTGAGCATGACGATCTTCTCACCGGCGTTTTTGAGGTCCTGGATCTTGTTGATGGTGATGGGCATGGCCGGCTACCTTGCCGCTATCAGGTCGTCCATCCAGAAGTCCACGTTTTTGGCGGACGTAATGCGGTTATGCCTATCCACGTAAACCAGGCGCGGCTTCACATTTTCGGCTTCGCCGGAGGGAACCTCATGGTAGGTGAGGATGATGACCGTATCGTCCAGGCTGGCCAGCCTGGCGGCGGCGCCGTTCAGGCAGATGCAGCCCGAGCCAGGCTCGCCCTCGATAGCATAGGTGCTGAACCTGGCCCCGTTATGGATATTGAGGATCTCAACTTTCTCGTATGGCAATATATCGGCGGCCCTGAGCAGGTCGCTGTCGATGGTGATGCTGCCCTCGTAATCGACATTGCAGTCGGTTACCCTGGCCCGGTGTATCTTACTCTTAAGCATACTTCTGAAAGTTGACATCATTTTCTCCTTGGCCGTCAAAACTATCTATTCATCAATCGACATGGAAAGATAGGCGGTGGCGTATTCCAGGTCGTAATTATTGAAGGTATCCCTGTAGTCGGGTGAAGTTGCTTGCCCCATTCCGTTCAGCAGTGTGCGTATCTCCTCGGCAGTCTCAAGGCTGATCCTGCCCTTGGCCTGGGCGATCTCCAGCGTTTTCAGCCCCATCACGCGGTAGATATTCATTTTTTCAGGCTGCCCTGTCGCCAGCGCGTCGACATGCTTGCGTACTGTCTCGACATCTCCCCTGGCTATAGGGCCGGTCAGGCAGCCCGGTATACCCACCCTCTCGATATTGCGCACCGTTCCCTTGAGCAGCGGCAGGAGTGCCTTGACGGCCTCCTCCTGCGGTATGCCGAAGGACTGCCAGAGGTCTGTTGAGGTCTTCATAAGGGCGACCAGGTAGTTTGAGAGCGTCACTGCGGCGATATGGTACTTAACCTTATCTCCCGCCCTTAGCACTATGATATTTCCCTCCAGCGCCTGCGCCATTTCAGTGGCGGCCGCCAGCCCCTCTTCGTCGCCCTCCAGGGCGAAGGTGGAGCCGGAGATGTTGTGGATAGCCTCTTCGATGCCGGCGAAGGTCTGCAGCGGGTGCAGGCAGCAGCCGTGCGCGCCGCTCCTGACTGCAGGTTCGAGTATGTCTATGGAATGAACGCCGCTGCAGTGGACCGCGACCTGGCCCGGACGCCACCTGATGCCAGATGTGATATCGGGGATGACGTCATCGGGCGTGGTGATGAAAACTATTTGAGCCAGGTCGGCCACCTGCTGGGGGCCCTCGCAAACCTTGCAACCGCTGATCAGTGAGGAAAGCCGGCGTGCGGACTCGATGCTCCTGCTGCTGACGGCTACGACCGGATAACCGCGCTGCCACAATCGCACGGCGAGCGCTGTTCCGGTCATCCCGGCGCCGATGAAGCCTATCGTCATTTTCATTCTCTTAGCCTCAAAAGGCAATAAAAAAACCTTCCAGGCAGCATCCGGGAAGGTCATTACAGACTCACTGTATGCGCCGTCTCGGTCATTGCTGATCCAAGCGGACTTTTTTATTCAGTTGACGCCATTTCGACTCACCGCCCTGAGGGTCGATGGTCAATTACTATATTAGGAGCAAATTTTTTATTTGTCAACAGGTTGTAAGCGGCCATAACATATTGGACTTTTTAGAGGGGATTAAGAAATTGTCTATATAGTACCTGAGAGGCGATATATTGCCAATGCCTCGATGTGCTTTTTCGGTATTGTACCAAATGAGGTAATCCAT
>DAOUFT010000054.1:0-13828 GCA_034429855.1 Dehalococcoidia bacterium
CGCGGGCAGGCCTCGTCCCTTGTGCGATTTGAAGACGTGGCTTTTCAGCCCGTCCTGCGTTTCATGTGATTCCCCGCAGTAGGGGCAGGTGAAAGTCCTGGTTTCTTTACTCAATCTCGTCCTCCTCTTTCGAAGCTTCGTTTACACGTCAAATTTTGCCCAACGCCTTCAACACTCTATCCGGTGTTATGGGCAGCTCGTCTATCCATACGCCTATGGCGTTATAAACTGCCGGCGCCAGCAGTCCCGGTACAACTGTTCCAACATCTTCGCCGATCCCGATCAGCCCGTATGGCCCGTATCCCATGCCGGTCTCCACCAGTATCGTGCCAATAGGCCCCATATCCTTGATGGTTGCGATCTTGTAGTCGAGCAGGTTCCCGTTCAGCATTACGCCGGTAACGGGATCATGCACAACTTCCTCGAACTTAGCCCTGCTTACTCCCATGATGCTGCCGCCGTATTGCTGTCCCTCGCAGCTCATCCTGTTTATCACCTTGCCGACATCGTTGACGTTGACTACCCTGGTGACGAAGATCTCACCGGTCTCGGTGTCGACCTCGACCTCCATGAAGTGGGCCTGTCGGCAAAAACGCGGCCGTGGATTAACCGGATTATATGCCCCATACTGAACATGATAGCCTAAGGCAAAAAGAGGTTCGGACCAGCCGACCCGTGTCCCCAGAAATTCATCTGTAGCAAAAGGCCCGCTTTCACCGGTTAATCGGACGAAGTCGGCCATGCTCATCTGCCGTTTGGGATCAGACTTGACGAATATCACGCTGTCTTTTATATCCAGATCCTCCGGCTTCATGTTGGGGAAAGCCGGTTGGAAGCTTCCTCTCTGCGAAGGCGAGCTGGGACTGGTGGCGGATTCCAGTATCTTCTGTTTGAGTATCCTGGCCACATGGCGTATCGCCCAGCCGTTGACCGACATATTGGTGGAGGAATCGGGCGTCATGCGGTAAAAACCGCGATACACCTGCGGGTTGAAATGGACATCCTCAAGTTTAAAACCAAGTTCATCGGCAGCGATCATGCAATAGGTGTCTTCCGCATTGACGCCATTGTCCGCGCCCATACTCATAATGGTCGCCGCTCCATCGGTCCTCTCAATACGTATACCGAATTCCCCGCTTCCACTGGAGTCATCCCACTCATGCGCCCATGTGAAGCCCACCCCATGCATCCTCCCATTGGGGAGCTTGCGCGTGCCCGGCTTGTGCCAGGACTGCTCCCACTTGAACTCGGCCTTGCCTTCTTCAATACATTCTTTCAGGCTGTCTCGCACCTGAAAACCTCTTTTTTGCTTTTCTTCCTTTACCCACTCCATATCGTGGCCCATGCAGCCGTCGTTTTTCAATGCCAGCTCTATCGGATCCATACCCAGTTCGGTCGCTACATGGTCGAAGATCAATGTCTGGGCAAGGATCGGCGGGAGCATTTCGCAACGGGTCGGTACGGTATGTCCCTTGTTAACCCAGACAGACCTGGACTGCCCATGAATATGATGCACCCTGGTATTGTCATGAATATGCAATACCGGATTGAAAACCGGCCAAATAGCATTGACATGATATAGAATTACATCCACAGCGGTGATGGTGCCGTCATTTTTAAAACCTACCTTGAAAACATATGTACCTTCGTCCATGGAGCCGCCGAAGAAATCCTCCCGTCGCGTGAATACATACTTCACCGGACGTCCCGTCCTCTTTGCCACCAATCCGGCACACCACAGCGGACCCAGATTCCAGTCTATCTGGCACCAGCCCCCGAAGCTGGCCCCCTGGTAAAGTGAATGTATCTCGATTTTACTCATGGGAATACCGCCATACCATTCGGATATGCGGCCTTTGGGTAAATGGACGCGCTGATGCTTGAGCCAGATCTCGGCATTATCACCGTTCCATTTAAATACGCCACAGGGCCGCTCGGGACCGACCCAGGTATTGGCCGTACGGTTGAAACTGAACTCTATAACTTTATCCGCCTCGGCAAATCCCTTCTTAACGTCACCGTGAGTCAGTTCATCATAAGCTCCCCTGTTAAAATGGTTGCCGTCGCTGTAGCGCTCCGGCCAGCTGAGAGGTGCTGATGGATCGCAGGCCTTTACAGGATCCAGATTGAAGGGACGTTCCTCCCATTCGATCTCGATCAGTGAGAGCGCTTCCTCAGCGATATCTTCACTCTCCGCAGCCACAGCAGCGCCGACCAGTTCCCCTTCCATATGAGCTGCGTCTGTAAGCGGCCTGTCGATCCCGAAAAATCCCGCCGTTTTACCGATGATCTCCCCTTTTTGAACTTCCGGATCATCATAGCGCAATACATACCTTACGCCAGGCAGCTTCTCAGCCTTAGTGGTGTCCATCCTGAGTATTCTGGCATGAGGGTAGGGCGACATGAGAAGACGCATGTGCAGCATGCCCGGCAACTGCACATCCATGGTGTATTCGGCATGCCCCGAAGCTTTGGCAAGGCCGTCGGTTCTACGGGGCAACTTCTTCCCGATGTATTTGTATTCCTGAAGCGGATATTTGTCCGACTTCAGGTTGTCGAACATTTCTTTCATACGCTCTGTCTGTATCTCTGATTCCCTGTTCACTTGACTTCCTCCGTAGTTTTAACTAATTCGCCACCAATATAGCTGCGCAGAAACTCCGACTGATGGACCCTGTCTATGTACTCGTTGTAGAAGTATTTCAATGAGTCCAGCACGGGGACTGCTGCGGCCTGTCCCAACCCGCATAGCGAGGCGGCTGCCATCGTGCGGGCCAGCTCCTCCAGCGTACTTACATCCCTCTCCCTGCCGTCCCCCTCACGCAGTCGTCCGTAAATCTCCAGCATCACCTCGGTCCCCTCGCGGCAGGGTGTGCATTTCCCGCACGATTCCTCGTTGAGAAAGCGCATGTCGTTATGAACGATATCGATGATGTCCCGCGTCGGGTTGAAGACCATCACGGCGCCCGATCCCAGGAAGGTCTCGTGCGAGAGCGGCGTATCGATCATGCGTCCCGGTATGATATTGCCCGTCGCCCCGCCTATCTGCACCGCCTTTATGTCCCGCGACCCTGCCAGGTCTACGATCAACTCTTTGAGCGAGCTTCCCATCTCAAGCTCGTAGATGCCGGGCCGGGCAACATCCCCGCTGACGCTGAAAACCTTGGTGCCCTTGCTCCTCTTCGTCCCCATGGCGCTGAACCAGGCCGAGCCGTTGCTGATGATATGGGGAATGTTCATCAGCGTCTCGACATTATTAATAATAGTGGGGTGATCCCATAGCCCCCGCTGCGGCGGATAAGGCGGCTTGTAGCGGGATTCGCCCCGCTGCCCCTCTATCGAGTTCATCAGTGCCGACTCCTCGCCGCATACATAGGCACCGGCCCCTTCGAATACCTGGATATCCATATCCTTTAAATAGCCTTTTGACCGTGCCTGCCCGATGGCCGATGCGAGCAGGTCGTTAAGAGGATGATACTCCCCCCGCAGATAGATGTAGGCCGTGCCGGCGCCGACGGCCATCCCGGCTATCAGCATCCCCTCGACCAGCCCGAACGGATCGTGGGAAAGTATGTATTTGTCCTTGAAGGCACCCACCTCCCCCTCATCGGCATTGCAGATGAGATACTTCTGCCTGCCTCTGGCATTCATGGCCAGCTCCCACTTCAGCCCGCATGGGAAGCCGGCCCCGCCACGCCCGGTCAGCCCCGATTTCTTAACCTCCTCGACGAAGGCCCTGGGCTTCATCTTGCGCGCTTTCTGATAGGCACCGAAGCCCCCGGCCCTGAGATAGGATTCGATATCCTGAGGGTCGATCTTCCCGCAGTTGCCCAGTACGATGCGCTTTTCCCCCACTCATAACCTCCTTTCAATAGGATTTCAAGATCCCGGCAATGCTCTCGGCTGTGAGGTTGCCGTACAATTTGTCGTTGATCATCATGGCCGGGGCCTGGTCGCAGGCCCCGATGCAGCCCACAATCTCCAGTGTGAATTTGCCGTCGGCTGTGGTCTGTCCCGGCCCGATCCCCCGCTCCCTTTTAATGCTGCCGATCACGCCCTGCGCGTCCTTCAGGTCGCAGGGCAGGCAGCCGCATACCCTGATCACATTTTTACCCACCGCGGATACGGGTAGATAAGTGTAAAACGATGCCACCCCGTAAACGGAATTGAGCGGAAGGCCTGTCTGGCCTGCTATCGTCTGCAGCGCCTCTCTGGACAGATAGGACTTTTGCTCCACTTCCTCTTTCAGCCTGGGCAGAAGTCCGGCGCCGGGCTGTCCGACCGCGGCTGCTTCTTTCTTGTCGCTCATCTTCGGCATTCCCCCTTATATTCAGACTTTAACCGGCCTGCTCAATGCCCCGGTGGGGCAGTGTTCAATGCAGATCAGGCAGTCACGGCAAACCTCCGCCGTCAGCGGCTCATCATACCCGCTGACCACCTTCGATCTGAATCCGCGGTACCCTATGCTCAGCAAATCCTTGCGTGCGATCTCCCTGCAGGCCTTGACGCACTTGCGGCAGAGAACGCACTTTGAAAGATCCCTTCGTACATAAGGGTTTGATTCTTCCGCGGGGAAGAAGCGCGGCGCTCTCACGTTGAAACGCGGAGCTCCCACCTGGTAATCCGAGGCCAGGTTATGCAGCTTGCAGTTCTCCGCATTGGGATCGTTCACGCAGTCGCCGGTATGCCCCGTCAGCATTAGCTCCACGATGATCTTGCGCGTGGCCACCACCCTCGGCGTATTCGTGGACACGATCATGCCCTCCGCGACAGGTGTGTGGCACGATCCCACCAGCGTTCTGGAGCCCTGTACCTCCACCACACAGACACGGCACACGCCCGTAGGCAGCAATCCCTTGATATGGCAAAAGGGGGGTATGGTAACGCCGCAGGCCTCTTCCGCCTCCAGTATGGTGGAACTCTCTATTACCTTAACTTTTTTCCCGTCGAAGACCACATTAACATTACCCATCTGCTTACCTCTAAATTTGATTTAACCAGCCATCTCTTCCACGCACATAACCAAACCTGTATAGTATAACTTGATGAATTCAATCCCTCAAGGATATCGAAATTAATCGTAAACAAACTGGGTTTTAATGGCCCTGTAACGCCCCTTGTTTGTGTTGACCTTCATCATTTTCTTGTATTCTTCCAGCCTGAAGGTATGGGTTACCATATCGGCGAGCTTGGCCTTACCTCCCGACATAAGGTCGATGGCGATCTCGAATACGTGCCTGCGCTTACCCTTCCACTCGTGGAAGCCGTAGTACAGCGAGCCCTTGATCGAGAGCAGTTTGAGCAACATAAACGTCGGATCCAGTTTGATCTCGCGTGAGTTGCCCACCAGCGAGATCACGCCACCCGTCCTGGCCAGGCGCATGGCTAGGCCAACGCTGCTTGTAGTGGAGAAACAGTCGTATATCCTGTCGTATCCACACATCATGGCTTCCGGGCCGAGCATCGGTTTATAGCACCGCCCTCCCGTAATCTCCGCTGCCTGCTGCAAGGCCGTTTTGCCGGTAATCGTATGGTCTGCACCCGACTTCCTGGCAAGATCGGCTGTGAATTTTGAACTGACGGCGGCCGTCATTTCACAGGGAATCTCCAGCGCCCGTATCGAGTGCATAATCATGGTGCCGATCACCCCACCTCCGATTACCAGCACATGCTCCCCTTTTTGGGGCATGTTGGCAAGGACAGCTTCAAGCGCAATGGCAAACGGCTCAACCAGGGCCGCCTCCGCTACACTCATCCCGGCCGGAATCTTGAATACCTGGCTTTTATGGGCGACGATATATTCGCTATATCCGCCCATGGTCGCTATACAGAGATCGATGGCCTGTCCCGGAGGCAGTTTCCCCTCGGCGAAGTTCTCACAACTCGAAAGACCTTTGCTGCAAGCATCACATACCGGTTCTATTCCACGCGTTATGCAATTGAGCACAGGACAGACGGCAACCAGGTCACCCCTCTCAAAACCAGCCACGTCCGCACCAACTTCAACAATGGTGCCGCAGATCTCATGGCCGGGCACAGCCGGAAAAGACGTATAGGGCGTCCAGGCCGGGGATACCTTCAACAGGGCAGCGACGATATCGCTGGTGCAGTTGCCGCAACGGGAAACCTTGATCTTCACCCAGTCCGGAAACGGTATCGAGGGCTGGGGGATATCGACCAGCTTTATGGTAGATAGGGGTCCGCTGTAATAGGCCTGTTTACTCAGCGCGCCAATAACCTTGAGCGTCAGATATTGCGGGATTTTAACATCGAACTGCACTGCTTTCATAATCACCTCTCGCCTTTTCAATACATCACCCAACCGTGCATCCAAAGCACATGCGGGTTCTATCCGGCAAATTTTACACCATACTCATATATAGGCAAGGAAGTCTATGCTTGCGCGGAGTAATGGTCGAAACACATAAACGCCGGCAGCAGATTTCAGGCAAATACAAATTTTAATGCAACCATTGTGCAACCATTATATCTACCAATATGCGTGCAATCCGGGCTGACCGGCAGTCAGTTTTGCATCCTGCCTGTGACTATACAGGCGGCCAGACCGAAGGCCACGCACCACAGGTTGATAAAGGCATTCAGCACAAGATCTATTATTGAGGCTGTATATATGCCGTTCTGCAGATTAAAGCTGAAATCAAGCAAGCCAAGGAAAATTAGCGCCCCGCCGCATATCAGGGACAGAACACGTCCCGCCGGATTCGACCTCATCAGCAGTATGCCCGCCGTCAGCAATGCCACTGCCAGAATGCCGTCAGGCAACGGAAACGAGCGCTCATAAGCAAAATAGCAGGGTGTCGCATTCTCCGGGGCCAGCCCCACAGTGAAAAAGGCGACCCAAAACAGGATAAATCCTACACCCGTCACGATCTCCAGCGAGGCGATCAGCCTGCGTTTATCATCTTTGACCATCTAGCTTCCCTGCCTTATTTCGCCTTCTGCACCTGTTTGACCTGGGAATCGGTGACCATCTCGACCAGCCATGGGAAAAGCCTCTTCATGATATAAGTGAACCGTCCGTCCGCATTGGGGATAATGATGAATTCCTCTTTGGCCATCCCCTTCAGCAGAGCCTCTGCCACCGCCTCCGGTTTCATGAGTTTGGCGCCGGCCGATATCACCTTCGTCTCTTCCGGCTTGGTCTTGTTCTCCTCAGCGAACCCCGGTGTGTCGGTATCGGGCGGACAGAGAACCGAGACGGCGATATTATATCTCTTCACCTCGCTGCGTAAAGCCTCCGATAGACCTATGACACCGAATTTTGCCGCGGCATAGTCTGTGTATCCGAATATGCCCAGGAAACCCACGATGGAGGATACATTGACAATGTATCCTCCGCGCTTTTTCATGTAGGGCAGCAGCACCGAGATCGTATTCCAAACCCCGTACAGGTCCACTTTTATCGTCTCTTCGAACTGATCATAGCTGATATCTTCAAAGTAAGCCGGCCTGGCGCGTCCGGCGCAATTTATCAGAACATCCGGAACACCGTATTCCTCCACGGCCTTCTTCAGTACTTGCTCAACCTGTTCACGTTGAGAGACGTCCAGCGACCGGCAGTGTACCTTCTGGCCCTCAACCATACGGCATTTATCGATCTCGCCAAGTGCATCATCGAGTATTTTCTGGCGCCGGGCAAAGATAACAACATTTGCCCCCCTGGCCGCCATCGCTTTAGCCACCCCAAGTCCAATACCTGAAGAACCGCCACTTATGTAAACCAATTTATCCTTAAAATCTCTCATGTCGTCTCTCCTATTTCTGTTTAAAAGTGGCCGTATCCAGCGTCTTCAACCATTGCATGGTGCGTGAGAAGCCCTCCCGGTAGCTTATTGTAGGCTTCCAGCCCAACTCCCGTTCGGCTTTTTCGATGGAGAACCTGAACCGTGATCCCAGGTTTGTCACAGTATAGGTAGTCAGCAAGGGCCGCATCTTAAGCTTGAAAAGCCTCCAGGTAAACTCCATCACCCTGGCCGCGTTCATCGCGGCCCAGTAGGGTATGTAAGTGTTAATGGGCGGTACACCCAGAGCTTTGGCTATGCCTTCACAGAACTCCTCCAGTGTTGTCGACTCGCCGTCATGCACGAGATACCCGTTCCCTATTGCCCTCTTATCTTCTGAGATCAGCATTAACAGGTCTACGAGGTTATCGATATAGGTTGGCCATACAATGGCGCCCTTGCGCCAGAATATAAGTTCCTTCTTGATAATGGCATCTGCCAGCAGTGGGACAAAGGTTTGATCCCCTTCACCGTACACCCACAGAGGATAAACCATCGCCAGCGGCAGCCCCTTCTCCGCGTGATATTTACGCATGATCTTTTCTGCATCAATCTTGGCATCCGGGTATGGCTCGCCCCAGTACTGCAACGGCAGCGTCTCATCCATTACTATGGCCTCGCTGGTGCCGAACACGTCGCAGGTGCTGATATCAACCAGGCGCGATACGCCCGCATCAACGGCAGCCCGGCAGATGTTCTCTGCCCCACCCACGGTAACTTCTTTAAACAGCCTGGCCGGCGCCCAGTCCGTGACCACCGCCGCGCAGTGGAATATGATCTCCCTTCCGGCTGCGGCCTGTTTGACTGACTCATAATCTCGGATGTCGCCCGTAACGGTTTCCACACCCAATTTCTTGATGACTGTCTCTGCTTCATCGCCGGGCAGCACCAGCGCTCGAACCTGATTGCCTTTCTCAACATTGGCACGCACGACATGCCTGCCGATAAATCCTGTGGCGCCTGTTACTAAAACTTTCTTCATATAGCCGGCCTCCTCACCCGCAAATGTGTACATTTTATATTAAAGGTAAAACAGAATGCCACTAATTTTCAGAGAGATAAGTGCTCCGCCCTGAGAAAGCTTGTTTAACTTCGTCGGGTGGAGTAATATTGCTGTAGCATTTTTCACTGTAATAAATCAGCGGAGAAATCTCCTTGACTATTGCCATTCTATACAGCGAAGAATTGCGGGAATATGATTATGGCCCGGGACATCCGTTCCGCGGCGACCGGTATGAGATTTTTCCAAACTTTCTGAAAGAGAGGCTGCCTGAAGGTGAGAAATACCGCTTTATCAAAGCGCCTCCCGCTACTCTGGAAGACCTGCTGCTGATCTGCAATAAGGATTATATAGACTTCACACACGATTACTATAAAGCCGCCCACGAAGGCGTACTGGACCATGTCAAATTCGGCCTTTTTCAGAGCATGGATAATATGCCCTTCGATACACCGGGCAAACTGGAGGAGGCGGCCAGGCTCATCGTCGGCCAGGCCAAAATGGGCTGCGACCTCATTCAGAAAGGTACGTACCATAAGGTTGTTTCTATAGGCGGAGGCATGCACCATGCCAAGCCGTCCTGCGGGGAAGGCTTCTGTCTTTATAATGATGTCGCCTATTCCGCCCGCTACCTGATCAATGATTACAAATTAAACAAAGTGCTTATCCTTGACACCGATGCCCATGCAGGAAACGGAACCTGCGAATATTTTTACGATGATCCCAGAGTGCTTTTCATAGATATTCACCAGGACCCGCGCACCCTTTACCCTGGAACCGGCTTCGTCGGTGATATCGGCGCCGGCAGGGGAAAAGGCTTCACTGTGAATATCCCCATGCCCCCCAATGCAGGATATGACTCCTATTACCGTATTTTCGGCGAGGTTGTCGAACCCCTTGTACGCGAGTTCAAACCTCAAATAATCATACGCAACGGAGGATCCGATCCACACCCGGATGATGGTCTAACTGACCTGGGACTGCCTGTAAGAGGATTTCAGATGATCGGGGAAAAGGTAAGATACCTGGCGGACGAAGTATGCCAGGGCCGCGAACTTGACCTGATAGCCTCAGGTTACAATAAACGCGTGCTCCCCTATTCATGGATGGCGTTGATAGCAGGATTGGCCAATTGGGACATCGCTGTGGAAGAGCCCGAGCCGGCAACCAGAAAATTCTACAAGGATCCGGCTTACGCTCAGACCAAGGTGGTCGAGGCCGAGGTCAAGCACAATCTCAAATCTTACTGGAAATGCTTCCAGTCACAGAATCCCATACATTTTTAGTTAAAGAAGCGCGGATAGGAGGCAGGCGGTATGAATTTGGGTAGCCTTAACGCGGACAACATTCAGAAATACGGCTCCTATGAAAGCATTTATTATGAAGGTAAGGGGTACACAAACGTCGAGATGGAGGCACAGTCCAACAAACTGGGCAACGCCTTAAAATCACTGGGAATACAGAAGGGGGACCGTGTAGCCATCCAGATGCCCAACAGCCCGGTTGTAATGTGGTCGTTTCCGGCAATTTACAAAATAGGCGCCATCGCGGTTCCCATGAACCCCTTGCTGAGGCCGGAACAGGCTGCTTATATATACCAGAACTGCGGTGCTAAAGTTGTAATCACCAGCCCTGAGTTCGCCCCCTGGGTACAAGCTGCGCAAAAACAGGCCACCGAGCTTAAGCATGTTATTGTCACTGAAAAAGACGATATACCCGGCACAGTTTTTTACGACGCTTTTATATCAGGGCATCCTGATAACCTGAAGATAGAGGAGACCGATAATGACGACATCGCCGCTCTGATATACACGGCGGGTACCACAGGCCCCAGTAAAGGTGTAATGCATACGCATTTCAGCCTGTATATGACGGCGCTCGGATATGGAGACTTTGTTCTTCGCTATCGCTCCTCCACAGTAGAAATAAAAAGCAGCATGATGGATGTAAGAACTCATCAACTTATGGAAATCGAGCGTAAGGTTACCGGCGGCAATCGTCTTGCCCTCAGTCTCTTCGTCCTGCCGCTTTCTCATTCCTACGGTCTGGCCACATCGCTGATGGGTGTCATAAGCGCTATGAGGGGCATCGTAATGAAATGGTTCAATCCCGAACTGGCAATGAAACTGATCCAGGATTTCCGCGTCACCAACTTCTCGGGCGTGCCCACCATGTATATAATGATGCTCAATCACCCTGACTTCGATAAGTACGATCTGAGCTCTTTGCAGGAGTGCGCCTGCGGGGCAGCCCCCCTGCCTCCCGAGGTGGGTAAAAAGTGGAAGGAAAAGACCGGCACGTATATCTACGAAGGATGGGGCATGACAGAGACCGGCGCCACAACCTGCGGCAATATACCTAATAAACCCCCCAAGTATGGATCCATCGGAGTCTGCATGATCAAGGCCGATACCGTCAAGATATTCGACGACGAGGATAACGAGCTGCCTGCCGGCCAGACCGGCGAGCTCGTGGTTAAAGGTCCCACTCTCATGAAAGGCTACTGGAATATGCCCCAGGAGACCGCGAGCGCACTGCGCAACGGCTGGCTTCATACGGGAGACATCGGCTATATGGATGAGGATGGTTACTTCTATATCACAGACCGCAAGAAGGACATTATCATCAGGGGCGGCGAAAACGTGTCTCCACGCGAGGTTGAAGAGGTTCTACTGCAAATACCCCAGATACTTGAGGCGGGTGTCATCGGTGTTAAGGACGAAGTTTACGGAGAAGAGATAAAGGCTTTCTGTGTACTGCGCAAGGACGAGATGATCAGCACCGATGAAATACTGGCCTACTGCAAATTGAAATTGCCCAATTACAAGGTGCCCAAAACAATCCGGTTCATAGACACTCTGCCTAAAAACCTGCTGGGCAAATTATTGAGGGCTGAGTTGCGTAAAATGGAAGCTCAACAGGACTGATTCCTCGTTCAAAAGATCGATTAACGCAATTTGACATTTAATTCGTCCGCCAACATAATACCATCCAATCTGGAGGTCTTGGTGCCTATGATTTCTGTTGAAGATGCGCTGGAAAGAATACTGAACACCGTCCGCGTGCTGGAGTCGGAGAGCAGACCTATCCTGTCAGCTTTGGGGCAGGTACTGGCTGAAGATGTGATAGCGCAGTTCGATATCCCACCTCATGATAACTCGGCTATGGATGGATTCGCTGTCAGAGCGCGTGACACGTACGGCGCCGGGCAGCAGACCCCCGTATACCTTAAGCTGATCGGAGAGGTTGCAGCAGGACATACAGCATCTGTTGAAGTAACCGACGGGACAGCCGTGCGCATCATGACGGGTGCTCCTCTTCCGGCAGGAGCCGATGCAGTCGTTCAATTCGAAAATACCGATGAGACCGCACAAAAAAAGAAGAAACAACCGCTCAGTATCATAGGAGTAATTGCGCCTGCTGAGGTTGGACTTAATATACGGTGTAAAGGCGAAGATATTCGCGCCGGACAGGTTGTGCTAAGAAAAGGCACCCTTTTACTTCCCGCAGAAATAGGCATTCTGGCTTCGCTTGGACACGAGAATGCAACGGTTATTCGGCGTCCGGTGGTGTCGGTTCTGTCAACCGGTGATGAATTGTGCCCGGCCGGTCAGAAGCTGGCGCCGGGGCAGATTTACGACAGTAACAGCTATACTATCGCAGCCAACATCACCAGATACGGAGGCATCGCCAGGATAATCGGCATAGGCCGTGACACACTGACTTCACTGCAGGAGAAAATCAGGCAGGGATTAAATACAGATATGCTGATAACCTCCGGCGGGGTTTCAAAAGGGGATTATGACGTGGTAAAAGACGTTCTGGCCCGCCTGGGAAATGTCAATTTCTGGACGGTGCGTATGAAGCCGGGCAAGCCGATCGCCTTCGGGACGTTAAGAGGAGATCGGGATAGGGAGGTCCCGCATCTGGGGCTGCCGGGAAATCCGGTCAGCTCTATGATAACGTTCGAGCAATTCGCGCGGCCGGCCATTTTAAAGATGCGCGGCATTTTTAAGCATGCCAGGCCGTCAATATATGCCGCGATAGATGAGGAAATCATTAACTACGATGCACGCCGCATTTTCGTGCGCGTTCGTGTTACACGGACAGACAATGGATGGAAGGCAGCCGTCACCGGCCCGCAGGGTTCGGGTATACTGACCTCCATGGCCGGAGCCAACGGCCTGGCTATAGTGCCGGAGGACTGTCCATCGGTACGACCGGGCGCCTTATTGAAGGTACAATTGCTGCAGGATATCGAGGAAACTCTGTAATGAGGTGAACCGTATGGTGCCGGTCATAGCTATCGTTGGCAAATCGGGAGCAGGCAAGACCGTTGTTATGGAAAGTCTCATCTCTGAATTCAAGAAGCGCGGCTATCGCGTAGGCGCAATAAAGCATACACACCAGCCCATCGATCTCGATTCTCCGGGCAAAGATTCGTGGCGCTATTCGCGGGCAGGCAGCGATGTTATCGCTATCAGCTCACCTCTGCGTGTAACAATCTTTAATAAGCTCGATCATGAACCTGCGCTGGAAGAAACTGTACGCCTGCTTGGCGATGGCTATGACATCATACTTGCAGAGGGATTCAAAGATACCGGGGTGCCCAGAATCGAGGTCTGCCCATCAGGTAAGGCATCAGACCTGGTATGCGATGAATCCGGCCTCTGCGCAATCATTGCCAAAACCGGAAAAACCGGCAAAATACCTGTCTTCGGCCGGCAGGAAATAACCAGAATAGCCGATTTCATCGAACAAGATATCATGGCAGCCATGCCGTCGGATATATCTGTGGCAGTCAACGGCAGGAACGTACCGCTCAAACGGTTCGTCAAGGACATCATAGCCAGCTCAATATTGGCCATGCTGGGAACGTTGAAAAGGATTGGTATAATTAAGACAGCCACCATCCGTATCAGGAATTCGATATAGTAGGGGCGGGTTTTTAAACCCGCCAGGAAACGGGTGAATTCAATGTATAAAGCAGGAGTACTGACCGTCAGCGATAAGGGTTCACAGGGTC
>DAOUFT010000055.1:0-1862 GCA_034429855.1 Dehalococcoidia bacterium
GAACAGGGCCCGGTAGCGTTCCTCGCTCTGCTTCAAAGCCTGCTCGGCCTGTATGCGCTCCGAGATGTCTAAGCCCATTCCGACGAGATAGGGTTTGTTGCCGATATCTACACGGGCGCCGGTCAGCAGATATCTCATTTTCTTCCCGTCTTTGGATAAAATCAGGGTTTCAACCGAAGAATAACCCTTTAAAAAAACCTCAGCAATCTTCGATGATACTATCTCCCGTTCTTCCTCGGCTATGGTAAGCAGGGCATCCATATTGAGCAACTCAGCGCTGGAATAGCCGGTCACCTTTTCCTCGTTTTTATTCCATCTGATCAATCTCCCGTTTTCATCCAGTGCGTAAAAAATACCGGGCAGACTATCGAGTACCGAGTCGGTGAAGTATTTTTCCTCCAGCAGGGCTTCCTCAAGCTGTTTACGCTCGGTTATGTCGCGCGATATGCTGCGAAAGCCTATCGGCTGGCCCTTTTCGTCCCGGCGCAGCGCTATAGAGCTTTCCGCATAAAGCACTTTGCCGTCGCGGCGCAGTATCTTGTGCGAAAATGCCTTGTTGGGTTGTCCGGTTCTGAATACCTGGTTGAAGGCCAGGAACATATTCTTAATCTCATCCGGAGGGACGACGAAGCTGAAATTCTTTCCCAGCAGCTCCTCCTTGGAATAAAGCAAATTTTCGCAAACTGAATAGTTGACGAATGTGAAATTGCCTGCCAGGTCCACCTCGTAATATGAGTCATACATCTGCTCGATAATAGTTCGATGTAATTCCTCGGACTGTGACAGAGCTTTCTGCAGGCGCATGCTTTCCGTAACATCCCGACTGACGCAGATAAATCCGGTTATCCGGCCCGTTGCTTCCCTCAATGGCGAGATACAGGTTTCCACCGTTATAACGATGCCGTCCTTGCGTTTGACCCTGTGCGTGAAACCAGTTCTGGTCTGGCCGGATTTAAAGACCTGGCTAAAGGCCTTGAAGACATTCTCTCGATCTTCCTCAGGTATTATCGTGTCGGAGTGTTTGCCGTCCAACTCGTGTAGGTTGTAGCGAAGGCTGACACACATGGAACTGTTGGTAAAAATGAAATGGCCGGCCAGATCAACCTCGAAACATGCGTCGTACATCTGTGAAAGCATGGCGCTGTGCAATTGTTCCGATTTTACAACGGCTTCCTCCAGTATCTTGCGCTGGTGGATGTCCATGAAGCTGCCCAACGTGGCGCGCCGCCCTTTGTAGTTGATAGATGAGACCGTCTCCATCACCCACATCACGTCGCCGTTTTTCTTGAGGAAGCGATATTCATAAGGACTTTGACGGTCCTGTTTCTTCAGCATGCCGGCGGCCGCTCTGCGCACCATCTCGCGGTCGTCGGGGTGCACGAGCTTGAGTGACTCCTGCCCCAACAGCTCCTTAATGGAATATCCTGTAAGGGTTTCGAAAAAAGGGCTGAGGTAGACGAAGTTGCCGTCCTGTACTATGTAGATGCCGGCGCTGGTGCTCTGAAGCAGGGCCTGACCAAGAGCGGCCTGGTCGGCCAGGCTGGCACTAATCCTGCTTTTGGTCGTGGATTTGGTTGAAGATGGTTTACGTGGATTTGCCATGCTGTATTTAAGCCTTTTTAAATCTTGGCTATGTCAACCTTTACTCCGGCCACTTACAACCAAAATACGGCACTTTACGGGATCGAATGTTGACGAGATTATAACACATAAACTGGCAGAAAATTAGACAGTGTAAGCGGCCATAACATATTGGACTTTTTAGAGGGGATTAAGAAATTGTCTATATAGTACCTGAGAGGCGATATATTGCCAATGCCTCGATGTGCTTTTTCGGTATTGTACCAAATGAGGTAATCCAT
>DAOUFT010000056.1:0-15505 GCA_034429855.1 Dehalococcoidia bacterium
GCCAGAGGCAATCACCGCACCGCAGAAAGGAGGTTGTTGACATCATGACCTGACCGTGAAAAAATACCACCTGCCCGGGTGGGTCAATCTACATGAAAATGGGTGGGTCAAAGCTCGTGGTTAATGACAAATCTAAGATATCATATATTCAATATTATTTTTCAGACCAAGTTCTGATATTAAAATAAGAACAAAATTACCATCGAGGCTAAAGCATCTCATAATATCTTTATAATATCTCCTCGATTACACTTTAACTCTAAGTCCTTTTATCTATTTAAATTGAGTTTTTATATCCGGTGGTCCTCGCGAATTATAACCCTCGGCCCGCCGCTCAGGCTCGCGCTCCACTGCTTGGGGGGCTCGATCTTCTCCAGCCTGTCCAGCTGCCCGATGCCCTTCAAACGCTGGTAGATCAACTGCCAGGCGCAGGGACGGTCCGGCCTGACCTCGCAGCGGTCCTCCCTCGAACCTCCGCAGGGGCCGTTCAGCAGGTGCTTGGCGCAGCGCGGGACGGGACAGATGCCGCCGTACTGGTGCAGCACGCATGACCCGCACTGGGCGCATTTCTCGGTCCACATGCCCCTCTCCTCGAGTATGCCCAGGAACTTGGTGTTGAGCCCGGCGTAGACCGGCTTCTTGAGGTAGCGCTCGGCGATGGCCTGCACACCGGCGCCGCAGCCCAGCGACAGCACCACGTCGGCTTTCTCAATGGCCTCGGCGGCCTGCTCAATGAAGATGTTGTCGCACTGGCGCTCGATGGTGAGCTCGCTGACCTGGTAGTCCAGCCCCCTGGTGCGGGACGCGATGCGCAGCGCAGAGGCGATGATGCTGACCTCCCTCTCTCCGCCGGCCAGGCAGACGGTCACGCAGGTGCCGCAGCCCAGCACCAGTATCCTGGAGCCGTTGGGCAGCATATCCACAAGTTCGTTGATGCTCTTTCTCTCTGCGACTATCATAGCTTTGCCTCCTGTCGGACGGACTGTTTGGCCGTGTTCAGCGGGCTGGGACCCAGCCTGTTAACGGTCTCGGCCATCTCCTTTATATGCTCGGTCAACTGTCTTGCCCCGGCTGCGCTCACGTTGACCATCTTGAGACGCTCCGGCTCAAGCCCGCTCTCATCCAGAAACTTGCGGGCATAGGCCACGCGACGTTTGGCTATTAAATTCCCTTCCTTGAAATGGCAGCTCCCCTCCTCACATCCCGCCACCAGCACGCCGTCCGCGCCGTTATCCAGGGCCTTGAGGAAGTACTCCACCTCCAGCCGGCCCGTGCAGGGCGTGCGTATTATCCGCACGTTGGAGGGATACTGCAGGCGCATGGAGCCGGCCAGGTCGGCCGCCGCATAGGCGCAGTAGATGCAGCAGAAGGCTACGATGGTGGTCTGGTTATCTTTCATAGCACACCGCTCTTCTCCGGCTCAGCCGGCTTCGTCTCTTCTTTTATCTCTTTGAATAACTCGTCCAGCATGTCTTTGAACTGCCGCGACACGAAGTGGTTGAGCTGTATGGCGCAGGCAGGACATTCGGCGGCACAGATGCCGCAGCCCATGCACTTGGCGGCGATTATCTCGGCCTTGCGGTCGGCGTTGACCGTGGGCGCGCCGTAAGGACAGACCTTGGCACAGGTCATGCAGGAGATGCATTTGGACTGGTCTACGCGCGATACCTGCGCGCCCACCTCAAGGTACGACTTGGACAGCACAACCGAGGCCCGTGAAGCCGCCGCGCGCGCCTGCGAGATGTTCTCGTCCAGGTGCTTGGGCGAATGCGCCAGCCCGCACAGATAGATGCCCTCGGTGGCGAACTCCACGGGACGCAGCTTCATGTGCGCCTCGACGAAGAAGCCGTCGGCATTGACCGGCACCTTCAGCATGTCGGCCAGACGCCTGTTCCCCCCGGCGGCATCCACGCCGGTGCTCAGCACCACGTTGTCCGCCTCGATCTCGATCGGCTCGGGTAAATCGGGACTCTTGAGACCGACCCGAAGTCCGTTCTCATTATTAACAACCGGAGGTGCATCCCGGTCGTAGCGTATAAATATCACTCCCGCCTCGCGCGCCTGTTTGTAATATCTCTCGCGGAACCCGTAGGTGCGGATATCGCGGTACAGCACGTATATATTGGCCGAGGGATCGTCCCGCTTGATCCTGAGCGCGTTCTTGACCGCCATCGAACAGCAGATGCGGCTGCAGTAGGCCCGCTCCTCGTTGCGCGAGCCGGCGCACTGCACCATCACCACGTTCTTGCCGGCCCAGACGGAATCGCCTTTGTTAAGCTGTCTCTCCAGGTCGAGCTGCGTTATCACCCTGCCGTCCACGCCGTGCAGGTACCCCCTGGCCGCGGCCGGCTCGGCGCCGGTGGCCAGGATGATGGCGCCGCAGGACACCTGGCTCTCGATCCCATCCATGAACAGACCTACCTAAAACTGGCCGATGAAGCCGGATACGTTCGTCACCTCGGTGTTCAGATGCAGCACGATATTGGGGCTGTCCTCCACCTGCCCGACCAGTCCCGCCACGAAGGGCTGTATCTCCTCGTGCTCCAGCGTGTAATGCAAATCGCGCGCGTTGCCGCCCGGCCTGCCGGACTTCTCCACCAGGTGCACCTTGAAGCCCTGGCCCGCCAGCGCCAGCGCCGCGGTCATGCCGCTCACGCCGCCGCCGATGACCAGTCCCGTCTGGTCCACGGCGAAGGAAGTTCCCGTCAACGGCGCCAGCAGCCTGGCGCGCGCCACCGACATCTTCATCAGCTGCGTGGCCTTGGCTGTGGCCTGCTCGGGTTCAGCCGAGTGCACCCAGGAGCACTGGTCACGTATGTTGGCCAGCTCGAACAGATACGGGTTGAGACCCGCCTCGCGCAGCGTCTCGCGGAAGATGGGCTCGTGCGTGCGCGGCGTGCAGGATGCCACCACCACGCGGTTGAGCCGGTGCCTGTGAATCATATCCCTGATATTGTTCAGGCTGGAATCGGCACAGGTATACATGGTGTGCGTGGCGAAGACCACCCCCGGCAGCTGCGCGGCCGCCTGCGCCACCTTCTCCACATCCACCACGGAGGCGATGTTCTTGCCGCAGTGGCAGACGAATACGCCGACCCTGGGCTCCTCATCGCTGATATCGTGCTCCTCGGGATAGACCGGCTTGGTGATCAAAGAGTTGCGGGCACCGGCCAGCAGATCCATGGACAGCGAGGCCGCCGCGCTGGCCTGCGTGACCGTCTCGGGTATGTCCTTGGGCTCCTGGAAGGCGCCGGCCACGTATACGCCGGGACGCGACGTCTCCAGCGGCGACAGTCGGTCGGTGGCGCAGAACCCGTACTCATTCAGATCGATGCCCAGCCTCGAGGCGGTCTCCCGGGCCTCTACGCCCGCCTGCATGCCCACCGACAGCACCACCAGGTCGAACTCCTTCTCCTGCATCTCGCCTTTATCGCCGTAATACTGCAGGCGCAGGTCGCCCGTGCCGGGCACCTGCAGCACGCGCGAGGGCATGCTCCTGATGTAATTTATATTTCCGCTGTTTGCAGCGCGCTCGTAATACTGGTCGAAGTCCTTGCCGTGCGCGCGTATGTCCATATAAAAGATCGAGGCCTCCAGCCCGGGCGCGTGGTCGGACGCCACCAGCGCCTGCTTGGTCGACACCATGCAGCACACCGACGAGCAGTAGCCGTTGCCGCACTTCTCGTCGCGCGAGCCCACGCACTGTATCCAGGCGATGCGACGCGCCTCTTTGCCGTCGGAACGCCGCACCACGCGACCCTCAAAGGGGCCGGAGGCGGACAACATGCGCTCGAACTGCACGCTGGTCAATACGTTGGCATAGCGGCCGAAGCCGAACTCGCCCTTCCTCTCCGCAGGGAACTCCTCGAAGCCGGGGGCCAGTATGACCGAGCCCACCTCCAATTTGACCTCACGCTGTCCCATGTAATGGTCTATGGCGTTCTGCTCGCAGGCGCCCACGCACTCGCGGCACTCGGAGCATAGCGCGCAGTTGAGACAGCGCTCGCTCTCGGCCAGCGCCGCCTCTTCGCTTAATCCCCCCTCGGTCTCCAGGAAGTTGTTCTTTCTCTTCTCTACCGACAGATGTTCCGGCACGGCCCGCGCGCTCTTCTGCTTCCCTGAAAGGGACGGCAGCAGCTCCTCGGGCAGCGGCTTCACTGTGTCCTCGAAGCGTCCGCCGCGCAGGTCCTGGTTCCTGAGATAGCGGTCGATGGACTCGGCGGCCTTCTTGCCCGCGCCCACCGCCTGTATGATGGAAGCGGGACCCGACACGCTGTCGCCGCCGGCGAACACACCCGCAGCGGATGTCTCGAACGTTACCGGGTCCACCTTGAAGCAGCCGCGCTCGATATCCAGCCCGGCAGCGCCGATGAAGTTCCTGTCCAGCGATTGCCCGATGGCGACAATGATATGGTCCGCTTGCACTGTCTTCAATGTCTTTTCATCGTAGGCCGGGCAGAAGCGGCCATCGCTGTCAAATACGCTGGCGCAGCGTTTCAACTCAACGCCCGTCACTGAACCTTCTCCCAGTATGCGGCGCGGGCCCCAGCCGTTGGTTACTTTAATTCCCTCAGCAAGTGTGTCGGCGACCTCCTCCGGCAAAGCCGGCATCTCGTCCCGCTGCTCCAGCGACACCATCTCCACGCTCTCCGCGCCCAGGCGCAGCGCCGTGCGCGCCACGTCCACCGCCACGTTGCCGCCGCCGATCACCACCACCTTGCCCTTAACTTCAGGCGGATTACTCTTGTCGGCGGCCTGCCTGAGGAACTCCACGCCGTAGCCGATGCCGGACTTTTCCTCACCCTCCACGCCCAGTCTGCGGCTGACCTGCACACCCACGCCCACGAAGACGGCGTCGCTCTCCTGCCTGATCCGGCCGAACTCGATATCCCTGCCGATGCGGCAGTCGTATTTAAATACCACGCCCTTGCGGCGTATCAGCTCCACCTCGTAGTCGAGTATGTTCTTGGGCAGCCGGTAGCCGGGTATGCCCCAGCGCAGCATGCCGCCGGCGGCGGACGACGCCTCGTAAATGGTAACTGCATATCCGCGATCGGCCAGGTCGGCAGCTGCCGTCAGCCCGGCCGGCCCGGCGCCGATCACGGCCACCTTCTTCGCGCCCGGCGGGGGCGTCTTCTCTTCCGGCAGCGCGATCTGCCCCGACTCCACCAGCTCCATCTCGCGGTCGGAGGCGAACTTCTTGAGCAGCCGTATGGCCACCGGATCGTCCAACTGGCCGCGCGTGCAGACTGCCTCGCAGGGATGGTTGCAGGCGCGCCCGCAGATGGCGGAAAGCGGGTTCCGCTCCCTGATCAGGTTGACCGCCTTGACGTACTCTTTCTTCTTGATCAGCTGTATATACCCCTGCACGTTGATGTTGGCCGGGCAGGCCACCTTGCAGGGAGAATGGCCGTTCTTCAGAATGCCGAAGATGTTGGGCGTGGCCTGGGCGTAATGCTTGGCGATGGCCTTGCGCGTGCCCATCTCCCGATCGAAGTGGTTGGGCACCTCCACCGGACATACATCCGTGCACTGCGCGCAGGCCGTGCACTTTTCCTCGTCCACGTAGCGCGGAAATCTCCTGACCGTGGCCGTGAAATTGCCGGGCTCGCCTTGCAGGCCGGCCAGCTCGGACAGCGTCAGTATCTCGACATTCAGGTTGCGCGCGCACTCCACCAGCTTGGGCGATACGATGCAGGTGGCGCAGTCGCCCGTGGGGAAGGTCTTGTCCAGGTGCGACATCATGCCGCCGATGGCGGCCGAACGCTCCACCAGATAGACCTTGAAGCCCGACCCGGCCAGGTCCAGCGCCGCCTGTATGCCGGCGATGCCGCCCCCCTGCACCAGCACCGCGCCCGTCTTTTTCTTTATCTCTTCACTCATATCACGGTTACCTTTTACGATCCTTTCGAGCCCACAGCCCGCAGCACCGCGTCCGGCGATACCATCAGCCTGTTAAGTCCCAGCTCTCCGGGCTCGATGCCCAGACTCAAGCCCAGTAGCTGTGTTATGTAAACTATAGGCAGGCGACGCTCGCCGCCCTTGCTATCCTTCTGCCTGAGGTCCAGGCTGGCCTGGCACATGGGGCAGGCCACGGCGATGCAGTCGGCGCCCGATGCCCTGGCCATATCTATGATGGAGTTGGACAGCCTCACCACCTCGTCCGTGCGCGTCAGGTTCAGCCCTCCCCCGCAGCAGTCCACCTTGCAGGGCCACTCCACGCTCCGGCCGCCCATGGCCTCCACCAGGCGGTCCAGCGAGACCGGGTTCTCCGCATCATCGAAGCCGGTGACATCGTGGGGACGCACCAGCAGGCAGCCGTAGTAGCAGGCGACCTTCAACCCGCTGAGCGAGCGCGCCAGGCTTTTCTTCAGTTTGGCTATGCCGACGTCCTCCAGCAGCACCTCGACTATGTGCCGTACGGGCACGGAGCCGTCGTAGTCGCTGCCCACGGCCTCGGCAACCTTCTTACGCATAGCGGGTGAGGACGACACCTCATGGTTGGCGGCCTTCATGCGGCTGTAGCAGGCCGCGCAGGTCACCACGGTATCCAGCCCCGCGCGCTGCGCCAGCAGCAGGTTGGCGGACGGCAGCGAGGCCGCCAGCAGCCGGTCGGTCTGGTGCGCGGCGGTGGCACCGCAGCAGGACCAGCCGTCCAGCTCGACCAGCTCGATGCCCAGCGCCTTCGCCACGGCCGCGGCAGACTCGTGCATGTCGCGCGCCGTGGAGTGGGACGAACATCCCGGATAATATGCGTACCTCATCTGCTTTTTACCTTTTTGGCCACGGTATGGTCGAAGATGCGCCGCACGGACTTTTTATCCGCGCCCGAGGGCGGCAGCAGCGCCATCTTGCCCTTGCCCAGCATGGCCGGGAACTTGCCAACGTCGTCCATGATCTTGCCGCTGCCCAGCTTGTAGCCCATGATCATGGACAGGTCGTAGGAGCGCCCGAATATCTTCACGTTCTCCAGGAACATGCGGTTGAACAGCGGCATGTTCCCCCTGGGCGCCTTAATCCCCTTTGCAATCGAAAGGCTGCGCAGGGCATCGATCACGGCGGGGAAGTTGATCTGCATGGGACAGCGGCCGTAGCACGTCTCGCAGGACAGGCACATCCAGACCAGCCCGCTCTCCAGCAGCTCGTCCCCAGCCCCCAGGTGCAAACGCCGTATGATCTCCGACGGCGCGGATTTGGCCGACACTGCCACGGGACATCCGGCCGAGCACTTCCTGCACTGGTAGCAGGCGTCCAGCTTCACGCCGGACATCTCCTCCACCTGCGGCCTTAGCCCGGCTGTCTTTCTCTTCTTGCTGATCACAATCGTCATATCATTACACCGTTTCTATCACTATTCTCCGGTCGACACGGTCAGCAGCTCCGTCTCGGTAAGCGCCGGCTCGTCCGACTTCTTGCCCAGGGCGGCCACCCTGACCGGGGCCACCTTGCGGTAGACCTCCGACGGCTTGAGCAATTGACCGTCCACCGTCAGCAGCTCCTCGACCCTGATGCCGAACAGCCGCTCGTTCTCCCGCAGGTAGGGCAATATCAGCTCCCAGTCCTCGTCCGCCATGCGGTAGAAGCCGCAGCCGTTCAACTGCTGCCACACGACCTGCTGGCGCGGGTCGCGAATATAGATGGCGCCTCCCGAGGCCAGCGAGAAGAGGTTGCTGCCGGGATAGGGCTCCTTGAGCGGCTGCAGGCGCCCCTCATCGTCGAAGGCCACGCCGTTGAGTATGACGAAGCCGCCTCCATTGAGCACATCCCCGGCCATGAAGGACTCTCCCAGGAAATCCAGGCAGGTGCCGTTGATCACCACCCGGGGGCTGCCCACCGAGTTGATCAGCGGCCTGCCCGCCGCATTACCCATGATATAGACGGATCCGCCCTTGGCGCCGTACATGAAGGTCTGGCCCACGTCGCCGTAGACGACCAGCTTGCCGCTCTTGATGATCTGGCCCACCTGGTCCTGGGCGTTGCCGTGCACGTTTATGGTCAGTCCGTCGATGCCCGAGGCCAGGTAGTCGCCCGAGCTGCCGTAGACATCGATGGTAACGCCCTCCGAGCCGGGGCCCAGCCCGCAGCCGAGGAACCTCTGGCCGCTACAGTTGTAACTGATGAAATTCCGCCAGCCCAGCAGATAGGCGTCCATCAACAGGCTGGCATCGCTCTCCGGCCCTTCCGGAGCGAACCCGCGCACATCGATCACCAGGGTGTTCTCCCCATTGCGCGGCGGCCGCAGCAGCCCGCGCCTGCCGTGATCGATCAGCCGGTATGCGCAACCGTCTTCCTTATCCGCATCGATGGAGGGAAGTCCGTCGAATATGCGGTAGAGCGCGCCGCGCACCAGGTGCAACACGTGATTTCGCTTCTTATCGCCCGTGGGGTACCTGCGGTCGTTGAGCAGGGTGAGCGCCTCGATTGCCCCGGCGGTATGGCCGCGCCCCGCCGCTATACCAACGACGGCGGCGAGGGCGGAGCGCAGCTCATCGTAAGACCACTTCTCCATATGACCGGACAGGTATTTAAAGATCTCCGCAGCGCCGCTTTCAAACATCCGCAGTATCTCATCCCGAAGACGATCGTCCACCTTCACGGGCGTTGCAGAGAAATCGCATGATTCCGTAGCGCGCGGCATGGGCACAGGCGCGCCGAACTTGTCGGAGCAGGAGATGCGCAGGCGGCCGCCGGCGTCCGGCTTGAGGTCGAAGATGAAGGCGCCGCCGTCCGTATGGCTGCCGCCCCGGGCGTTCCAGTAGCGGTCGGCCACCGGACAGATGCGGCTATCGTCGGCATGCAGGCTCTGCAGCGTGGCATCGATGGCCTGCTTCTCAGAGGCGATCAGCCCCACCTGCACCTCGCCATCGCAGAAGGCGAAGACCTGGGGACGCAGCATGGCGGTATCGGTAATGCCCATCAGCTGGAAGGCCCTGCTTTCCGGCAGCGAGCGCGCGATGATGAAGAACCAGGGCCCGTCCGGCGAGCCGTGTATATGCGCGGCCTGTATGGCCCTGTATATAGCCTGCCGGTCCTGCGGAAGGCGGTCGAAATCCAGCTCGGAGGTGGGCGCCAGCGCCTCGATAATATACTCCAGCGGATAGCCGTAGGTGCGCTGCAGCAGGTCGAACATCAATATCGATGCCTCGGTGTCGGTCAGGAACTGGGGATGGATGCGCCGCTCGGCCAGGTATTCGCACACCGAGTGGTAGTTGGCGAAGTCGCCGTTGTGCACCAGCGCGGCGTTGATCCCGCCGAAGGGATGCGCGCCGCCGGGATGCCACACGCGCCCCTTGGTGGGGAAGCGCTGGTGCGCGATCCACACATGTGCGCGCAGATCCTCGATCTTATAATATTTGACGATGGCCTCGGCATAGCCGACCACCTTGAGTATCATGATGTTCCTGCCTTCGGACATGACGAAGGCCTTCTGCTCCCCCAGCGAGGCGTAATACTCCTGATTGAGCCGCACGCTGTTCTGGTTGATGAACTCCGCCTCGGCCCCCTCCCGCGACATTTCAAATAGCCTGTTCTTCTCGATGAAGGCGTCCAGCGCATCCTTCCTGGCGCGCACGAAGTAGCGGTAGACGTCGGGAGGTTTTGCTTCCAGACCCTCCACCGCCATCCAGTCTTCCACAGTATCGAGTTTCTGCCTGGCTCCGACCTCATAACACGGAGCGATGTGCTTTTCCTCCAGCTCATTTAAAATCCCTGTATCCAGAAAGGCAACATGCAGCATATAGTGGTCTTCCAGCATTTCGCGGCTGACGCCCAGCTGTTCGGGCACGAATCCCAGCGCTGCTATGCCACCTCCCTTACCGTTGCCGCGGTTGTGCATCTGCCGGGAAGGCTCATAGATATGCCTGGCCGCCACCGGCTGCGAGCAGCAGAAACCGACCACGCCGCAGCCGCCCTCCTCCTCGATCTTACGATCGGGCGTGGCCGGCTGCAGTTCGCGCACCAGCCCGGCGCGCGATTCCAGCAACAGCTCGATCAGTTCGCGTTTCATTACGCCTGACCCCCGTCATTGCTGTAGTCGAGGTGCATCAGCAGGTCGCTGCGTCCCCGCAGCTCGCGCACACTGCGCAGGCCCAGCCTGCGCAGGATGGCCACCAGCTCGATGCGCCATGCGGTGCACAGATTGATTATTCTCTGCGAGCCCCACTCCACATTGAACTGGTTCTGCAGCTCGGGGTCGGTGGTGGCGATGCCGCGCGGACATCCCCGCCCGCTCTCGCAGCGGGCGCAGCGGACGCAGCCCAGCGCTACCAGCTCGCCCGTGCCCACCACCACGCCGTCGGCGCCCAGCGCGATGGCCTTGGCTATATCGTGCGCGTTGCGCAGGCCGCCGCTGGCCATCAGCGTTATTTTATCGCGCACTCCTTCCCTGGTGAGAAAATCGTGTACCTTTACTATGGCGTACTCGATGGGCATGGCGATGTTTTTCTTGGCGATGTCGGGCGCGGCGCCGGTGCCGCCGTAGCCGCCGTCCATGTGCACGATATGCGCGCCGGCCGAATAGCTCCCTACCGCCACCATGTCCACATCGGCGGGTGTGGATACCTTGGCCGAGACCAGCGCATGTCGGTTCATATGCTTAATCCAGTCCATATGCTTCTTGTGGTCCTCGATGGAGTACACGCTGTGGAAGGGGAAGGGCGAGAAGAGGGAGATGCCGGTTACCGTCTCGCGCATTTTAGCTACAGCCGGGGTGACTTTGTCCGCCAGCAGGTGCCCGCCCAGCCCAGGCTTGGCGCCCTGCGCGTATTTGAACTCCACTATGCGCACGCGCTGGATGGTCTCCTCACGCACGCCGAACAACCCCGTGGCGACCTGTGTGATGGTATGCTCGTCGTAGGGGCGCAGCCTCTCCATGTATCCGCCCTCGCCCGTGCAGGTGAAGGTATTGAAGGCCACGGCCGCGCGCGCCTTGGAAAGCTGAGTCACGTTGCTGACCGACCCGAAGGACATTCCGCCTCCGTACCAGGGGACATCGATCCTGATCTGCGGCCTTCCGTCCCCGCGGCGGTTCAGCTCCAGGCTGGTGTCGATCTCATCCGGCGACAGCTCCACGGGCGGCCTGTCGGGGAATTTGAAGCGAAGGCGGTCGAACCCGCCGCCCGAGTTGCCGCATTCGTATTGAAATCCGTATTCGGGCGCGGGGGGAGCACCTGTCTCCGCCATCTTCCAGGTGGCCAGTATCAGGTCGGAGGTCCAGCGGTAGTCGCCCAACACTTTCATCATGGGGTTCTCCACCATCTTGAGCGCGCCGTTGGGGCAGAGGTCGACGCAGTAATGCCCCGTATCTTTGCAGGACGGCCCGATGCACACGTTCTGCCGGGGCGAGGCGAAATACTTGTACCCCCCCTTGAGAACATGAACGCCACGGGGACAGACCTCGGCGCATTTGCCGCATAGCTTGCAGGCGTCGCTGCGGCGGATAATATACTTGGACAGCTCGTTGCGGAAGCGCGGCGGCGCAGGTTTTATGACGCGCTGAACCTCGACCTGCGGCACCAGCGTCTCGAGCGTGCTCTGCGGAAGGTCCTGCTCAGCTGTTATTTCTTTTACCGAAGAGTTTGCCAAAGCTTGCCTCCTCAAGTTCCTCGTAGAACAATGCCCTGCCCGCCTCGCCGCGCAGGCGGCGCACGTCGCGTATGCCCATGGCGCCCATTACCTCGATCAGTTGGTCGTGCCAGGCCGCTATCAAATTGACCATGCGTCCCACGCCGTAGTCCGTATCTATTTCCGGTATACCGGCCCGGCAGTTCATCCCGTCGTTGCACTGCCGGCATAGAGTGCATTCCAACGAAATCAAAAAGGGCAGGTCGACGGAGACCAGGTCGGCGCCGCAGATGATCTGCTTGGCCATGTGCTCCGGCAGTGCGATGCCGCCTCCGGCTATCAGCGTGACCTCATTTCTGATGCCGCGCCGGACCAGCTCGGTATGAACCTGACGCAGCATGTCCTTGATGAAGCGGGGTCTCTGGGCGTTGAGCTCGTTGCCGCTGGCGTCGGCCGCCAGGTGCAGGGCTTCGATATAAGGTTCCCCGGCCAGCTCCAGGCTGCGTTCCAGGCCGCGGGCGTCCAGGTCTATCCTGACCGACACCACGATGGCGGGGTTGGCGTCCTTCAGCTTCGCTATGCGCTGCTCCAGCCCGTCGCCGTCACCCACCTCCACCAGCCTAATTCTCTTCAACATAGCGCGGTCGGGTACCGCCGAAGCAGGAGACAGATAGGGCGCCAGGCCGGGCAGGTACTGCTCCAGATCGTTGCCCAGCAGGTCCCAGTCATTGAAATCGACGATGGCGATGGTGCCCGTGCGCTCGGCCACCACCTTGAAGATGGGGAGCAGGTTGGGCAGCCGGTAGCCCTGCGGCATCATATCGATGATCATGGGTATGGGTATGTCGACCAGCGGTGGAAGGCCGTTAATCGACGCGCCCTCTTCGAACTGCAGCACTGACGGCTTCCTGCCGATATCCACCGCCGTGCTGATGTATTCGCGGCCGTGTATTCCGTCGCGCGTGGGCCGCACGATCTCCGACATATCGGTCCACATCGAGTCGAACCCCGCACCGGAGAAGGGTCCCCGGTACCCGGCGCCCGAGACCGGTATGCGGGCCGTCTCGGCCTGCGCCCAGGTGGTCTCGATCACCTGCGGTGTCCAGTAGCTGTTGCCCAGGCGCTCATAGACGGGGTTAATGGAAAGTGAGAGCAACCCCTTGGTGCACTGTTGCACGCAGGTGAAGCATCCCATGCACTGGAAAAAGAGGGCGTCCATCTCACGCATGTTGCGGATATAATTGGCCTCCTCTCGGTAGCGGTCGAAGACGCAGGCCCGCTTGACACAGTTATGGCAGCCGGCGCAGTCCTCGCGCCAGTCGACCACGCCGCAGCGTCCGATGCGGGGCCGCCGCGGCGGCACCGGTCTGGTCTTGATGTGATACTTGTCAGGCATATTTCGAATCCCCGTTCAAAGCGTTGCGGGAACGAGCGCGGGCACGGCGGCTTCGTTGCCGCCCGAGAATATGTGTATGCCGCGCAGGCCAGGCAGGTCTTTCAGCCTGCCTATAGTCTCGGCGCAGATGGCGATCCCCTCTTTTCGCTGGGCCTCTTCGTCCCCTGCCGATTCCAGACGTTTGATCACCTCTTCGGGTATGCTTGAATCTGTAAATGTGCTGTTAAGTTTCCTGGCCTCGGCCGCGCCCGTAAGCGGCATAACGCCCGCCAGTACGGCACTGCTCTGCGCGATCCCTTCGCTTCTCAGTGCGTCTAGCCACAGTCTGAATTCCTCGACATCGAACACGGCCTGTGTCTGGAAAAACCTGGCCCCGGCCCTGGCCTTCTTTTTCATGCGCAGGATATTGAGTTCAAGCGGCCTGAGAGCCGGATTGGCGGCCGCGCCCACCAGCAGCGAGAAAGCGCCCTCTATCTTCCGCCCGTCCAACAGAACGCCCTTTTCCACCATGTCGTTTACGGCAGCGATTAGCTGTATGGAATCGATGTCGAAGACGTTGGCCGAGTCGGGGCAGCCGATCAGCGTCTGATGGTAACCGCTGAGGCAGAGTACGTTCCGTATTCCCAGCGCAGCCGCGCCCAGCAGGTCCGACTGCAGGGCGATGCGGTTCCTGTCCCGCGTGACGATCTGATAAACGGGCTCGATGCCGGCCTTCAGCAGTATCAGCGATGCCGCCAGGCTGGACATGGCCACGCCGTAGTGGTTGTCGGCCGCGTTTACGGCAACGACACCCTTCCGCAAGGCCGGCGCGCACTTCTCTACGCCGGCGGCGTCGGCGCCGGGCCGAGGCAGGTATTCCGCCGTAATAATAAAATCCTTGCCCTCGATCTTCTCGGCCAGTCTGCTGTCAGGTTTCACAAGATCACCTCTATTCTTTATCAAGTTCCTGCTCGTCGCCCGCGTACGCGCTGCGCGGCGATGCCTTTATCCTGCCGCGGAAATCGGTCAGCTCCCTCTTGATCTCCTCCACGCCGCGTTCGTCCAGCCGGATCATAATCGTTCTGCCCCGTCCCAGCCCGATCTCCTCCAGCAGCGCATCCACCGCCTCCACCCGCTTCTCGGCGCGCAGGTTGCCCTCTATGTAACGGCAATCGCCCTTTTTACAGGTGACCACTGCCACGCCGTCCGCGCCGGTCTCGAAGGACTTGGCAAGGTAAAGGATGTCCACCTTGCCGGAACAGGGCAGAGGGATCACCCTGAGGTCTATGCCCTGCGTGCCGTTTCCGTTGGATAGCTCCTCCGGATCCAGACTGCTGGCGCAGCAGAAGAGATCGATCCTGACATTGTCCCTGTTCGCTACGTACATTTCATGTTTTCCTTACGGATTATGGAAGCCTGTTGCCGTATTATAACAACACAATAGGGGGCTGTCAAAAACCTTTGTCACAAATTTGCCGCAAGGCAAGCTGAAATGGAAACGGCCCGGTTAAGGGCCGTTTCGCAATTTTCTCAGAGCGATTGAGTTTTTTTGATTAGTAGCGCCTCTGTCCGCCCCTTCCTCCGCCGCCGTAACCGCCGCGGTTTCCAAAGGAGGACCTTCCTCCTCCACCGCGGCCGCCACGTCCACCACCTCCACCCTCGCCGCGGGGACGTGCGCCGTTGACTGTGATGGCTCTTTCCTTTAGCTTCTTGCCGTTGAGACCGGTGATGGCCGCCTGGCCTTCCTGCAATTTGGGCATCTCCACGAAGCCGAAACCTTTGGACTGACCGCTGTAGTTATCCTTGATGATGGCCACCGATGTGACTTCACCGAATGCTTCAAATTCGGTCCGGATGTCGCTCTCGGTCACTTCGTAAGCCAAATTGCCCACGTATATATTCATGGTTAAACTGATTTTCCTCCTTTATTTGAGGGAGCGGGTACCTTCCGCTCCATTGCGCCCGCCCCACCGGTCGCTTCTACCTTCTGGGATTGATGGTGCTGTAGCAATCGCTGCAGTATACCGGCTTGTCCTGGCGCGGTTCGAAGGGGACCTCGGTCTCCTTGCCGCACTGCGCGCAGGTCGCCGGGAACATCTTTCGCTGGTAGCCCGCCCTGCCGCCGTCGCGGTTTGATTTCCTGGCCTGTCTGCAATCGGGGCAGCGCTTGGGCTCGTTGGCGAACCCCTTGGATGCGTAGAACTCCTGTTCCGTAGCGCTGAATGTGAACTCCTTGTTGCAATCAGCACAGGTGATCGTTTTGTCGGTGAAACCCATGTGATGACCTCCTGATTTAATATTCATGGCTTTTAGTTGCGGTCATCCAACATGAGAAGATATGGAAGAAAGAACGAGATTCAATCTACCGAAGCTGGCATTAACCTAAACAGAAACCACTTGCTATTACTTTACCTTAAAACTCTACATAATGCAATTTAGTGTAAGCGGCCATAACATATTGGACTTTTTAGAGGGGATTAAGAAATTGTCTATATAGTACCTGAGAGGCGATATATTGCCAATGCCTCGATGTGCTTTTTCGGTATTGTACCAAATGAGGTAATCCAT
>DAOUFT010000057.1:0-3864 GCA_034429855.1 Dehalococcoidia bacterium
ATGGATTACCTCATTTGGTACAATACCGAAAAAGCACATCGAGGCATTGGCAATATATCGCCTCTCAGGTACTATATAGACAATTTCTTAATCCCCTCTAAAAAGTCCAATATGTTATGGCCGCTTACACACAATTGATATGGGACCGGGAACGTGTTAAATTTAATATTCATCACAGAGATCCGATAGAGAAGACTTATCATCATTTTCACAGGCAACCTGCATTCTTCGATTTGATCGGATTGTTTATCTTGGGCAATGAAAAAGACCCTGAATATAATCTACCTGCGCTTGGTTCGCCGCATATTAGGCGCATACCGTATTCTTCGCAATTTACTTCTCCGATTCGTCGGATTGCTTGATATCGGATACTTACGAAAATGGTTGACCCTGGGAATTTTAATAGGTCTGGTTGCAGGCTTCACATCAATACTGTTCTATCTGGCTATTCAATGGTCATCGCAACTACTGCTGGGATACTGTGCGGGGTATACTGCACCCGTGCCAGGGGGAGAAGGGCAGACTGTTGTAACTGCAATCAGTCGGCTATGGGCCATACCACTGGTCACCACTCTCGGCGGCCTGATAAGCGGTCTAATTGTATTTAAATTTGCGCCTGAGGCTGAGGGGCATGGCACGGATGCCGCTATAAACGCATTTCATAATCAAAATGCTCATATCCGCGCACGTGTTCCAGGGATTAAGATGGTCGCTTCTGCCATAACAATTGGATCAGGAGGCAGTGCCGGAAGAGAGGGCCCGATAGCGCTTATCAGTGCCGGATTTGGTTCGATACTGGGGGACGCATTAAGACTCAACGACCGTGATCGAAGAATAGCACTTACCGTAGGTATCGGCGCAGGAATCGGCGCTATTTTTAAAGCACCTCTGGGTGGGGCGCTGCTTGGAACTGAGATACTGTACAAGCGAGACTTTGAGATCGATGCTATATTCCCTTCATTTATAGCCTCCATTACAGGTTATGTGATATTTGCATCATTTAACGGTTGGAATCCAATTTTCAGCATACCACCCGGACTTGAATTCAATAATCCGCTTCAATTAGTGGGTTACATGCTGTTAGGACTGGCATGTGGATTGGCTGGCATGTTGTATGGACGTACCTTTTATAAAATTCGTGACCTTTTCAAGTCCTTGAAAGTTCCTAACTATTTGAAACCGGCAATCGGAGGATTTATTGTTGGACTGATAGGAATGTTTTTGCCTCAGGTGCTTGGCCAGGGATACGGATGGGTGCAACTGGGAATAAACGGAGACTTTATCACCTTGCCGGTTTATGTAATGATCGGAGTCCTGATAGGGAAGATAGTTGCCACCGGTTTATCGATAGGCTCCGGCGGAAGTGGCGGCGTGTTTGCACCCGGACTGGTGATTGGCGGCATGTTAGGCGGTATAGTCTGGTGGATTCTCAAAGATTTAACGTTGATTGTCCCTCCGCAGCCCGATGCGTTTGTCATTGTAGGTATGATGGCATTATTCGGCGGAATAGCCAAAGCCCCTCTGGCGATCATGATAATGGTCAGCGAAATGACCAACAGCTATGTTTTGCTCGCTCCCTGCATGATTGCCGTAGTTCTGGCATATTTTTCATCCGGTAACAGTTATATATACGAAAACCAGGTAACAAATAGAGCGGCATCACCCGCTCATAAATTTGAATATATGATCCCGTTGCTGACACGATTATCGGTCAGACAGGCCATGCACCCGATCCAGGCTGCTGTTAGTGTCGACTCTAATCTAAAAGAGGTTGAGATGACAATGAAGGCCAATCGGCTGGATGCATTGCCTGTAATTTACCATGACTCCATTATCGGCATCGTCGCGAACCTGGATATAGTCCAGGTGCCTAAGACAGAACGAATATCAAAAATGGTTAAGGATGTTATGAGTACCGATCTGATAGTCTGTTACTCAAATGAGCAACTTGATATTGCTCTTGAACGCATGAGCCAGAATAATATCAGTCATCTGCCCGTGATGGATGAGAATAATACCGGTGAACTGATGGGCATGCTTTGTATCGAGGACGTGATCAGAACTTATCGTAATTACGCCAGATATTCAGCAAGTATGAACCGATAATGTGAGCTTATTACCTTAACGATTTCCCCTGAGATCTTTTGCCTTTTTTGTACGTAGCGCTGCTGCTTTCTGCTCAATTCGCCTGTTCTCGTCAGTGGTCTTATAATACTTAAGGAAACCGCGTTTAAATTCAGGGAAAGTGCTGTCAGCGATGGCCTGCCTGCACTGCTCAATAAGTCTTTGCATGAAATGCAGATTGTGTATGGTAGCCAGCCTGTAAGCGAGCAATTCCTCGCATCTGAAGAGGTGATGCAAATAGGCTGCTGAATAGTTGATGCAGGTGAAGCACTCACAACCTGCTTCAATTGGTACCATGGCCTCTCTGAAAGTGGAACGCCTTATATTAATCCGTCCATTTTCGGTGTACAGACCGCCGTTACGTGCGACTCTGGTGGGCAGGGCACTGTCGAATATATCGATACCGCGAGAAATGCCCTCAACTATATCATCGGGCGATCCCACTCCCATCAGGTAACGCGGCTTGTCAGCCGGTATTTCCGGCACGGTCGATTCGATTGTCTCCCACATCAATGCTTTGGGCTCACCCAGACTCAGGCCGCCGATAGCATATCCCGGAAAATCCAGCGCCGTGATTTGTTCGACCGACTGCTTGCGCAGGTCGAGAAAGGTGCCTCCCTGTATGATACCGAACAAGTGCTGTCCCGTATCGCGGTGCGATCTGCGGCAGCGGGCAGCCCATTCTACGGTTGCTGCCACCGCCCTGCTCTGTTCTTTTTTGCCTGCAGTGCTACTCGGACAAATGTCAAGGGCCATAATAATATCAGCACCCAGTCTCTCCTGCATGGCCATGGATAGCTCCGGCGTTATTCTATGTTCACTGCCATCCACATGCGAGCGAAATACCACCCCCTCACGGGTGACCTTGCGCAGGTTAGCCAAGCTGAAAATCTGATATCCTCCGCTGTCGGTCAAAATGGGGCGGTTCCAGTTCATGAACTGATGCAGACCGCCGGCTGACTCAATCAGGTCTATACCGGGCCGTAAAAAAAGGTGATATGCATTGCAGAGGACCATCTTAATGCCAAGCTTCTTTAGATCGGCAGTGTCAAGACTCTTGACCGTAGCCTGACTTCCCACCGGCAGGAAAATCGGTGTACTGACCGTTCCGTGCAGAGTGGCAAGCCTGCCCGTTCTTGCACGGGTTTTATCACATTTGTATGTAATCCTGAAAACCCGTCTCTCCATTTGCTCGATCGCCTTTACCTTTTCTTTTCCCAGTAATTTACGTATTTGGACAATGCCTGTACGGCTTCTGTAACGCTACAAAAAGTTGGTACCTTCGCTGTGGTCAAGCGTGATCGCTGCTGCATAATTGTGCGCCACCGGACATCCTCCAGATCTTCATAGCCGGGCCTGGCCGCACTCAGCACCGCCAGGACAGGCTTGACCTGTCGCCGGTGCATCTCAATGATGCTGTCCACCTCCATTTGGACCACGATAACCCACCAGTCATCGCGCATCGGGTTATCATCGGAAACCTGCATGATAATGCAATCAAAGTCCGGGCTCTGCACAAAAAGGTGGTGCACTGCGCCCGCTTTCGCCGCATCGTCGCCCCAGATCGAGAAGTCGATCGGATTGCTCAGCCAGTCCCAGATGGCGGGCAGTATCGGCTTCAACTGCTCTCTCATCTCGGACGAGAGAGGCGGGACTATCAGGCCGGCTTCTTCGGCCAGGTCGGCCGCCAACACAACTTTACCCCCCCCTCCTCCGATAATTCCTACCCTGCGCCCTTTT
>DAOUFT010000058.1:0-3042 GCA_034429855.1 Dehalococcoidia bacterium
CAAGCCTTCTGAAAAGGTGCCTTGCACGCTACAGCATGTTTTCAGATTGATAGAAAAGGCGGGATTCCCGCCGGGTGTGCTCAATCTCGTCAACGGAGCCAAGGATGTCGTGGACGGTCTGCTGGATAGTCCGGCTATTCGAGCTGTAAGCTTTGTGGGCTCGACGCCGGTAGCGAAATATGTATACAGCCGTGCTACGGCCAACGGTAAAAGGGCGCAGTGCCAGGGCGGAGCCAAGAATCCCATCGTTATCATGCCTGATGCGGATATGGAGATGGCTGCGCGCATAACGGCAGATAGCGCATTCGGCTGCGCCGGTCAACGTTGCCTAGCGGGGTCGCTGGTTATAACCGTGGGAAATGCAAAAGATCGTTTCACACAGGCGATTGTTGAAGCGGCGAAAACCAGAATTGTCGGGTATGGCCTTGATGAAAATGTACAGATGGGGCCGGTCATCTCACACCAGAGCAAAGCCAGGCTCGAACATTTTATAAGCCTGGGCGAAAAAGAGGGTGCGCGCGTGCTAGCTGATGGCAGGGGGACAGTGATCACTGGTTATGAGAAAGGCAGCTTTGTACGCCCCACAGTCCTGGATGGACTTTCCCCTGAAGGCGAGGTTGCCAATACCGAGCTATTTGGTCCGGTGCTTGGATTGATACACGTTGAAAGTATAGATCGGGCGATAGAAATCATCAACGCCAACCGCTACGGCAATATGGCCTGTATATTTACCGATAGTGGTGCGGCGGCAAGAAAATTTCGCTACGAAGTCGAGGTGGGCAATATGGGTATCAATATTGGTATAGCGGCGCCTATGGCCTTCTTCCCCTTCAGTGGATGGAAAGACAGTTTCTTTGGCGACCTACATGGCCAGAGCCTGGATGCCCTGGAGTTCTTTACTCAGAAGAAGGTTATCGCCGAACGATGGCCTAGAGAATGGACACGCAAATTCTAATGGATTGAATGATATCAGGGAGATTCAGAGTAAGTTGATTTACGATCAGATCACTGCAGCACGACAGGAGCGGGTGGCAGCGATATCCAAATACGGCAGTCTGGACGCTGCCTTAGCCAGCCCTGGATATCCACGACGACATGACCTCACGCTGTCCGAGGCTGTGATACTCGGTCTTTTAAGGCAGGACGTGCGAATATATTTCGCCGTTTTCGGACATGGAAGTACCGACGTGGCCGAGGTATTGCGGGTTTATCAGGGCGCCGGACTGGTCAGGGTGCTAAATGTCCGCAATGAGATCGAGGCGTCCCACGCGGCATCCGCCCTACGCTGGGCTACGGGGAAGAAGGCCGCAGTTATAACCTCAATTGGGCCTGGAGCTCTTCAGGCCATGGCAGCCTCCCTTGTTCCATCCTCCGATGGTCTTGGAATTTGGTACCTGTTCGGGGATGAAACCACAGAGGACGAGGGATTCAACATGCAGCAGATACCCAAATACGAGCAAAACCTTTTTCTTCGTATGTGTTCGACAGTAGGCCATGCCTATACCCTGCACACGCCGTTGGCTGTCTCCACCGCCCTCAGGCGTGGGCAGACCGTCGTCGATCACCCCTATCGCGCAGGCCCATTCTTTTTGCTGCTGCCTATGAATACACAGACAACTGTTTTAAGACAATTCGTAGTTAACGAGCTGCCTCAAAAATTGTCCATTTCAATAGGGGCTGCAGAAGGCGATTATGCGACTTCTGCTCATCTGTTAAAGGAAGCAAAGAGGGTAATCGTACGCGTTGGTGGTGGAGCGCGTGGGGCTGAGAAGGAAATCAGCGAATTGCTCGATCTGTGCGATGCCGTGGCTGTGGTTTCCCCTATCGCCAGCGGTGTGGTGCCTTACAGCAATCCCCGCAATATGACTGTGGGAGGCTCCAAAGGCTCTTTATGCGGAAATTACGCCATGGAGAACGCTGACCTACTGCTGGCAATCGGTACACGTTTCGTATGCCAGTCCGACTGCTCGCGCACAGCTTATCTGCGCATCAGGCAGGTCATCAGTATCAATGCTCAGATTGAGGCTGCCGTCAACTATAATAGCCATGAGCAGTCGGGCGGCTCCATCGCCCTGGTCGGCGATGTTCGCCTCACACTCCAAAGGTTGATTAAAGAGCTGCGAGAAGGCCCGGTGAAAGTAGGGCGTGGACAGTCTGAATGGCTGAGTTCCTGCAGCGATAAACGTTCGGAATGGGACAGATTCAAGCAGCAACGCTACAGTCATCCGCTGCTTTACGATGACGTGTGGAAGAAAGAGGTGCTCACGCAGCCAGCTGTGATCAAAACGGCTGAGCACTGGGCCCGGAGCAAAAAAGACGTAATAAAGTTTTTTGATGCCGGAGATGTGCAGGCCAACGGTTTCCAGATCGTTGAAGATGAAGTCCCGGGCTTTACTCTGACCGATACCGGCGCCAGCTATATGGGATTTGCCGTATCGGCGCTGCTTTCTACAGCTGCGGCGGACAGGAAATTTTTCGGCCTGGCTTTTACGGGTGACGGCTCCTTTACAATGAACCCGCAGGTGCTGATCGATGGTGTCCAGCACGGTGCACGTGGCTGTATCCTCTTGCTGGATAACCGCAGGATGGCGGCGATCACCGGCCTGCAAATTGCGCAGTACGGACGGGAGTTCGCCACAGGAGATTCAGTTGAGGTCGACTACGTCAAATGGGCATCTTCAATCAGGGGCATTCTTGCGCTCGATGGCGGATCTTCCGCAGGCAGTCTGCAATCCGCCCTCAATAAGGCATACGCATATGACGGGCTGTCTCTTATTCATGTGCCCGTATACTTCGGACAGGATGAGATGGGTGGCATGGGTGTATACGGGCGCTGGAATGTTGGTAACTGGTGTGAAAGCACGCAGGCGCTGCGGCATGATATCGGTTTGTAAAGCACTTGAAGAGCATGATGAACCACGACGATAAGTTGATTAAAGATCTAAAAGAGCAGGCTAATTACTTGCGAAAAAAGAGCCTGACAATGATCTATCGCCGTCAGGCCGGCCATCCGGGCGGCTGCCTTTCGGCAGCGGATATTGT
>DAOUFT010000059.1:0-35204 GCA_034429855.1 Dehalococcoidia bacterium
GTTTACCAAGGACAACGTGCTTTGTATACTCATAGAATGAACCACAAAGGTAGCCCACGCGAAGAATTGCTATCTCCCTGAGCTTGGGAGAGAAATCCTCATCGCGCTTGATGGCGCTCCCAAGACGAAGAAAGTTTCTTGCTATGTGCTGGCTATGTGAGGCAACGCGAAATAAGTTAATAATGCGCTGGTTCTGAGCTTCCATTTTTTCGAATGCTTCCCTGATAAATGGGGGTGCCTGCTGTGGATCTATAATGCTTACACGTGCCATAGCAGCCTCCTTAAGCCTTTTTATTGTGTAGATAAAGATGATATATAAACGTCATCATTTTGCTACATGAAACAATGGTCAGTTATCGCTCCATCAACTACTAATGTGTGTCCGGTAACGTAGGAAGATGCTTCGCTGGCAAGGAACAGAGCTGCGCCAGCAACGTCTTCTACCTGCGCAAGGCGACCAAGCGGGATCTTCTTTAAAATCTCCTCTCTCTTGGCAGCATCACCCCACCGTTGAGTTATGATAGGAGTCTCTACATGACCTGGTGCTATAGCGTTGACCCGGACGTTATAGGGCCCCCATTCAATGGCGAGTGTCTTTGTCAGATTGATAATGCCGGCCTTGGCGGCCGCATAGTGGCACCCTTTCGGGTAGCCTTGAAGGGCAGTGCCTGAAGACATATTGATGATCTTGCCGTGCTTGTGGGCCACCATCACTTTCGCCTCTTCCCGGCAGCATGTGAACGTGGTTGTCAGGTTCTCGCGAATGATCGCATCCCAGCCTTTGTCACTCAGTTCAAGGGCAGGACAGGCAAACATTCCACCGGCATTGTTAACAGCAATATCAATGCGGCCAAATTCCCTAATGGTATTTTCGATCATTACGGTCACTTCCTTGGTTTCTCGCATGTCCGCGACGACGATAAGAGCTCTTCGGCCGAATCCCCTTATTTCATCGGCAACCACAGATAGGTCGACCTCACTCTTCGATTTATCCTGAACATTGATACCGGCGACAACCATATCTGCGCCGGCTTCCGCCAGCGTCAGGGCTATTTCCTTGCCGATACCACCCCCAGACCCGGTTACGATGGCGACCTGCCCGGTAAGAGACCATCTGCTATTTCTTTTCATGCTGCACCTTTTTGTTCAGGGCGTACTCCCAACGAAGCTAATGCTGCCCCACTATACTCTTTATATTCACACAACTCGATCATAAAACCGCATGTATCTTTAGGATGGAATTGGGCTTCCCTGATATCGTGGTTATTTACCCTGCCAACTACATGCATACCCATCTCTTCCATTTCTTTGACTGCTTCCTCCAGGTTCGATACCTTAAATGAGAGGGCATATAGTCCCTCACCTCTCTTGGCCATGGCCTTTGCCACTATACTATCGGGTTTCATCGGCTGGATCAGTTCCAGTGCCAGCGGCGACATTGTGCAGTGTATCCCCAGCGTTTGTTCGACGATGGTAGGAGAGAAAGTGGTGCCCAATAGGCGCGAAAAGAGATCCCTAGACTTCACAAGGTCATTTACGTAGATATGTATATGGTCCAGCTTTTCTACCCTCATCTTGTGCTCCATCTCCCTCTAATAAATTAACTCCCCTGCATATTTTGGTTTTCTCTTTTCCAAGAACGCAGTCACCCCTTCCTTGTAATCCTTGTTTATCATACCCAGGTATTCCATCGCCAGCGAGCACTGCAAAACCAAGTTCATCTGTTGCTTTAGCAATAGATTGGCTGACATTTTGGTGTGCAAGAGCGCCATCGTTGGTCCTTCTGCAAAACGCCTCGCCAGCTTCATTGCCTCCGGCATAAGCTGGTCTGATGGTAGGGCTCTGTTTATCGCGCCCAGATCTGCCAGTTGCCTCCCAGTCATGGGATCTCCGGTCATGAGGAACTCCTTTGCCTTGTGTAATCCCATTTCCATGGGCCAGAAAAGACATCCTCCATCACCTGCAGCCAGGCCGACGCTAATATGCGGGTCGGCGATAAGGGCGTCTTCCGCCGCGAAAACTATGTCACAGGCCATAGCGATTGTTGCCCCAAGGCCCATTGCGGGTCCGTTGACGACGGCTATACTCGGTTTGGGAAGATCCACAATGTTGGATACCAGCTTGATGCACTCAGGGATTGAGTTATTTGCAACTTTGTCCGGATTCTGCACCTTGTCACGCATGAAATTGATGTCGCCACCCGAGGAAAAGGCTCTACCTGCACCTGTCAATACTACTACCCTAGCGTTGTTATCCTCAGCGAGATCATCCATAACGCGAGTCAGTTCTACGTGAAGACCATGGTCAAGAGCGTTGAGTTGCTTTGGCCGGCTAAGCGTTACCGTTGCTATTCGCTCTTTGATATCAACCGTTAGGGCCGTATAGTTATCATAGATACTCACAGTGTCCTCCTATCTATTTACTTCAAGATCACAAGCTGAGTTTTGCTGCAATCACCTGCCGGTGATAACGGGCATCACCAAAAGCCAGTTCCTGAGATTTGGCTCTCCGCGTGTACAGTGATAAGTCATGATCTTCAGTGAAACCAATGGCCCCAAAAATCTCATGCGCTCTAAAACAGATGCGGTACTGTGCATCGCTGATCCAGGCTTTACACATTGCTACCTTGGTTTCTGAGGCGAGATTTCCAGAATAAAGTTCCCAGGCTGTCCTGTATATCATGTATTTGGCCGCCTTGCTTTCGATTGACATGTCTGCGCAAAGCCACTGCATGGACTGGAAGCTTCCGATTGGGCGCGAGAACTGCTTCCTTGTCTTGGCATATTCCACGCTCATATCTACTATTTTTTCCGTGTTTCCCAGCATCTCAAAGCATTTCGCGATGATTGCTTTGGTAATTGCTTGGTCAAGGCGCTCGCGGGTGGTTTCAAAGGTGCCGAGCACGTTTTCAGTGGGGATAACCACATTATTGAATATAATCTCACACTGTTTATCTCCCCCGATTGTTTTCAACAATGTGCAGTCTATATCAGTACTGTCGTTTTCTATCAGGAATAGGCCGAGTTGATCTGCTCCTCTGGTCCTTCCTCGCTGACGTACACGGGAAACCAGGATAACGTAGTCAGCTATGTGCGCATATTCAACAAACAGCTTTGTGCCACTGGCAATATAGGTGCCGTCGTTTTCGATTGCGGTTGTTTTCATTGAGTATGGTTCATATTTTGTCGAAGGCTCCGTGAGTGCCACGCTCAGTATAACTTTGCCAGTTGTTATTGCAGGCAGCATCCTCTCCCTTTGATCAGCATCAGACCCCTCGAGAATCAACTGTGTTCCAAGTACTGCGGTTTGGATGTATGGATCAATGAGGCAAGCCCGGCCGATTTCCTCGCACAGGATACACTGGTCCAAAAGCGTCCCCTCCGCTCCGCTGTACTTCTGCGGTATTGTGATACCCAGCCAACCCATGTTTGCCATTTCCTGCCATAATTCTGACGAATATCCAGCTGTATTTTGTAACAACTGTCTTGCGGTCAACGCAGAGTGCCTGGATTCAAAGAAACGCCGAGCTGAATCACGCAGCATCTTCTGTTCTTCAGTTAAATCAAAGTCAATCATGGACTTAACTTCCCTCAGTTATGCGCGGGGTAGCCCCAGTCCCCTTGTCGCTATCGTTTGTCTCTGCATTTGAGTTGTTCCGCCTGCAAGTATTACACCTGGAGCGAAGAGGAAACGATGTGCTACGGTCCCATCGAACAGGCAATATTTGGAGTCTTGCATTAATTGACCACGCGGGCCTAGTATCTGCATCCAGATATTGGCCACATGACGCCCGAGTTCGTCGGCAAATACTTTTAGTATTGATTCTTCATATGTAGCAGTGAGCCCGACATTTACTCCCTTATCCATGAGTGAGATCACGTAGTACGCAAGGCCGTGGCATGCCTCTGCCTCACCGGCGACTTCTGCCAGCGCACCCCTGATCCACGGATCGTCAAACAGCGATGACTTCCCATACCGTGTCTCTTTGCAATACTGCACCACGAGGTTCAGCATTCTCTTGGTACTGGAGGCTCGAACCATTCTGCACCAGAAGCGGTCTCCTTCAAGAAGCTCCAAGGTAATCGGTAGCCCCTGGTTAACCTGGCCGAACACGTTCTCGATAGGAATACTCACCTCATCGAAGAACACTTCCGCAAATGACTCCGAATATGACCTGTCGACAATAGGTTTGATCGAGATGCCCGGAGTTTTAGGGTCGACTATAAAAGTTGTCATCCCTTTCCCTCTGCCAGCCCCTGTATCCGTGATCGCTAAAAGCATCAGGTAATCCGCAAGGTGTGCCATTGTGTTCCAGACCTTGTTGCCGTTAACAACGTAGTAGTCACCCTTTCGCACTGCAGTCGTCTTCATGCCGAACAGATCAGAGCCGGCGTCCGGTTCGCTCAAGGCAGTAGCCCAGACAAGCTCACCTCTGGACATCTTGGGCAAGAAATCCCTTTTCTGCTGTTCTGTACCGTAGCGGATCATGGCGAAGCCGACTGGTTCTGTAAAGTTGGTCGCAAAAGTGGGCGCGTCGTGGAGTGCCAGCTCATCTTTAAGTATGAAATTGTAAATAAGTGGCTTTCCCAGGCCATCGTATTCTTCCGGCCATGAAATGCCAATCCATTTGTTTCTGCCAACTTCCCTTGAATATTCTCTCGAGAATCCGCCAAATCCGTAGCCTTCATCCTCGATCTGACAGGGATATGCAGCAGGTGGTTTCTCCTTTATGAAATTCCGGACCTGCTCCCGGAATTCTTCTTGCTCAGGCGAGAAACTAAAGTCCATATTCGCTCCTGACCGATTGCATCATTAAAGCAGTTGGTCTGGCTGATTACCCCTGTCTATAGCCCACCATCTCCTTTGCTCAGTTCAGCCTCCATTGTTGTGAGCGCGGTTCGCAGCCTGGTAAGTTCGTCCGAGATAAAATTGGGATTATCGAGTACTTGTCCCAAAACATTACCTTCTGTCTGCGCAGGTACAGGCCAGTTCATGATGTGGCAGATCGTCGGTACAACATCCGTAAGTCCGACAGTCCTTTCTAACCTGTATCCCTTCTTGATACCGGGGCCACAGAAAGCAAGCAACGATTTTAGTTTGCCTATGCCCCATTCAGCCGTCGGCAGGTGAGGTCCATGCTGGCCGCCATATTCCGGGTAAATGGCATAAACGACGTCGCCTATACCGTCTCCATGCAGTCCCAGTATCCTTGCGTCTTGCTTGCTCAGCGCCAATGACACTGGCCGCTTGCCAGTAGCAGGATCCACGTAGGAGTAAAGAGCATCTATTATCTGTTGTTGTACCATCTCATAATCGGCTGGCTCCACAATCCCTTCAGGATCGCGACCTTTGAGGTTCACGTAAACATAGACAGTGCGTTGGGGAAAGGCCTTGGATTTCTTGATGTCCGGTTTAAATTCATTTAGTGTTGCTGACTCTAAAACTTCCTGGGGGATTCTGTCTCCCAAATAGTCTTTTTTAAAACGCTCCTGAGTGTCTTTTGTGTTTTTCTCCATCGAGTCCAGGTCGATATCGGAATTCTGCCCTTCCATAACGCAAAGACTATTCTTAATCAGCGGTATATAAGGATTGAAGACGGTTCCGTCGGCGACCGCTCCATGGTCAGAGACAAGAACGAACAATGTATCGGGTCCTGCCGCCTCGACGATCTTTGCTAACATCCTGTCCTGGCTTTGATGGACTCGCAGGTGCATGTCCCAGGCCTTTGCGCACATTTCCTTACTGCTGCAGGTGTTCTCGTCCATCTCAGTGAGGATGGAATGATAAGTCCAATCAATCGGGTGGCTGTGCATGTAAAAGAGATCCCACGGGTATTTGGTCATCAGTTGGCTTGCGACATCACCGAGCCACTCGTCATGCATCTCCGTCAGTTCACCGAATGTATCCATCTCGTAGACGCCTAGCGCATAGCCAAGAAGTCCACCTGCAAATGTAAATATACCTTCTGCACTTGTTATCTCTTTGGCGATTTCTTTAGGGCTGCTCCAACCCTCGGTAGGGCAGAACAGAGAAATAAACAATAAGAAGTCGTCCGCCTCGTCCGTGAGCTCCAGCAGTTTTGCCTTGAAAGATGCTTCTATCTCCCGACCATCGACCGTCTTGAACTTGTAGTAAATCTTCTTGCTCCATTCTCCCTTGCGGAGTGTGAACAGCGAATCGTTAAAGTCCTGGGTCGGAGATACAGTCAATTGGTCGTACACATCACCCGCAGACTGCATAATAAGCACGTGCCAGAAAAGAGGCGCCATCCGCTCAATGCCAAGGCGAAATTTGACTTTGAAGGTCGCAGTGAGTGGTTGATAGCCCCCTTTGGGCAGGTTCTCCCAGCCTTCAGCATCCTCTAACTGTACTCTGGTAGCGTGAGCGAAGAAGCCATTTGTAACACGCTGATCGTCGCCCATGAGAAGCCTTGACTCAAGGCCCGGCAGACCGTTTCGGAACTCGCCGAAGTTCAACCCGGCGCCACTCACCATGATGCCGTTTTTCATCTTTGATGGCCAAGAACCAGGGTAGTTGCATACAATGCATTTCTTTCCGGCGGCGTCGAGCTTATCCCAGATAAACTCCGCCTTGCAGTTCTCACTGGAAAAAGCCTCGAAAATATTGGCGTTAATTTGGGATGTGCCATCTTTGTGGAGGTGAAAATCAGTTACCTGGTGTGTACCTGGCCATGCACCTGTAGCAATGGTGGCCCAGTTGGGTGGTGTGATGGTTGGGAACGGCGAAAGACAATTTTCTGCCAGAGTTCCCTGTTCAAAAAGCTTTTTGAATGTTGGAAGGTAGCCTTCATCAATATGCTTTTGGATCAGGTGCGGTTCCGCACAGTCTAAGCCTATGACTGCAACCCTCTTTGGCAACGTTACCATCTCTGACCCTCCTTCTGCCGTATCAGTAGCTGATGATTAAAATTACTTGCATATCAGGTTAATTCATTGTTCCATAAGTGAGTATGCACTCAGCACTTATATTGAAAATATCATGTTATGAATGTTGGATTCAGTAAAACTTAACACTGTGGCGTGTGCTATGAAACACATTGCCCAAAGCAAACGAGTGATATAAGTTTTTGCGTTAATCATCGATAGCATTGGCAGAATATCAAGCATGGAGATAGAAAGTATATTATGTTGATTGTTTGATTAACCTGAAAGTTTATCCTGGATTTCCCATGTCAAAAGCAAGCCAAAGGTAGCGGCCTATACTAAAATAGCTTCCGCATAACGATTGTTTGTAGGAACGCAATGGGTGAAGTCCCGGGAAATGCTGAAGCTTGGATTTTATAGGCGATTCAGGCTGGAGTTCTGGAATAAGCTTTTTGCTCTCAAACAGTAGTTCGGGAACTGTCCACAATTCCCCACCATTTAATAATATGGATATAACTATTCCGTGAAAACGGCCAGGAGATTGCTCTGTAAACAAACTCCAGACATATTGCTCATCCATTGTCCGGATATAACAGCTTATGCAAAGCTTGTGAACAAAAAAGGCCTCCGGATCAAGCGAATGGGGTTCAGGTGGTCGTCGGTTCAAATCCGACCACCCCGCCCAGCTTCCATTACCGCGATCAGCAGTTTTAAATAAGTCTTCTCAGCGGATTTTGCTCGTAGTCAAATATCCGCCGTCAGTCGATTCCCCACCAGCGTGAAGGGAAGGCTTCTTTAAGATATCTATCGCCATGGCCTACAGGCTTGAGTCCGACGGCGCGCATATCTGCATCCACCATGATCATGACCAGCTCTTCAAACCCGACCTTCGGATTCCATCCCAGCTCCCTGACCGCCTTGGAAGGATCGGCCTGCAGCTCATCAACTTCTGTAGGACGCATAAAGCGCGTATCCTGCCTAACATATTTATGCCAGTCCAGTCCAACATAGGTAAATGCGCGCTCGATGAACTCCTTAACCGAGTGCTTGCGCCCTGTGCCAACCACGTAGTCGGCCGGGGACTGAGTCTGCAGCATCTTCCACATTATCTCAACATATTCGGGTGCAAACCCCCAGTCGCGCTGTGCATCCATATTGCCCATAGTAATATAATCCATTTTCCCGGCCAGGATCTGTGCAATGCCGCTGGTGACCTTGCGGGTAACGAAGTTTTCGCCGCGGCGCGGGGACTCATGGTTGAAGAGAATTCCGTTGCAGGCGAAAAGATTGTAAGCTTCGCGATAGTTGACCACTATCCAGTAACCGAAAAGTTTGGCCGCGGCATAAGGGCTACGCGGGTAGAAAGGCGTCCGCTCACTCTGAATTTTCTCAGCCACCTTGCCGAAAAGCTCCGAACTGGAGGCCTGGTAGAACCTGGTCTTGAGCTTGGTCTCGCGTATGGCGTCCAACAGTCTCAGCACTCCGATGCCGTCAACCTCCGCGCTGTATTCAGGCACTTCGAAGGAAATCTGCACATGGCTCTGGGCAGCCAAATTATATATCTCTTCCGGCTGTACCCGCTCCAGCACGCGGTTCAGATTGGATGAATCGGTCATATCACCGTAGTGCAGAAAAAGTCGATCTTTCTTATTATCGCTGCCGAACTTGATATGGTCCAGCCGCGTTGTATGAAAGGTACTGGCGCGGCGCACGATACCATGTACCTCATATCCCTTGCACAGTAAAAGCTCAGCCAGATAAGAGCCGTCTTGACCGGTAATGCCCGTGATAAACGCCTTTTTAGCCATATTTCTCCTTTATATATGTCCGCGGTTATTCATTTCTCCGACGGGCCTGAACACGCATCCCTACGATTCGCTTACATCCCAGGGAAACCGCTCACCATCGAGGTGCCGTTTCCAGCGTTTCAGATCCTCCTCAACCATAATCTCAACCAGTTTGCCGAATTTAACCTCCGGCTTCCAGCCCAACTTGGTTCTCGCTCTGGAAAAATCCCCCTTTTGTACCACGATATCGGCAGGACGCATCAGAGAAGCATCGGACTCAACATAGTCAAACCATTTCATGCCTGCGACCTCAAAAGCTCTGCTTGCAAACTCTTCCACGCTATGTACCTCTCCGGTAGCAACAATGTAATCATCCGGCGCATCCTGTTGCAGCATCAGCCAGGCAGCCTGCATGTATTCGGGAGCGTATCCCCAGTCTACCTTTGCACTCAGATTTCCCAAGGCCAGCCGGCTCTCTTTGCCCAGGGCAATTCTGGCCACGGCATCGGTGATCTTTCGCGTGACGAATCCGATCCCCCGCAGCGGCGACTCATGGTTAAACATGATACCATTACAGATAAACATGCCGTAGCTGTCTCGATAAATCCTAGCCATCCAGTGAGCATAAAGCTTGGCCGCAGCGTAGGGGTTGGCCGGTTTGAAGGGACGGCTCTCTTTGCAAGCACTGCCGCCCCCGACGCCGAAGAGGTCTCGCGTCGATGCCTGGAATATTCTGGCCTGAGGTGCAGCCTCCCGTGCAGCTTCCAACAGGCGGACAAAAACCAAGCCGGTTATTTCGCCGCACTCGACGGGTAGTCTGAAGGAACTTCCCGGCGAGCTGTGCGCCGCCAAGTTATAGATCTCAGCCGGGCGGCTGCTTCCCACAACATCCACCAGGGCTTTACCATCCGCCATATCGGCCTGTATCAGCTTGACTTTACTATATACATCAAGGTATTGAAGACGCCAGCAGGCCTGAGAATCGGTATTCATATCAAGGCCGAATACCTCATAACCTTTTTCCAGTAATAGCTGAGACAGATAGGCTCCATCCTGACCGCAAACGCCTGTTATCAGAGCTTTTTTCATCATAGCTGTTTTCAAATGCCGGGATGTGGCTTATCATATCACGAGCGATTTAAAAGGGAAACCCGCTCAAATAAAAAGGGGACGGTGTACACCGTCCCCTTTTTATTTGGATGAGATGTCAGTTCAGCTTCTTGACCACCCTGACAACCTGAACAATCAAGGCAAAGATATCTTCTTTCTTCTTATAAGGGGCGATTACCATCCGGTCTCCCTCCATCTTGAGGCAGAGGTCTCCGGGCGCAGGCTCCATGTCTTTACCACAGATAATGATATCACCCTTGTGAATAACATTATCATATTCCAGGTCGCTGGATTTAATGCCTATCAGCTTCATCTCTCTACCTCCGCTTAAGGCCAACTCCCTCGGCACAAAGACATATTCTATTATTTGCCTGCTGTCGATTGCCGTGTAAACAGGGACCACGGCCGGCAGCGATAACTGTAGTTCATTCATTATCTCATAGGGTGTTTTCTTTAGCAAATCATCCTTGGGACCCTTTTCAAGCACAAAATTGCTCAGTTCATTAATAGGTACTTTAAGAGCGCGCGATAACTTGTTTAAAGATGCAAGGGTGACTGATTTGTAATCACCCTTCTCAATACGACAAATAAACGAAGGGGATAGATCGGCCAGCTTGGCCAGCTCGGCCTGTGATAACCCTCTTTTAGACCGCGTTCCTTTTACATATTCACCTAACATAGCTCTTTTCCACCCTCCACATGACTGTTAATTTACCATAGTAAATATTTTGCATAAAACACCAAAAAGGTCCGAAAACCTATTGATTTTAGTAAATCATTTGTTTAATATAGTAAAGATGAAACTTCAGGCCGAGCTTTACAGGATAATGCAGCAGGAGAAGCTGACCAACGCCAGGTTGGCCTCAAAGCTGGGCGTCTCTCCATCGATGCTCTGCCTGGTACTGATCGGGGATAAGAAGCCGGGCAGGCGTTTCCTTCAGGGGCTGGCAACGCATTATCCCGATATCTGCCTGAAGTATTTACGCGATCAGACACCGGCCAAACCGCAGGGCGGTTAGAAGAAATGAATTTGTTTTCCCCAGTATCAAGCCGGCATATTGCGTTACCCGGATGGGTCTTTACCAAAGTGAATGAAAAGATGACAGGGAGGCAGTCCCCAGCAATCTGACAGGAGTGCGATCCAGCGGCCCCGGGCCGACGACCTGGCCAGGGCGCCCCGGTGACCGTGGAAATAATTTGTTGGAGGTTTTTCATGGAAAGTGAAGGTTGGACCATTGGGTTGGTGTCTACATTCATTGCCGTAGCAGTTCTTACCGGTGTCATAGCGGCTTTCTCAATGCTTTCCTGGGTGTTAGGGCTATGTTAAAAAGATTAACGTCTATTAAGATCGGAATTTGGGAATTTTTGTACAAATTCCTGATAGTGCTTTTCATCATCATGCCGGTGTGCATGGGTGTATGTTTCTGGATAGGGGTGCAGGCAGATGCGGCGCTCAACATCCACCTGCTGAAATTCATTATGCCTTTCGTCGGCTCGCTCGTCGGCCTGTTCTTTACCGCATTGCTACTCCAGGCCGGGCACAAGAACGTTCCCGCCGCGGTCGAGGAACCTGTTAAATCGTTTTCCGACAGCTTGGTGAGCAGTAGAGCGGAGATCACCGAAACAGCTGCACAGCCGAAACCGTCAATACCGCGCGCAGGATTGGTTACTCCGTATTCCATACAGGGAGGCAAATAGTACATATCATTGTTCCACTGAGTAGCCCGCGTTTACCCAGGCACCAAAATTGCCCTTGAGAGCGTAAACATTTTTGAAACCGGCGTCCTTAAGCAGGCCGGCGGCTGACAGCGGAGCACCCGTCCAGTGGCTGTAAACCAAATATGTCGCGTTCTTATCCCACTCCGACATCGCCGCTGGAATCATGCATTTGGGATAGTTGATTGCACCGGGTAAATGGCCATCATCGTAGAAACGGCTCGATAGATCAATAACGACCACGTTAGTAGTCTCGTCCAGCATCTGTTTAGCTTCCTGTGGCGTAATCCACATTGACGAGACGCCTGACGTGGTCTTGTTATATGTAAATCCGGCAATCACCACCGCCGCAATTGTGAAAAACACCGCGTAGAATACCATTGCATGTGACGCTTTCACTACTGTGCTCCTTTAAATTTATTTCCGCAGTTTCGACCGTTTTCCGCTTGATAACCGAAGTAACCCTATCCTTACTCCATGTAACAGCAGGTCTGGCTGAACCCGCTGTTCGATATCCTGAATGTTTACACTGGGCAACCTGAAAACTTCTTGTTTGTTCCACCGGTGTCTTTATTAAAGTAAATCATATGAACGCCTTGTAAACATCGGTTACGGCCTTTATTTTTTTACAGAAATCAGTAAGGAAAAGGCGTACCGTAAAATGCTTAGTTGCAGCAAGGGTTTCCAGGATTTACCTTATTAAATTGATTTTATCGTAGCTAATTTTTGATCATACTATAGATTCGTTTGCCGCAGTAATGAACAGTCTGGGCGGATCTTCATGTCTTCTGATTCTGCCCGCATTCACGGTTTTATGCAGTATTGTAAATATGATGAACTGAACAGAAGGCTGTGCGGACGTTCAGGATTTGCACACGGCACCGGCGACCAGCAGTTAAAGAAGATACATATTTTCCGCTTCACGCAATAGTTGCTCGCGGAAACTGGGATGGGCTATGCTGATTATGTCAAGAGCACGGTCCCGGGTCGATTTCCCTTTCAGATTAACCACCCCATACTCGGTCACCAGGTAATGCACATCCATCCTGGGAGTTGTCACAACTGCGCCACTACCCAGCCTCGGCACAACCCTTGACAACTGCCCGTTTTTTGCAGTGGAATAAAATGCCAGTATGGATTTCCCTCCCCTGGAGTTATAGGCGCCACGAACGTAATCGAGCTGTCCGCCCGTGCCGCTATATTGCGACCCTCCCAGAGATTCGGCATTGCACTGCCCCAGCAGGTCAACCTGGATAATGGAGTTGATCGATATCATATTATCGTTCCTGGCAATAACGGCCGGATCATTGGTATAGCTGACCGGATAGCTCTCCATGCTTGGATTGTCGTGCATAAAGCGATACATTCCACGCGTTCCCTCGGCTACAGTAAAAACATGCTTGCCTGTATGTATATTTTTTCTGCGACCGGTGACCACGCCCTTCTTGATCAGTTCCACCATGGCCGGGCCGAAAACCTCGGTATGAATGCCTAAATCCTTATGATTAATCAGTTTCATAGCTATCACATTAGGCAAGGCACCGAATCCCAGCTGCAGGGTAGCTCCGTCGGGGACAAGCTCAGCAACCAGTTTCCCTATGACCTCATCCTCCGGCTTGGCTCCGGGCCATTTAAACTCTATCAGCGGAGAGTTATGTTCCACGATGGCATCCACCTCTGAAATATGCAGCAGCGAGTCGCCGAATACCCTCGGCTGATTTTTATTGACTTCCACAATAAGACGCTTGCAACATCTGGCCACGGTGGACGTGTAGTCATTGGCAGTTCCAAAGCTAAAGAATCCGGCTTTGTCCATGGGCGATACCATTGTGACCGTTACGTCTATATCCAGATTCTCGCGCATCAGCCTGGGCACCTGGTGGAAATGATTAGGCACATAGTAGCTTAATCCTACCTTAACAGCGCCACGTGTTGATTTGCTCACGAACCATGAGAAAGACTGCACACAATCGCTGAGATCCGGAGAAAGCAGGCTCTTGGAAACGTTACTGGTGGGCAACAACGAGTGCACCTTGAGATTGTTTATCTCTCCAGACCTTATGCGGTCGGCAATAGCCTGCAAAAGGGCAGGAGGTTCAGCCGCAGCCAGTCCATGAACAATCGTACTGCCGCTCTTTATATCGCTTACCGCCCTTGCAGGCGTGGTAAGCTTACGCCTGTACTCAGATTTGGACGTCAACATGGTCAGGCGCCAAAACCGGAAACGGCTTCAGCTTCATCCCCGGCGATATTAAACAGCTGTGTAAACCCGGCGATATCGAAGACCTCTTTTATATTGGGTTTCATGCAGCAGAGTTTGATATCCCCCTGCTGCTTACGCGCCTTCTTAAGCTGGGCCAGAAAGACACGCAGACCTGAACTGCTGATATACTCCAGCCTATCAAGGTTCAGTATAATCTTTACCTTGCCTGTTTCTATCAGCGAGTCAATTCTCTTCTCAGCCTCAGCAGCGCTGTAGGCGTCAAGTCTTCCGCCTATGCTCAGAACATTCACATCACCTGTTTGTTTTTCGGCCAGATCCAATGGGGCCTCCTTCTAACATCTTTATCTATTTTACACGCCCTCTATACTGGAGAAAACTCTGTCAAACCTGGCAAGCCCGTCATCAATGATGTCGTCTGTATCGGCCATGCTGGTATAAACCCGTGATCCTGCCAACGTAATCAGACCATTCGCCATATAGGCCGCTCCCATCTCCTCCATCATATGCTTGCGCGGCTTCATCTCTTTGAGCAGCTTTAGAGGATTGCGGAAATCCAGCAGCATTACGCCTGACGTCTCAAGGTGAACTATGGAACCCTGATTATACACTACGAACGGTAACTTGTACTTATCTATTATGACCTGCAGGCCCCGGGTCAGCCTGTCGCCCGCCCTGCCGGCAAGTACAGGAGCATTGGTCCTCTCCATCTCAAGCAGGCTGTAATAGCCCGCAGCACATGACAGCGGATTGGCAGAAAGCGTTCCGCCGACGTAGGCGCGCTCTGCCGAAGCCCCGCCTATACCGGCTGCGAAGCACTGAATTATATCGGCCCTTCCTCCCACACCACCTGCCATAGGATAGCCACCCGCCACGCACTTACCAAAAATTGTCAGGTCGGGTTTAACGTTAAAATAACCCTGGGCACCACCCATACCCAACCTGAAACCCGTCACCACCTCATCGAAAATGAGCAATGCACCGAACTCGTCACAGAGCTCCCTTACCTTCTTATTGAAATCAAAAGGTACCGGGCGCGTGCCGCTTTCAGGACCGACCGGTTCAACAATCACTGCGGCTGTACCACCGAACATTCTGTTCCTGGCAAGTAGCCGCTTCAGCGCTCCTACATCATTGGGAAAAAATTCCTGCGTGCCCGAGCTACAGCCGGGTGGAATACCCTTAGCCTCAAACCTGCCGGTGCCCGGTATGTGCATACCGAATACCATCTGGTCGCTCCAGCCATGATAGGCTCCGCCGACCTTTATAATCTTTTTCTTTTTAGTGAATGTGCGTGCCGCCCTAATGGCCGCCATAACGCTCTCTGTACCGGAGCCCAGCATGCGAAACATCTCTACAGCAGGCATAAAGCGGTTGATCAACTCCGCCAGCTTTAACTCGTATTCATGAAACAGTCCTGTCACTGGTTCGCAGGTCTGCAGCAGCTCGATTATCTTATCACGCACAGGTTTGTAGTTGTTGCCCAGGACAATCGGGCCACCAGCCTGCAGAAAGTCTATGTACTGATTGCCGTCCACATCCCAAAGGTAGGCGCCATCCGCTCTCTCTATAGCAATGGGGAAAGGATGGTTGAAGGCAAGATTATGTTGGACTCCGCCTGGGATGAAACGTCTAGCCTCATCGGTCAATGCCTTCGACCGTTTGCATTTAGACTCGAAATAATGGAGGTACTCCTGCATTTTTTCCGGCCGGATCTTTCTCATAGGCTGTCCGACCAGCTCGTACAGGCGTCGATAGATATCGTCGACATCGTGATATTGTGAAATCGAATAGCGCTGTTCTTCCGTCATGATCGCCCTCCAAGTTCAACTATACCGTCTAGGCGTTCCACGGCCTGACAGTAGGGCATTATACGCCCTTTTTGAAGGGGTCGCCCCACAGGTTGACGATGGCTGCCAGTTCCTTATGGTTCTTGGCATATTCTTCCAGTGTAACTCCCTTCATTGCAGCATCGATGGCCTGTCGGAAAGCCTTGCCACCGGCTATCGGTCCCTGCGGATGCGCATGAATACCGCCACCGGAGCCGATGACGATGTCGTTTCCCAGTACCTGCATCACTTTGGGCACCATGGTAGGAGTAATACCGCCCGATGCCATGGGCCAGGTCGGTTTCAATTGATAAAGAGGATAGGTAAGATTTCTGGCCATTGTTTCGAACTTATCTGATATGACAGGCGCCTTGCCATAGGGTGCAGGAATAACCACGATGTCGGCGCCGGCCAGGCGCGGAAGTTTGCCGAGTACCAGATGCGAACTTATACCGTGCAGAGGCGACATATAGAGTGCGCCGGCAACGTCCATATGCCCCAGTATCGGTACGTTGATTTTAGGATCCTCAGCCAGAGCTTGTAGAACAGTCAGGCCGACAGCCACGTAGTTAAGCATAATAGCGTTGGCACCCAGTTCCACAGCCTTTCGAGCATTATCAAAAACCTTGGGGACACTGTCGCTTACATTGACCGTATAAAGGGTGTGCTCACCAGTCTGCTCGAATACCTGTTTCTCGATCTGCATATAACGCTTAACACGGCCAACCATGGAGTTGAACGAGGCGTCGGCAATCAGCTCATCATCCTTAATGATATCGCATCCGCCCAATGCAGCCTGCTTGAAGAGTTGTGCGCCAACCTCTAACGGATAGCCGGTGCATGGTTTGATCATGTTATTCAGCAGGGGTCTTTTTTTAACACCCAGCAATTTGCGGATGCCCTCAATACCGAACTTGGGTCCCTTGAAGCCGGCAACATATTTTTTAGGGAACCTTACATCGACCAGTTTGATCTGACCACCCATGGAGATATTACCCACTACTGCAGTTAGCATCATCGGAATCTGCGAGCCTATATTTACCAGGGGGAATGCAATCTGGACAAACCAGCTTCGTTCCTGTAACCCGGCCGGTAAACCGAACTCGTAGTCAGGCAGCTCATATACTCCTATCACTTTAGCCACGTGCTGCCTGCGTACTTCAGGAGTCTCGCCAGGCACGGCTACCCATGTTCCGGTGCTTTGTTCAATAGCCAGCAGAGGAGCTACCTTGGGCATAGGCAGCGCCGCAGGGCCTGTGACAACATAAGTGCCGATTATGTATTCATCGTAATCCACTCCGTCGGGCAGTGCTATGGGCTGGCTCAACATATCTTCTCTGGTCATAACATCCTCCTTTTATTAGACCTTTTCACAACGATCTTTATTGATCCTGGTATAAAAGCCCTTTAAATCAGTATAGAGCTCCTTGTAGAGAACATAGAGAAAATCGTATATCTCCCGGTTGGCAGGCCGCGGCTCAAATGTAAACTCAGCGGAAACCACATCCTTCAAACTTTCGAAGTCTTTGTATATGCCCAGTCCCACGGCTGCCGTCATAGCAGCGCCAACCGCCCCCGCTTCCTGCGGATTCTGCACGGGCTGGATGATTTTTCCGGTCACATCCGCCAGTATTTGCATCCAGGGATGGCCAAGGGCGCCTCCGCCAATCACACGCAACAAAGGCAACGGGAACTTGAACTGCTTTTCAACAACTTCGATTATCCATCTTAGATTATAGGCCACACCCTCATAGACAGCCCTGATTAAATGCTCACGGGTATGTTCAGGAGTCAAGTTAAAGAACCCGGAACGGATAAAAGCATCGGCCACAGGAGCCCTTTCGCCATACATCCAGGGAGTAAAAATCAGGTAATCGGATCCTGCCGGAACCTGCTCAACCCTGGTATCCATGAAACCGAATATATTGGTCATGGTGGCATCAGCCCTCTCCAGACGGCACATCTCGTCACCCAACCATCGCAGACACCCCCCAGCAAGCTCCATCTGCCCCAGCAGAAGGATCTTGCCGGGATCGGCTGATTGCGTACTGACAACACCACTTTTCCCCGAAAGTATTCTTTTGGTTACCACACCCACCCAGGCCGATGTGCCCATGCTTATATGGCCACCACCCTCACCCATTGCGCCGGATCCTACTGCCGCCGATTGTATATCTCCGGTACCGCCCATCACAGGCGTACCCTCAAGCAAACCCATTAGGGCGGCAGCCTCGGCAGTCAATCCTCCGATCTTGTCGGTTGAATCACACAATGGAGCCAATTTTTTAGTATCGAAGCCGACATATCCAAAAATCGCCTCCATCCAGGTTTTCTTTTTAAGGTCCAACCCGAAAGCGGAGGCATTGCTCCGACTCATATACATCTGTCCAGAGCAGCGGTAGTTGAGGTAGCCGCTGACATCGAGAAAATATTTCATCCGCCTGTAAACGTCTGGCTCGTTCCTTTTTAGCCAGATCAGCTTGGGTATCCCGTCTTTGCCCGTAATGGATGCCCCGGCTATGGCTGTGAAAACGGCGGGTCCTAGGAATTTATTCATGACATACCTGGCTTCCTCCGGCGCTCTGCTGTCCAGCCAGATAATTCCCGGTCGTAGGGCAATACCTGCTTCATCTACAGGCACTATGCCTATCAACTGAGAGGAGTTAATAATACAAAGTACATCCGATGGAGATACTCCGGTTTCATCCATCAACTGTTTGGTGGAGCTGATCATAGCCTTCCACCAATCTTCCGGATCCTGCTCCGCCCAGCCCGGTTTGGGGTACTTAATATCATATGGACGGACGACTCTACCATGTACTTTCCCTTCCACATCCACCAGTACAGCCTTGGTGTTGCTGGTGCCAACGTCATGTGCAACTATGTACTTCGCCATTATGTCTCGCCCCCCGTATCATTCAGTAACGCTGTTGGCAGTCGTCTAAACCGTACATAATAATACACATTCATTTAGCCAGAATCAAACATAATTACTACTTCAGAATTTATATTACCAAAGACCGTTCTCCTGATTAGAGAGCGATCGTTCACTCTCCATAATATAGTATAATTGGATTACCTTGTCAATCTGCTACGTTGGCGTTAGTAACAGGCGTCGTGCCCTATTAAATCCGAACATAGTCAAGCCTGTATAATAAGCAAGATGCAATGAGCAAACCCAGATACCCTGAGTTATATAAATCGGGTGAGCTAGGCGAAAGAGCTTACAGGCTTAAACAGCGCCTGGCTGAATGCGATATTTGTCCCCGTGCATGCCGTGTAAACCGGTTGGAAAGAAGCAGGGGCTATTGCAGGTCGGGGGAAAAGATAGCTATTGCCAGCCGCTGCGCCCATCATGGAGAAGAGCCGGCACTCTCAGGAACCAGAGGATCCGGAACGATATTCTTCGGCAGATGTAACCTGAAATGCATCTTCTGCCAGAACAACCAGATCAGCCAGGGGAACGGACCTTATGAATACGTCGACAGCCGCGGGCTGGCCGAAATGATGCTCTACCTTCAGAATGATCTGCTTTGTCATAATATCAATCTGGTATCACCTACACATTACGTGCCTCAGATTGTTGAGGCGCTGTGCAAGGCGGTGCCTCTGGGCCTCAACATCCCAATAGTCTATAACACCAACGCCTACGACTCTTTGAAAACCCTTTGCGAGCTGGACGGTATAGTCGATATCTATCTTCCGGATATCAAGTACGCTTCCAATAAATGGTCCGAAAAGTTCTCGGATGCACCGGACTACGTTTTATATAGCCGGCCGGCTATCGCCGAGATGTACCGACAGGTCGGAAACCTGATTACCGATGACGGGGGCATTGCTCAAAGAGGAATGATACTTAGGCACCTCATCCTGCCTAACAGGCTGGCCGGTAGCCGGGAGTCTTTGAAATGGGTGGCAAAGTCTTTATCACGTGATGTCACACTGAGCATTATGGCACAGTATTATCCCTGCCACTGTGCGCCGAATGAACCCTTGCTGGCCAGACGTATAACCGAAAGCGAGTATAGTGAGGTGGTTGAGCTGATAAACAAACTCGGTCTGAATAACGGCTGGTTGCAACAACTGGATTCCGCCGACCACTATCTGCCAGACTTTCAGCGTGAGCGTCATCCATTTTCACGCTGAAATATGTCTTATAGTCTGTCTTTCAGATTGCTTCTGAAAATCGCCCGCTTGGCATTTCCACCCGATTTATTCCATATCTCCTTGATGCGCGGTATATACATAAGAATAGGTACGGCACTGACGAAGATGGTATAGATGAAGAGCACAGTATCTTTATATACAAACCATGCGATCAACCAGAAGGCAATATATGATACGGCATAGGAGACAGTCGGCCAACGCGTTATAGCCAGTAGAACCAGGAAAGAGCCCAGATATATCAGGTCCCCCAAAGGGATGGGTAACTTAACGGCACCGATATCAACCCAATTAATCCAAGCCAGCAGGAAAGCCAGTACGCCGATGGCGGTGGCGCCACCTTTCCCTCCCTTAAATTTGAGAAAGACCGGAAAATTATGCCCCGCTATGACTGATATTCCGGCCACCATCTCCACGGGTACGACCACGTTGGGCGGAACCTGTAACCATACCGTAATAAAGTAGCTGAGCGTCAGTGCCAGCATGGCCTTACAGATGTCTGTAGCAAGCACCAGCATGCCTGGCCAGAACCCTATGGTATAGAAGGTATTCATGGCGCCCATATTACGACTGCCGATCTGGCGTATATCCACGCCTTTAAATGATCTACCCACCAGGTAGGCTGAAGGAATGCAGCCTAGCAGATAGCTTTCGATCGCGGAAATCACATATGCAAGCACTATATTAATCATATTTATTCACCCTAATCATTATAAAACGAGGGCGCCGTAAATGTTACTACGTAGAATTGCGTATTTCGATTAAAAACTGAGGAAAGTGTGGCGCGCTATCATGGCTACCGCCCCACGCTGGTTGGTATATGTAATCTCGACAGTGGTCGACATAGTAGCCCCCAGCTTGGTCTCCTTCCCAACAATGCTGACTATCTTAATATTCGCAGCCAGAATATCGCCAGCTCCTATGGGCGATATAAATTCGTATTCTATTCCCCCGTCCAAGTTGCCCCTAGGAGCGCCTGCCGCGATCAGCTTCTCGACGAATACGAACATATCGAATCCGCCAGTAACCGGCCATCCTACAAACCCGGGCGGCGCTTTAAGCCGGCCGAATGAACTGCGCGCAGCGTATTCCAAGTCACTGTGCATGGGATTTGAGTCGCCAACCGCCTGCGCAAACCGCTGAATGGCTCCCTCCTCTACCTTATATATAAGGAGCGGCTCCGTTTTACCTATCATCTGCTTCAGTGCTTCGGTTACAACGAACTCAGCCATTTTACCCTCTCTTGAACCATATGCTGAACCTGTCAGTTACGGAACATCGCCGGCCTCGATTCCAAATCGACATTTGGCCGGCGATGTCCGATAATGCGTTAAAAACTGTGAGATTATTTTGCCCTGGACGGAAGCATGACAGTCGCAGCACCCGTGGTATTCTTCTCACCTTTGGTATTCTCGACCCAGATCTCACACTCCACCGTGCGATCTGCGTCGTTCTTCTTGATGACCTTGCCTTTGCAATACCAAGTATCACCATCCATCGGATCTTCAAAGGTCTTCATCTTGCGTGGATAGTCCATGCCGCGATAGCGGCAGGACAGCTTCTTGAGCACTCCATCCTCGCCGATCCAGTCGGTCATCAGATTTACCAACCATGCCCTTTTGAGCAAACCATGCACTATCGGCCTGCCCACGCCCAGGTTCTTGGCAAAATCCTCTTCGTAGTGAAGCGGATTGAAGTCGCCAGAAGCCCCAGCGTACTGCACTAGCATCCTGGTGGTGGCTATCTTTTCCAGTGTTGTAACTTCACTGCCTACCTGTACATCTTCATAATAAATCTGTTTGGCCATAGTTCCTCCACATATTAATAACAGGCTGTCTTAGAAATTCAGGAAGGTATTGCGCACAACTAGAACGACGGCTCCCCTCTGGTTAGTATAGGTCGATTGAAGTGTTGTCACCATGGTGGGCCCCATCTTGGTCTCGCGTCCCTCAATACTGGCAACCATTATCTCGGCAACCAGGATATCGCCCGCGCCGACTGGTGCCAGGAATTCGTACTCAACGCCTCCATCCAGCAGCCCCATGGGGGCCCCGGCTTTCATCAGCTTTTCAAATAGCTTGAACAGATTAAAGCCAGTGGAGATAGGCCAACCGGTGAAACCCGGCGGCGCCATGACTCGCCCCCATTTACTGTTGGCCGCCCACTCAACATCCGAATGCAGTGGGTTCTTATCGCCGACTGCCTGGGCAAACCTTTGAATGGCGCCTTCTTCCACTTTGAAAACAACGGGCGGTTCTTTTTGCCCGATCAGCTGTTTTAAACTATCTGTGACAGTAAATGCTGCCATTTAATAAAACCTCCCGAATATACCTTTTTATTTTCCTACTATGCAGACACTCACAACGTTCATAGAGGGGAAACCGCCCATATTGTGCGTCAGGCCAATTTTAGGATTCTTCAACTGACGCTTATCCGCCTTGCCCTGCAGCTGTTTGTACATCTCGTACATCATCCTCAGGCCACTGGCGCCGATGGGATGCCCGAAGCACTTAAGGCCACCATCGATCTGGATCGGCTGTGCGCCATCACGATTGAAACGTCCGGCGTCTATATCTTCCTTCACCTTGCCCCTTGGGCTAAACTGCAGGTCCTCCATGGTGACTGCTTCGGTAATAGAGAAACAATCGTGGACCTCGGCCATACTGACCTCGTCGCGCGGATTTTTAATGCCGGCCTCTTTATAGGCCGCAATCCCGGCACGGTAGGCGGGCTCCACATGCGAGCCATCCCATTTGGTATAGTACATTTCCTCGCCTGAGGAGACCGCGATCTGCATCGATTTTACAAACACCGGATCCTGCCTGAATTTCTTGGCCATATCCGCTCTGCAGACAATGGCTGCGGCGGCACCGTCGCTTACCCCACAACAATCGAAAAGGCCTAGAGGCCAGGCAATAATGGGCGCATTTATGATTTGTTCAACTGTCACTTCTTTACGAAGATGAGCCTTAGGATTGAGGGCGCCGTTCACGTGGCTCTTGGCAGAAACCTTGGCCAACATCGCCTTGCCGTCTTGCGGGCTGAGGTTATACTGTGAGAAATACTTGGTTGCCATCATGGCAAAACCGCCCGGCGCGGTCATATTAAACATAAACAGGGGAGCCTTATAGCCCATGCCACCTGCCAGAGGCAATCCGCCATAGCCGGTGTCCTTCAGCTTCTCCATGCCCAGTGCCAGGCATACATCGTAGGCACCTGAAGCAACCGCATAGACCGCTCCGCGTAATGCCTCGGAACCTGTGGCGCAAAAATTCTCCACCCTTGTGGCAGGAATAAAGGGAAGCTTGAGTGCCATGCTCAACACAGTGGCACCACGGCCAACACTGACATCCGGCATATGGCAACCCCACCAGGCTGCCTGTATCTGATTCTTCTCAATACCCGCATCCTCCAAGCATTCCTTAAAGGCCTCAACGATGAGATCCTGGGGTCCGACATCAAAGCGCTCACCGAACTTGGTGCAGCCCATTCCGATTATGGCTACTTTATCTTTAATTCCTTCTGCCATCTAATTATCCTCCTTGTTTTCTACTTACTTAAGCAACGACGGGCATCGCTTTCCAGCCGTAGTTCACGGCAGCGCGCTTCTCATCGGCATACTTAATCCTAAAGGTAAGCTCCAACGGCATGCCGACTTTAAGAGCATTGGCATCGCAGTCGGTTAGGTCTACACCAGCCCGTCCACCACCCTCGAAATCAACGAATCCGTATGATGCAGGCGGATCGATGCTGGGCGCCAGGAAGTCGCTGGTATAGGTAAAAAGCGTTGCCTTCTTGTCTGTAAAGCGGTACGGCTCATAATTATCCACTGCGCCGCAATCGGGATTGGGGCAAATCCTCTGCGGTGGATAACTCGGCGTGCCGCACTTCTTGCATTTGAATCCGACCATGCCGTACAGCTCTCTGTTATCCCTCGAAACAACGGAGAAAGATGTAAATATGGTCTCTTCACCCCTGATGCCTATCTCGCAGGGCATCTGCTTGCGAAAAGCCAGATATTTCTCATAGCTGCCAAGGGCGGCCTTATTGGCCAAGTTCCTCTTAATGCCCTTCTTGCCCTTAATTTTAGATATCTTGTCGGTCACGGTCAGATAAAAGGCGTCGCAGCCCTGGCCGAAGCTGACTACCATGATCTTGTCTCCCGCTTTGGCATCTTCCAGTGCCGCTACCAGCATCATCAAGCTATGGGCCACACCGGTATCGCCGACCGTGGTCAGCATCGGATCCTGAATTTGCTCGGGGGTGAGCCCGAGAGTCCTGCCCAAAGCGGCATGCGCACCTCCAAATGCACAGGCATAAATAACCTTGGAGAAATCCTTTAGGTTCAATTTATATTTATTGACCAACCCTGCCACTACCTCGGGAATAAACTTCATATAACCCGCATCACGGATAAAACGTTCCTCCCACATATGCTCCAGGCGTTCACCCTCCAGGCGCCGCCTGTCCACGAAATCATGTGTGGTGGAGTAGGTCCCCTCGATATTGGCCACAACATCATCTTTGCCTAGCAGGAAAGCTGCGGCGCCGTCACCATAGGTGTAATCCCCATTGCTGGCAACCTTGCTTACCCGCATATCGGCTGCGCAGACCAGGCAGTTGTTGAGCGAACCGGCAGCGATTGCGTCGGCAGCGGAAAGCAGCGCACTGGTGCCCGACTTGGTGGAATCGGTGAAATCCGCCGTCCTGGTGCCAGTGCCAAGGTCCAACGCGGCAGCCACTATGCCGGCATTCTGCCTCAGCGCATACGGCTGCGATGTGGAGGCAAAGTAAAGCCCGTCTACCTTCGATGCATCTTCTCCCTGCAAACAGTCCGTAGCAGCAGCCACGGCCATAGTGACGCTGTCCTCGTCCCAGTTAGCCACCGCTTTCTCGCCCCTCAATGGGGCAAACCCAAGAAACAAAAGGGACATCTGCATAATATTTCGATCCAATCGAAACCTGGGTATGTGCGCACCGTACGACTTGATACCTACCATTTTTCCTCCTTAAATCTGAATTAATTTTTTAAACGTGCCTGCCAACCCATCAGCGCTTGATTTTACACCATATTCTGCATCATCTCAATGTCAAATATATTCAGATCACTACACCCACCGACTTTACATGTAATCCATCATTCCTGACCAACTGTCCATTATAGGCCTATACCTGCAGCTATTTTCTCCAGGTGCATATCCGTGTCGCCCAGCATAAACTCCGACGACTTTACACGGCGGAAATAGCAGCCTATGTCATGATCCATGGTAAACCCGATGGCACCGTGTATCTTGATGCCGTCAATGCAGACCGTCTGATAAACCTCATTTGCCTTGGCCTTGGCCTGTGATATATACATATCGGCTTTAGCTCCCGTCGATAGCATCCATGCTGCATAGTGCACAAGATATAGCAGGCCCTCGACGTCGGTGAGCATATCGACCAGTTTGTGCTGTATGGCCATAAAAGAACCAATTGGTTTATCGAACTGGGTTCTGTCTTTGGCGTAAGCCTGCGTCATTTCCAACACCGCCTGGCAGGCCCCCGCGACCTCAGCACATTTGAGCACCGTAGCGTACCGGGCCATATATTTAATCACCTTCCATCCATCACCCTTCTTGCCCAATATATCCGACCTGCCGACTTTCACGTTCGTAAGGCGAACTTTGCACTGTCCATCGCCTGCGATAGTAGGAATTAGCTCCGTTTTCACGCCGCGGCTGGACTTTCTAACCACAAACAGCGTGAGCCCGCTTTCGGAAAGTTCGCCTCTTTCAGTCCTGCATAACACAAGCAAGTAGTCCGCGACATGCGCGTAAGGAACAAACCATTTCTCACCGTTGAGAATGTAGTTTTTTCCATCGAATACTGCCGTGGCTGTAATATCAGCAGCCTCAAATCTGCCAGACTTTTCAGTCATGGCCAACGTCCAGATGCTTTTACCATCTGCAACAGGCGTAAGATATTTCGCTTTTTGTGTGGCGGTTCCATATTTCAAAATGGGGATAGCGCAAAGCGCAATAGTAGGGAAGAAAGGGCCGGGCGTTATATTCCGACCCATCTCCTCCATCAACACCACCAGGTCAAGAAAGTCGGCGCCGGTACCATTGTATTGCTCGGGGAATATCAGCCCCAGCCAACCAAGTTCAACCATCTTGGCCCACATGTCGGGATCGTAACCTTTTTCATCAGCCTCCAATTCCCTGACCCTGGCTTTAGGGCATTCATTGACCAGAAAATCTCTGGCCATGGTCTTCAACATGTTTTGCTGCTCGTTAAAATCAAAATCCATTTCGAACCCCTCAATTCTTAGTATGCCCTGGGCAGGCCAAGCTTGAACTGCCCCACGATATTCTTCTGCACCTCATCGGTTCCACCCGCAATAGAGATACCCGGGAACATCATGTAAAGGCGTGTAACATTGCCCATGATCTTGGCCCATTTGGACCACATATCGAGCTGAGAATAGGCGCCTATAATCTCCGATCCGGTGGTGGCTAGGCGTTGCATTACCAGATCACAATAGGCCTTGTTCCTGGCAGCCTCGTAAATGGGTATCTCGCCCTTACTCATCTTCCAGGTGATCTCATAGCTGAACATTTTGAGCGTCTCCAGCTCCAGCGCCCTCTCAGCCAGCTTATGTCTGACCACCGGATCTTTGGCTAGCGTCGTGCCATTATACCGTATTTCACGTACATATTTTATGATAGCCTCCAGGATTCTCCTCGACATGCCTCCGAATTGAGGAGCAATGCTATGCCTCTCGAAAGCCAGGGACTGCATGAGGTGGTACCAGCCTCTGTTTTCTGTCCCCACTAAATTTGCTGCCGGGACCTTAACATTGTCGAAAAATAACTCGTTGAAAATATGCACCCCGGCAAAGTTAATGATAGGTTTAATGGTAATGCCGGGGCTCTTCATATCGAGAATGAGCAGGCTGATGCCATGCTGCTTTTTCTGAGCGTTGGGGTCCGTTCTGACGGCAATCCAACACCACCTGGCCCTATGGGCACAGCTGGTCCATATTTTCTGCCCGTTCAGGATATATTCGTCGCCACTCTTAATCGCCTTGGTCTGGATATTGGCGAAATCCGACCCAGCATTGGGCTCGCTGTAAGCTGTGCACCATACTCCATCCGGCTCACCAGCTGCGATGGCTGGTATATATTTCTTACGCTGCTCCTCGCTGCCGAAAAGCATGAGTGACTGGCCAACCCAGCCTATACCGCTGACTCCCATGGTGGTGCCAGGTATGCCCTGGTAACTTGCTTCATCAATGTAAACAAGTTGCTCAAAAGGAGATGCATCCTGACCTCCGTACTCTTTGGGCCAAGCCATGGTCAACCATCCCTTTTGCGATAGCTTTTTAGAGATCTGCATCGTAAATTCCCAGTCCTCATCCCTACTCTCCTCCTCCAGACCGCTGATGACAGCATGTCCCGATAACTCCGCCCGGGCAAAAGCCCTGATCTCCGCCCTCAGTTTCTCCTCTTTTTCGCCGAACTTAAAATCCATACCCGCTCCTTAACCAACGCTAAGATTATGTAATACTGACGAAATTATCGATCATTGTCGATATTGCACACCCCATGATCTTCTCTGGCCTGGACCTTTTCTTGCCTCTGCCAATTGACCTGTACCCAAGCAAAATGGTATAAACTTAAATATTAGTGAACAATGTTATGCAAACGGGTTTACATCTTGATATGGAATTATACCTGTCGGAACAACGTTCACTTTATATCATATAGCCGGGCGTTTTGTCAAACCCCCGGAATGCCTGCAACACTTATTCAATTAATTTCATTGGAAGGGCAGCATGAAAGTTGAAGGGCGATCTACCAGAGCACTGATCATGCACGCGGCACTCGATATATTCAGCAAGGAGGATTTTGAGAAGGCCACCATGCGCTATATCGCCGAAAAGGCGAACGTCACTACATCCTATATCTACAAGCACTTTAAAAACAAAGATGATCTCTATGTGCAGTTAATCAGCACGATTATCGAGAGGACCAGCCGTGAGCTGGATATGCATCTGGCCGGGCTGGCCGACACCAGAAATAAAATTTACCGCATGACGCACTATTACCTTAATTATTTTCAGGACAATATACACATCGCCAAACTGGTCTATGCAAGGACAAACTTGAGCTACTGGTACGAATTTGAAAAGGCTTACAGTACCGCCAGAATATCCGGTTCCCTGTTCCTCAGGATTATGGAGGAGGGACAACGCAAGGGGGAAATTCGCAAGGACATAAACCTGAATATGCTCGGACACATATACCACGGCGCATTGCGCCATATGGTGGTCCACTGGCTTTACAATCAGGACAAATACAGGCTGGCGAATCTGGCCGATGGCTTCGCCGAGGCCATTTACGAGGCAAGCCGGACCAAGGCAGCGGACAAATTGACATTTGTCTGCCCTTTTATGAAAGGTGACAATCCGCAACAGGCCTCGCCTTCAGCCGGATCTACTTGATATTAGAGATGCTGTGATAAAGCCTGTCTTTCCAGGCAATTCCAACACCCAGCGCACGGCGCGAGGCGCCGACGATAACTGCAAGAATCAGGAAAGCCATGCCCAGCGGATGAAAAACAAAAGATATCTTCGATCCCCTGAAATAAAAATCGGTAATAATCCGCATCAATAGTATGAGGCCTATCTGTATCAACACAATCGTGCCCCAGTCCATTATTAGGCCGTCGGCACCGAGGTCGTTCACCGGGCGTACGAAAACCCAGTAAAAAGGCGCCAGGAAAAATATATAGGCAACCAGGACAAATCCGCTCAGGGCTATCGGTGAAAGCGCAGCTACCGAATAGAACCACTTTATACACCCTTCGGCCATATTTCCCATATTTGTATACATCCTGGTCGTCAGTACACGACTCAGGTCGACTGACAGAATCCGCCTCCCCAGCCTGTGCATCTCGATACCGAACCACACATCCTCCATGATTCTCGTTTTGACCGACTCATGCCCACCTATCCCATCATAATCTTCGCGTTTGAACAGCAGGAACTGACCGATGGCCAGTGTTGGTCCCGGCTTTTTCCACGAATGGAAAAGCCAGAGTGGGAACCAGCTCATGATGACAAAATAGAAAAGGATAGGGATTACGATCTTTTCAGTAATCCCGTAGAGCTTCTGACGGGGAAATCCTGAAAGCATTGCGGCGTTACTCATAATGGCGAGATTAAGGGTGCTCCTGATCATATGAGGCTCACTGAACGTGTCAGCATCAATAAAAAGCAACCAGCTCCCATGCGCATTCCTGGAAAGTTCATGGCCGGCGAAGCACTTCCCTGCCCAGCCCTCGGGAAGCGGTTTCCCTTTTATTAATTGCACTCTGTGATCTTTTTCAACCATTTCCCCTACTATTTCCGCCGTCCGGTCAGAGGAGTTATCGTCAAGTACGAGCACTTCGAAGTTGGGATAATCCTGATTCAATACCGATTTCAGGCACCTCCCTATATTCCTCTCTTCATTTCTGGCCGGGATCAATACCGAGACAAGTGGCTTATGAAAAGGCACTACCGCCTTCCGGGAAGGTCTCTTCAGCGCAACCAAATTTAGAATCAGGTTGACGAAAAATAACCCTATTCCGGTCAGCACGAACAGCTGATACAACATTTTATATCGATCCTATAATATTATATCAGGCCGCCTTTTTTCTCGATCTGATCCAGTTCAGTAACCTTCCGGAGGCGCCCGGCGCAGTCTTTAACGCCTGGAGATGTTTGAGCAGCATTATGGCAGCGATGCAGCCCATGAATGCGATCTCCCACACACCAGCATTAGTAATGGAGAGGTAAACCAGTGCGCCGGCCAGCCCGCACATAACTGTCCATGCATCATTATTGATAAAGAGAAATCCGATAAAGAATAGAATGGCAAGACAAATAATAATGTCCCACTGGGTCAGTGCAATCAGAGTCCCCCCAAATGTCGCCAGCGCCTTTCCGCCGTGAAACCCAAGCAAGGGGGAGAATGCGTGGCCCAGGACTGCGCAAACGGCAATGATATAGCCGACCGGTTGTGAATAATTGAATACATACAGGGCTATGAGTATAAAAGGCATGCCTTTGAGTATGTCTGCAATCAGAGCAACGACACCCCAGACCTTTCCACCCGCCTTGAAGACATTGGCCGCGCCGGGATTGCCGTCACCAACCTCCCTTATATCCTTGCGCAGCCTGGCTTTGCCGATCCAGAGCGAAAAAGGGCAAGCGCCCAAGAAAAATGCAGCAACAGCCAAGATGGCGACTTTGGCAGTATCGATCATAAGTCACCGCGATCGATTGTCCTTACTGAGACGGCAGTCTATAGAAAAAAAAGACGGGTGTCAAGCCGAGGGCTCACTGAAAGCACAGAGAGTATGCTTACACAATAATGGGATTGTATACGCTGGTGACGCCAAATGCGGTAAGAGGTTATTTAAAATACAATTCGGTAAGTTGATGACGCCCGCCACATATCAGTATCCATTCCATGGATCTAGTTCGTCAATTGACATCTGCTTGAATATTATTAAATCATTTATAGCTCTAGTCTGCTCCTTCTTCTTCTCAAGCGACTCCAATGAAGTCAGGCCTCACAGTGCATTGAATAAAAGAATGCAATTGAAATATGCTAATATAACAACCGAATTTTAGGACGTGGTGCTGCTAAACGCGGGACAAGTTCAGGTAGCATCGCTCATCCCATACTTGCAGCAGAGATCGGATACTTTAGCACCGGACTCTTCTTCCTTGAGAACTCTGATGATCTGCTCTTCCACGTACTGTCTCGCTTTCAATTGAGCCCTCCCGCGATATTTTGTTATACCTTGAGGCCCCTGAGACAGGTTGTAGCTGTGTAATGAGAAAAGTAAACCGGAAAATTACGGAGTATTCTTCTCGCAGTTATTATGCACCGTGACGATAGACTTAGGCTTTACTCGTGAGGGACTGTTGACCCAGAAATCGGCCGAGGAGATGGGATTGTGCAAGGGGCAGACTATCCACATCTCCTCCAAGGCCACTGCTGTGAAGCTCTTTGTCTGAAAAACGATGATCGACAATCAAAATCAATTTTTACATGAACATCAGCAACCGACTCAAACTATTGATAATTATTACCTCCGGTTTTCTATATTCATCATTTTAAATTCTAATACTTAGATTATCCAGCGGATAGGTCATGCAGGGATGTATGTAACCACTCTTAACATCCGTGAGCCTGCGATGTACACGCTCAGGTATAAATACTTTACCGGAAATAAGCCTAGTACGGCAGGCTGTACATTCTCCCGACCGGCATAAGGCCGGTATTACAATGCCGGATCTCTCAAGCGAGACTATTAGCGGCTCACCCGCCTTGGCCTTGATCTTGCGGCCGGTCCTCTCCTCGATAACCGTGTACACGGCACTGAGATCAACCTGCTTCGGCCAGCCTTTCTCATCGGACACACAGGCCAACGGGCCGTATACTTCCTTGCGAATGCGCCTCGGCGTTACTCCCAGTTCCTGCAGAGCCGGCTCGCATAGTGCATACATAGGTGCAGGCCCGCATATATAGAAGGTCTTGCCATTTATGGATCCGACCAGCTTTTTAATTACCGCCGTATCAAGGAATCCCGTCGCTCCCTTCCAGTTGGACGGTGGCTCGCTGATTATATAGTCGACCTTGATATTGGCGTTCTTTGCTGCTATCCGGTCGAGCTCCTTCTTGAAGATTATGTCGTTAGGCTTACGACTACCGTACAGCAGGTGAATCTTCAAAGGCAGTTTCCGGGCTACTGCATCCCTGATAATCGACATAAACGGCGTTATACCGCTGCCGCCCGCCAGAAAGACCAGATTCGTAGAATCTATCAGCGGCTCATAGAAGAAGTTACCAGATGGTCATGTGGATTCGAACTCGTCCCCTTCGCTAACCTTCTTCAGCAGATAATCAGAGACAAAGCCACTGGCCACTTTGCGTACGGTCAGGTCGAGATAGGATCTGCCTGGCGCTGATGAAATACTATAAGGTCTCGACGTCAGGGTTTTTCCGATCTTAACAAACAGGTTAACGTACTGTCCGGCTTTAAAAACGGGTAATTTGCCATTACTGGAGACCATACGTAACGTTTTAGTAGTTGCGGTCTCGTCGATGATCTCCTTCACTTTCAGTGAAAGGTGTCCGGGATGTATGGCACTCAGTAGTCTACCCTGACTGATAAATGGATTTTTAATTTCATGTGTGCCGGATATTTGCTTTTCCACAATTGTTTTTACCCTAGCAATAGCCGATGCATCCCATCTCCCTTTCTCCATATCATTCATGGCTTCATGCGCAGCCTGCGCGCCTGATATCATAGCCGCTTCAAAGCCACCGCCTATGTTAACCCAGGCTCCGCCAAAATAGAGCCCTTCTACAGGGCCTCTTATAGGCAAGCGATCATGACCAGTGCCCTGGAAATTCTCGTCAAAACCAATAATACTCCCGCCCGGATTGTTGGTATAACGCATATTGGTTAATGGCGTTGATACTTCAATCACCTCAATATGGTCACTCAGGCCTGGCGCAGCCCTTTCAAGCAATTTAAGCACACGCGCTGCCAGTCTATTCTTTGCGTAATAATACTCATCTGGCTTTAACTTCAGCCAGGGTTCCCCATAAGCGACGGAGGTGACGGCAATGGTTGAAGCATTGGCAGGTGCAACCGTGCTGTCATTGACGCCAAACGCAGTCATCGCTACTCCGTCGGGCTGAAAATCCACTGAGTTTCTCATGCTCTCATATTGTTGCTCAAGATCGTAGCTTATATTGATAAAATTCTCATGAACGTCCAATCCGAGTTCATATGGTTTACAGTCCACACCAAGATAAACATTAAACACCGATGCGCCACCCGACCAGGCACCCAACCGGTTAAGGTACCACTGAGGAATATTTTCACGTCCAATAAGCTGCAAAGCTACTGTAACCGGATTGGCATTGCAAATGACGTGCTGTGTAGCAATTTCGGTACCATCTTTTGTAATTACACCCTTAATTCGCCCTTTTGAGGTTAATATACGGCTTGCGCCGTTATTCAACCAAACCTGGCCGCCATTTTCTTCGGCTACATCGATGAAGGCTTGCGATAAAGATTGAGATGTTCCCTGAACATGAGCAACACCGAACCTGAGATATTCGACTGTGCCGAGGGCATATATCATAAATGATAGTTTGGAAGGCGGCAGCAGGAAATATCCCCAGATCTGTCCTAGTACGGCCCTCGCTTTCTCATCCTTGACAAGCGGATTCAATACCTGCTCAAGGGTTTTACCGTAATGGGCCAATAGCGTGGAATAAGGTTTGGGATCCGCCATTACTGCCTTCATGCCGATGCGGTTGGCCTTAACCCCCTGCTCGGCGACAGCATAAAGTTCGGCCACGAATTTTTTAATGCCTTCTTTTTCTCTGGGGAACTGCTGGCATAATGCGTCCTCGTAGTTAGAACGTCCCACAGGTAATATTAATTCAAAGTCTGGATAATAACCTTTAAACAATTCTGGAATCTGAAGGTATTTGATTTTTTGAGCTACCCCGAGGTTTTCTAACAGCTTCCATATAGGCCCCCGGTCTTTTTCGCTTCCAACGCCTGAAAGTGCGTGCAAGGCAACATCAAATTCAAATCGACCGCGGGTAAAAGAGGTCGCATAACCTCCAGGAACATTATGATTTTCAAGCAGCAGCACTTTTTTACCAGCTTTGGCAAGCGTGGCTGTCGCTGAAATTCCACCCAGCCCCGCACCAATGACCACAGCATCAAAATCTTTCAAATTATCCTCCTGAATATATTTATTTTGTAATTACATTCATTTGTTACCTTCAATTGTTATAATTTAAGCGCCTTGAAAGTTTGGAGCCCGTCTTTCAACAAAGGATCGCAATCCCTCGTCAAAGTCTTTGGTGTTAAAGCAATGTTTCTGTGCATAAGTTTCAAAATACAGTTGCTGCTCAAAAGTATTGATTATTCCGAAGCGTATAGCACGTTTAGTCAACTTCAATGCAGTTGGCGAACCGTCAGCAATGCGTCTTGCTAGATTCAAGGCCTCGTCCATCAGTGAGGTATGTGGGATTACTTTATTAACAAGTCCTATGTGTTCCGCCTGTGATGCCGTGATGATATCGCCCGTATACATCAGCTCAAAGGCATTGGCTGTGCCTACCAGCCGTGGTAGCAGGAATGAAGTGCCACAGTCGGGTGCAATTCCGCGGCTGGCAAAGACGGCCGTGAATAAAGCCTGATCCGAGGCATACCGTATATCACTGAGCAATGTGATTGCCAGACCACCGCCTGCCACCATACCGTTGATTGCAGCTATAACAGGTTTTTCAAGGTTGTACAGGTCAAGTGCAAATCTTCCTATTGGTACCGTATTCTGTTCAAGAATTTGCTGCAGCTTTCCTTCCCTGTATCCTGAAAGCATTTCTCTTACATCTGCACCTGTGCAAAAGCTACTGCCCTGTCCCGTGATTACCACTGCACGCACCGAGTCGTCATTATTCAGATCCCTGAATATCCGCGGCAGGTAATCATAAGCCATTAGGCTTGTTAGTGAGTTCATTTTTCCGGGCCGATTGAATGCCAGTACAGCCACCTTATCTCTAATGTCGAGGTTCAGTCCTTCATATGGCATATTTAATTTGCCTCCAATAAGAGTACCTTGCAATCCAGGAAAATATCCCGATATCAAAAGATATGTTCTTGTCGAACCTTCTTATCAAGTATGTTCTTTAATTCACGCTTGAGTACTTTGCCCACCGAGCTAGTAGGTAACTCATCCATAAATTCCACTTTTTTAGGCACCTTGTAGGGCGCCACCTTCTTCCGAAGGTATTCCACTATCTTTTTTCTTTCCTCCTCTGTCCCATTAATGCCAGGTTTTAATACAATCGCGGTGGCAACCATCTCTGCTCCAGGTCTGTCAGGATCAGGAATACCTACAGAAGCACCGATAAATATATCGGGGTGTTCCATGATCACATCATCCAGTTCGCGGGTAAATACTTTGAAGCCGGAAACATTAACCATGTCCTTGAGCCTGTCTACAATATATATATAGCCCTCGTTGTCCATTCGTGCTATATCGCCGGTATGAAGCCAACCGTCACGCATAATATTGGCGGTCTCTTCGGGCTTTTTGTAATAGCCTTTGGTGAAGACCTGAGGTCCCCTGGCTATCAACTCTCCATGCTCACCGAATGGCAGCACTTCGCCGGTATTTGGTTCTACTATCTTAACCTCGGTATCAGGAAAAGGTATTCCAGCCGAGCCGGGTTTGGATTTACCGAAGCGGGGCACTCCGGTAATGATTGGGCTGGCCTCTGTTAATCCATAGACCTCCACCAATTGAGCCCCTCCCACAATCTGGCCAAACTCTTTCAAATATTCAGACGGGAAAGGCGCTGCGCCACTCCCAAAATACTTGACTCTGGAAAAATCAAGGGCACGAAATTCCGGCATC
>DAOUFT010000060.1:0-21965 GCA_034429855.1 Dehalococcoidia bacterium
ATACTATATATGCCGGGCCATTTCATGGAGGGCAATCTGACTGTTATTAAAGGTCCGGCCATATTGAGGGAGGGCAGATATCTTGAAGTATGAGACGATCAAATTTGAGAGGGAAGATGGTTTTGCCGTAATCACCCTGAACCGGCCGCACAGGCTAAATGCGTTGAGCATACAGCTGCTGGACGAGCTGTGCGATGCGCAGAACGAGATCCTCAAGGATAAGGATATTAAGGCGTACATCATCACAGGATCGCCCAGGCCAGACGGGAGGCCTTGCTTCTGTGCCGGTGTCGATCTCAAAGACGGAGCCCAAGGTAATAAAAACTGGGAGTATCCGGGGTTTCGGGGTCCTCTATATGTGGAGCAAGACCATATATTCCCGGAAAATACATGCGCGGGACGATTGTGGGCCAAGAGGCCCCAGCTTACATCCCCCCTGCTCACCAACATCATATGGGCCCCCAAAATATCGATAGCGGCTATTGACGGAGTGGCCACGGCAGGCGGCATCGAGCTGGCCCTTGCCTGCGACCTGATTTTGGTTTCCGAGACGGCGCAGATAACCGATTCGCACGTCAAGAACTTGCACAGCGGAATCGGCGCGGGCTCGGTTACCACGTCCATGGTGAGGAGGGTGGGCTATTCAAAAGCCCTGGAGATTCTTATGCTGGGAGAATTCATAGATGGCAAAGAGGCCCATCGTATCGGTCTGGCCAATCGATGCTATCCGCCCGACCAGCTCCTAGCCGGGGCGAAGGAGATGGCCAAGAAGATCGCCGGCATGGACCCCGCCGCCGTAGCGATAACCAAGCTGTCCTGCCGGGAAGTTTTCGACTGGAACCTGAATCAGGTGTGGGACCATTCACAGGAGTACCTGAAATGGCAGTTTTTCGATCCCACTAAAAACCTTTCACTTCTTTCAGCAATACAAAAATGGGACCAGCGAAAGAAATGAGGCCCGGTTAGTAAAGGAGCGTCAAATAATGGATATTGTAGAAGCTATCAATACCAGAAGGTCGATTCGAGCGTTCAAGCCTGACCCTGTGCCCAGACCGATCTTGGAGGAAATCCTGAGGCTAGCTACGCGAGCGCCCTCTTGGAGCAATACCCAGCCCTGGGAATTCTACATAGTGGCCGGGCCAAAGCTGGAAGAGATCAAGCGAGCACTGGATCCAATGATTCAAAATAAGGAGATAGCGCGAATCCGTCCAGACTTTATCATGCCTCAATACTATCCGGACCTTTATACCACCCGCAAGCAGACCCTGGGCAAGACAGTATTTCAGGTGAAGGGCATCGAAAGGGGCAACAAAGAAAAGAGGGTGTGGTGGAGCATACAGGAACTAAGGTGCTTCGACGTGCCCAATGTCATCTATATCTGCACCGACCGCTCGTATTATAACCAGGAAAGGGGCGTCAACGTCTGGCCCGTTTTCGATTGCGGATTGTTGGTTGAAAATATCATGCTTCTGGCTCCCAAATATGGATTGGGCACCCTGGCGTCCGTAGCGGCCGTCATGTGCCCGGATGCAGTGAGAGATGTGCTGCAAATACCGCATTCCAGCTTGATACTGATCGGGATACTCATAGGCTACCCAGACTTCGATGATCCTGTCAATCAGATACGCTCCGAACGGGATCCGCTGGAAAAAATATCCAAGTGGTATGGATTCGATTAGCGTCTATATCCCGGCTTTTTACAATACATACTTAGGAGGTTGGTCCGTATGTCAAACCAGACGGGTAAAAAATATATCTGCAAAAAGTGCGGCTCTGAATTTATCGTAACGAAGGCCGGGAAGGGGACGTTGACCTGTTGCGGTCAGCCCATGGAGCTTAAATAACTTTTATCCTGTTTAACTGTTTAAGGATGGAGAATCAAGATGAATGCGCTTGGTAAAAGGTACAAATGCCCCGTATGCCAAACTGAAAACCTCTGCACCAAGGCAGGCCAGGGCACGGTCAGCTGCTGCGGCAAGGAAATGGTCCAGCAAGAACCTAAAGCTCTACCCTCTTCCGATTAATTACATGTGACGGTACCCCGTGGTACCGTCACATGTAATCTCACATTCAATAGATAGCGGCGGCCTGTCTCTTCAGTTCAGCGCGGAAATCGGGATGTGCGATTGAGATTAATTCCTGTGCCCTTTCTCTGAGGGTCTTGTTACGCAGGCTGGCAATTCCATATTCGGTAACCACATAGTCCGCCATATTGCGAGGAACCGTCACAACCGTGCCTGTCTCGAAGGTAGATACTATACGGGAAAAGCCCTTGCTTGCCGACGGAAGTACCGTGACCGATCTTCCGTTTTTAGCCATTAATGCACCGACCACAAATGCCGGCTGACCTCCGGGCGAGGCCAGCAGGCGTCTGCCGATAGACTCGGCGCTGATCTGTCCATCAAGCTGTACCACCAGAGCATTATTGACGGCAACCATGTTTTCGTGGGCAGAGATCACACTTATTTGCTCCAGGTAGTCTACATCCACTAGTTCGAAGAGGGGATTATTGGCGGCCCATTCCATTTCTTCCTTGGATCCGCCACCCATAGAGGTCACCGTTACCTTTCCCCTGTTAATTGTCTTGCGACTTCCGTTAATCACTCCCTTCTTCACCAGAGTGATCGTTCCTGGTGGTGTGGCCTCGGAATGCATCCCGATGTCACGTTTTCCGTCCAGCAATCCCACCCCGATCAGCATTTCGGTCGTACGGCCGACCCCGATCTGAATAGTATCCCCATCATGTATAAGCTCTGATACGTAGCCGGCGATATCCTTTAAATACGGCGCCGGCTCTCTTTTAGCCCTGCCGCCCAGACTGCCCATGGCGATAAAAGCGCCGGAGGATATATGCTCGACGAAATAGTCGATCTCCGAGACATGCACAAAGTTATCGCCATATGTCCTGATAAGCCTTTTATTGACTTCAGCGATCACGATTTTGCCTTCTTTGAGCTGTTTTTTCTTATTCCACAGCGATTGACCGAAGCTGCAAAAGCCCTTCTCATCCGGAGGCGACACTTCGGTAATAATGACGTCCGCCTGCGGAACCAGGCCGGAGGCAATCGGCTGCGGGATGATTTCTACTCTGCGTGCATCGACGGCTGCCTGGCAGGTTGCCGTAGGCACCCCGATTAAAATCCTGAACGATTCCTGCCAACCCTCGTCATACCAGCCGAAATCATATCCCGGAGTTGGAATAACGATGCGAACATTTTTCAGTTCGTTTTTACGGGCCGCTATAGCCAATCCCACTGCAAAAGCTTCGCGCCCCATGGTAAAGGCGATTAAATCGTTGGACTTCACCAGTTTTGCAGCTTCTTCTGCTGAGATAAATTTCTTTTTATATGTCTCCTGCCAGTCTCCGAGCACTGTGCTTACCTCCTCTTATTACTAAATAATCTAAATCTTATGACGACATCTCATTATTTATATGCCTGCGCATACTTTACCGATTCAGTGAAGAACTCGAAATCATGCCCGGGAAAATACCTGGCATTTAATACAGTTTGGAGCGCCTTGAATCTCGTGATAGCGTATTGACTCGCCACAGGATCCCAGGAAATGCCACCCGGGAGATTCATATCTATATTACCCTGAAGATAGGCCGAATCGGAGCCTAAAATGTAGAACCCGCTTTCAGGGAGCTCCACGATCAATCCCTGAAGGCCCGGAGTATGGCCGCTGGCCATTATCAGTGTCAATCCCGGCATCAATGACAAATCTCCATCGAGTAACTTCCACTTAATGTCAGGATCACTGAAGGGTGCTTTCCCCGCATACGACAGCGCCAGGAAAGAATGCGGATTACATGCATATGCATATTCGTCTTTCTGAACATATACATCGGCTTGAGGGAAATATTTTAGCCCGCCGACATGATCATAATGTAAATGTGACAGGACTACCTTTTTTACATCCGCAGATGACATCCCGATCCTTTTCAACTGGTTGAGCGCGTTATTAAACGACGTTATTTTCGGTTCCCATCCGATCTGTTCCAGAAAAGGTGTAAAATCTTCGAACCATCCTGTGTCATACATTACCACTCCTTCGGACGTATCGAAGGCATAAAACGGCAAAGCAATACGTATATGCCCCGCATTGTTTGCGCCGTACTTCAACATCCCCACCTCACACATAAAATCTCCGCCATCCAGAATATACATCTGCCTGACCCTGGTCTTCTGTTTCATGACTTCCCTTTATTTAACCAACTGCGTTCTTTCGTACAGCAATTTTCGTGATCTGTCTGGAGGCTATTCTACTGCGCCCTGCTTCTTGAGGGCTTCTATTTGCCGTTTGTTGAAATTAAGCTCTTTGAGAATCATTTCAGTGTGTTGGCCTGGATAAGGGCTGTAAGCTTTAACGGGCTTGGGCGGAGTATCAGAGAGCTTCAATGGGTTACCTAGCTGAAGGATCTTCCCCAGTGTGGGATGCTGCTGTTCTATTATCATTTTCCTATGCCGCAACTGCGGGTCATCCACAGCTTCCTCTATGTATTGAACGGGTGCAAGCATAATTTCGTTCTCCCTGGCCCACTCCCACCATTCATATTTTGTTTTTGTCAGGAAAATCTCCCTCAGTATAGAGAACATCTCCTCCCGCGCCTCATCATCCCGGAGCCACTGATTGGGAATTAAGTCCGGCCTTTCAATAGCGTTGCAGAATTTTACCCAGAAGGCGGGCTCCATCACTTCCAGTGTAATATATTCATTGTCCTTGGTCCGGTATATAGCCGCACACGGTTCCGCACCTGTCAACCACGTACTTCCCCTCCTCATCTTCTTGCCCGTCATCAAATATGTCGCCAGATCGAACCCGGCCATTGCGAAGACGCAATCGGTGTAGCTAATATCGATATACTGCCCCTTACCGGTCTTATGGCGGGCCATCAGCGCCACCATAATGCCCATAAAGGAATGAAACCCGGCGCCGGCCACATCCGCAATGTAATTGCTCGGCATTACGGGCGGTCCATCCTTCGGCCCGATCAGGCTGATAACGCCGCTTATTCCCAAGTAGTTGCTGTCATGCCCCACCGCGTCCCTATAAGGCCCGTCTTGGCCGTAACCGCTGACAGAGCAGTATACAATACGCGGATTTATTTTCTTTATATTAGCGTAATCAATACCGATGCGCTGCATCGTTCCAGGACGCGAGTTCTCCACCAGCACATCCGCCTGTTTCGCCAGTTTATAAAATACCACGAGCCCCTGGGGTGATTTCAGATCGAGCCTTATACTCCTCTTGTTGCGGTCCCAGAATGAATATACATTGGCTTTTTCCTCCCCTCTGGCCGGCGTGAGCGAAGGTGTGGAAGATCCGATAGGATCGATCTTGATAACGTCGGCGCCAAAATCAGCCATCAGCATGGAAGAGATGGCGGGCGGATAGCTCCTGCAAAGATCCAAAACCTTTAACCCTTCCAAAGCATCAATCATGCATACCACCTTTTGTAAATACAAGAAGGGCAGTATTTAACCCCTTCTCATATTGTATATTAATACTGATATATACCACTGATAGTGTCACTATTATATTTATCGCAAAAATCTTTGTCAAGTATTTGAACAGGTACCCATTAAATTGACAAGTCAGTAGACATATGTTAGATTGCACACATATATATATAGTCGATAAGTATCGACGATATTTCATTTCGTATTATGGTAATAACACAATACCCAAATCGGGAGAATCCTTAATAAAGGGGTGCAATAATATGGCATTAAGTCACATGCTTCTTGGTATGTTGGCCGACCGGCCCAGCAACGGTTACTATTTGCAGAAGCGGTTTTTTCATAATCAGCGTCCGCCCCTGCCCCAAGTTTATCGTGCGCTGCACGAGATGGCCAAGAACGGCTTAATTAAAGTCGACAAGGTTCGTGGAAAGAGCCAGCGTTCGCAATATATGTGCTCCATCACCGACGCAGGTTACGCTGAATTGGAGCGCTGGTTTAAAACCCGCTCGGGTATACGATCAACAATCGAATCTTTCATGCCCAGGATATGGTTCGCCGGCTTGGTCGATAAAGAGGATATAATCGCCTACCTAAAGGTATGCATCGACAAGAAAAAAGAGGAACTTGACTACAGCGAAGGCAAGGGAAAGACATTTTATGAAAGGGGCGTAGAGGTATACGGCACAAGCCCGCAGGCCGAATTTTACCATGAATTGTTCTTTGACTACTGGGTAAAAAGACTAGCCTCCGATATCAAATGGTTGGAAGAGGCAATAGTTAAAATTTCCAACTATAAAGAAGGCTCTGCCTTGTCAAGAACCGGGCGATCAGCTTCGAAAAGCAGCAGTGTGAAAAGTAGAGCAGCAAAAAAATAAGATAGTCTGTAATACCCGTTAATCGCCGTATTTTACCTGTCATACGGCCATTTCAGTTTATGAATTCCAGCCCTCAAGTCCTGTCTCCATTCTCTCCTGTTCAACATCACCTATAAATCGTGTTTTCTCCGAACAGCCAAGTTTGATGGAACTCGAGATTTGACAAAACGAACTATGGCAGCCTATACTGTTGTACCATAGTGTATTATGATAATATATAATAATAGTTAACAGTATTAATATATCAGGAGGTAAGGGATGACAGGACCTTTAGCCGGCATTAAAGTTCTTGATGTAGGAGCTTTTTCAGTCGGGCCGTATGCCTGCAGTTCGCTGGCTCAGCTGGGTGCCGAGGCCATCAGGGTCGAACCGCCTCATCTCGATGGCTTGATGTTCCTCGGCACTACGATCGGTGGTTATGGATGGGCTTATATCATCGCTCATTTTAACAAGAAGAACATCATTCTGGACATCAGGCAGGGTGAGGGAAAGGAACTGTTCCACAAGCTGATCAAGTGGGCCGATATAATCATTAATAACCGCAGGCTGGGAGCGATGGACAAGCTGGGCTACACGTATGAAGCATTGAATGAGATCAATCCGCGCGTAATCTTGGTCGAAAGCTCCTCCTACGGAAATAACAATGGGCCATGGGCCCATCATGCCGCCGCCGATCAATTCGTGCAGGCGTCATCGGGGTTTGCCAGTATCAACGGCAAAGAGGGCGGAGAAGCTGAGATATTCAGGGGCGCCGGAAACGTAGACATGAATACCACGGCGGTGATTATAACTTCGGCCCTAAGCGCACTACTGACAAGGGAGATAACGGGCAAAGGGCTGAAAATCGAGACTTCCATGCTGCAATCCACTCTATCACTCATGACGAACCGCATGTCGGAGTTCTTCGCCACAGGTGTAAACCCCAAAAGGATGGGAAGCGCAAACGTCCATATCGTCCCCTCGCAATCGTTCAGGACCTGGGACAATAGATACATCAATATAAGCGTACACAGGGAGAAGTACTGGCCGAAGCTGTGCCAGGCGCTGGAGCTGCAGCACCTGGAGAACGATCCAAAATTCAAGACCAATGCCCTGAGGGTAAAAAATCGCAAGAAGCTGATTCCGCTGATTGAGGAAAAAATCGCCGACAAATCCGCCCAATGGTGGATGCTGCATCTACAGAGATGCGATGTGCCCTGCGGGCTTAACTACAACTATGAACAGCTGTCCCGTGACCCTCATATTCAGGCCAATAAATGGCTGTTCGATTTAGACAGCATGTTCGGAATATATGAAGGGTTTGCCGCCCCTTGGGAGTTTAGCAAGACGCCCGCAGAAGAAATGACTCCCACCGTTAAACCGGACCGCAATCGCGACGAGATACTGGCAATGCTAAGTAAATAGGGCATCAACTATACAAAATTGTGAATTTCACAGGAGGTATCTATGACGGAGGTTCTCGGAGGAATAAAGGTTCTCGACCTGAGCGAGGATATTGCGGGCCCATATTGTTCCATGCATCTGGGCGACCTCGGTGCTGAGGTCATTAAAGTCGAGAGCATCGAAGGCGATACCACCAGGCATTTAGGGCCATTTATAAATGGCGAAAGCTCTCTGTTCATGGCGTTGAACCGAAACAAAAAGAGCATAGCCGTAGACCTGAATAAGCTTGAAGGCAAGGAGATAGTATACCGACTGGCCGGGGGCGCGGATATATTTTTAGAGAGCTTCGATACCTGCGAAGCGGACAAACTCGGCCTGGGATACGAAGATATTGCCCGGTTCAAACGCCAGATCATTTACTGCTCGATATCAAGCTTCGGCGAAACGGGGCCGTATAAAAACAGGCCCGCTTCCGAGCTCGAAATACAGGGGTTGGCGGGATTCACGCAATTACTGGGAGAGCACGGCGAGAAGCCGGTCAGGCTGGGAGCGGATCAATCGGCGATATCAGGCGGAATCCATGCCATGCAGGCCATACTGGCCGCCTTATATTACAAGAACAAGACGGGTATAGGGCAGAAGGTGTCTATCGCTATGTGGCGTTCCATGCTGCAGATGGGAGCATTCTGGTTACAAGCCAACCGCAATCCAGATTCATATGCCGGCTGGATGCTTACCGGCCCCTACGACCATGCCGAGCATGGTTATGCAACCGCTGATAAGCATATAATCTTTTCAGCCCTCGGCCGCGCCAGCGGAGGCATAGAGAAAGCGATGGACATCTGGTGTGAATTTTTAAGGCGGGTCGGGCTGGAAGAATTGCTTAAAGATCCATGGTTCAGATACAAGGGTCTGAGGGCCGTGGGGTTGGGCAGGGACGCGCAGGAGATGAAGCCGCTCTTTGAGGCATATTTTACCGAGAAATCCAGTGAAGAGCTCATCAGTATGATCAATGAAATAGGCGGACTAGCCAACGCGATCAATGATTATGAGACAATGTTCGGCGGCGCCATGCATCCCCAGATACAGGCAGTGGATATGATAAAGGAAATGGACCACCCTAAAGCCGGGAAAATCAAGGTGCTAAACCTACCCTGGAACTCAACAGCGACGAAGGTTCAGTTCAAATGCCCGCCTCCCGGCCTGGGACAGCATACAACGGAGATACTGAAGAGCGTAGGGTACAGCGATACAGACATAGCGGGACTGAAGAAAAAGAGGATAGTTGCCTGACGGGAGGAGGGAAATGAATGACCGGCGGCTACATGGGCAAGATGTTATTTGTCGACCTTTCCCAGGCCAGGATATGGGAAGAGGGCCTGGACGATGGTATATGTCGTAATTTTCTGGGCGGTTATGGAATGGGAGCCAGGATAATATTTACCCGTCAAAAGGCCGGCGTTGATCCGCTGGGACAGGATGCGATGCTGGGATTTGTTACCGGTCCTCTCACAGGTACGCCCGCGCTATTCGGATCAAGATACGTTGTAGTGGGCAAGTCGCCCCTGACCGGGACGTGGGGGGATGCGAACTCCGGCGGAGATTTCGGTCCCCATTTAAAATTTTCCGGTTATGATGCCGTTTTCTTTAAAGGGATATCTCCCTCACCTGTTTACCTGCTTATCGATGACGGCAAGGCGCAGCTCAGAGATGCGCAGGATTTATGGGGGAAGGACACGGGTGAGACGGAGTCCGCCCTTCAAGCCATACATGGAGACGACACGCATATTTCCTGCATTGGTCCATCTGGAGAGCAGATGAGCCTGATTTCCTGCATCATCAATAACAGGGGAAGAGCGGCAGGACGTTCGGGGCTAGGAGCCGTAATGGGTTCAAAAAAACTCAAGGCTATAGCTGTAAGGGGAAATCAGAACGTTCCTGTAGCCCGTGAGTCGGAGCTGAAGGAAGCGAGAACGAAGTATTTAGGGCAGCTGGGCGGTACGGTGGCTGTATTCCGCGATTTCGGCACTTCCGGCGGCCTGAGCGCCCTGGTGGAGATCGGTGATACCCCTGTAAAGAACTGGAAGGGATCCGTTGTTGATTTCTCAAATGCTTCCGCCATAAGCGACCAGAGCGTTATAAATTTTCAAGAACGAAAATATGGATGCTGGCGGTGTCCGGTCTCCTGCGGCGGCCTGATGAAGGCAGGCACCGGTATGTACCACTACCCGGCGGAAGTGCATAAACCTGAATATGAGACGCTGGCAGCCTTCGGTTCCATGTGTTTGAACGACAATCTGGAATCCATAATACAGGCTGCGGAGATATGCAACAGCTTTGGCCTGGACACCATATCCGCCGGTTCCACCATAGCGTTCGCCATCGAATGTTACGAGAACGGTATTATCAGTAATAAGGACACCGAGGGCATCGAGCTCAGGTGGGGCAACCATAAAGCCATCGTGGATATGACACACAAGCTGGCAAAGCGGGAGGGTTTCGGCCGGGTGCTTGCGGACGGGGTCAAAATGGCGGCAAGCCGCATTAACAGAGGTGCGGAGGAGATGGCTATCCACATCCATGGTCAGGAAGTAGCGATGCACGATCCCAGACGCTACATGCATTTTGCGATTTCGTATCTGGACAGCACACCGGCCCGTCATACTCAGGGTAACTACGCCACAAAGCCGGTCAGCGGTTTGGAATACCCTGTTTTCGACCGTCATGCCACCGCCGGACGTGGAGAGGCAAATAAGGCAGGCAGTGACCTGACACATGCAGTTAACAGTGCCGGTATGTGCCTGCTGGGCATGGGTTTTATGCCTGCATCCGCCATTACAGATTTCATTAATTTTGCTACGGGATGGGATCTCAGCATGCAAGACCTGCTTAAGCTGGGAGAAAGGGTCGCCAATATGCGGCAGGCGTTCAATGCCCGTGAAGGTGTAAATATCACTGATTTCAAATTCCCGGGAAGGATCATCGGCAATCCGGCACTTGAAGCCGGGCCTACCGCCGGAAAAACAGTGGATTTAGATACATTACGCAAAGATTTCCTGACGGCGCGGGGCTGGCATATCGAGACCGGCCGGCCCAGCACTGAAAAGTTACTCGAGCTGGGGCTCGACGATGTAGCAGAGGCCCTTTCGCATTCGGGATAACGTGAATCAGCAAGTTCACCGGAGGATAAAACAGACATAGCGGGTAAACGGTCGTCACCTTGGAATTGACCGGCATTAAAAGGAGAACTTAGCATGAATATCAGCAGGCTCCACTTACCAATCAGGTTTATTAACGGTCCCGGAAGCCTTTCACTGCTGGGCAAAGAGGTCGCCAAGATCGGCAAGGTGGCGCTGCTGGTAACGTATACGGAAACCATGCGCACTCTGGGCGTCCTGGACAAAGTCATACAGGACCTGGAAGCAAACGGCGTGCGAACGTTTATTTTCGACAGGGTCGAGCCCAATCCCCGCACCGAAACCATCGACGAGGGGGCGAGGATTGCACGGGAAAACAACGTTCAGGTAGTGATCGGCCTGGGCGGCGGCAGCGCCATGGATGCGGCCAAATGCATTGCGCTGGCTGGCAGCGGCACCGATTCAATTTGGGCGCATTACGAGGGCAAGGCGACTTCCAGAGGCAAGGTGCCGGCCATTGTTCTCGTACCCACGCTGGCGGCCAGCGGCTCGGAATCGAACAGCACCGCCGTATTTACCAACTGGGAGACCCATGAAAAAGTGCTGCTGGTGAAAGCAGCACTGTTTCCTGCGGTATCCATAATCGATCCCGCGCTTACCTTAACCCTGCCTGCCAAAATCACGGCCCAGGGCGGTTTCGATATATTCTGCCATCTTATTGAGACCTATGTGACCGCCGACGAACCGAACCTGATTAATGACTCCCTGCGTGAAAGCTGCATGCGCACAGTTGTGGAATCGCTGCCCGCGGTGCTCAACAGGCTGGACGATCTCGAGCACCGTTACAGGCTTTCCTGGGCCAGCACTATCGCCGGCTCACAGCTGAACTGGCTGGGCGGCGGAGGGGGCATAATGACCCTGCACGGGCTGGAGCATCCCCTGAGCGGAGAGTATGACCTGGTCCATGCCGACGGTCTGGCCGCACTGCTGATCGAATGGTTGAGATTCACCCTGCCTGTGAGACAAGACAGGCTAAAGATGCTGGGCGAGAGGGTTTTCGGTGAGTCCGACGGCATTGCAGCAACGGAGAAATGGCTTCAGAAGATAGGAATGTGCATCAGGCTGCGCGATCTCGGTGTCAAGGAATCGGACTTCGATAAACTTGTAGACAATACCATGAAGACCGGCTACTGGGTCCAGCTGCATCCCCGCCCGTTCGACAAACCGTCGATAAAGACTCTTTTTCAAAAATCATTCTAATCAGGCTGCAGATCAATCTAATTCAAGATCGGCAAGTGATCAAAGTCTAAAAAAGGAGGCGGAGGCATGAACGACAAAGGTCAGGCCGGAACAGAATACCAGACTGGCGGCTGGAGGGCTCACTGGGTACTTATCATCACCACGCTCCTCTGCGTCATGTACATCATGGACAGGCTGGTCTTCGCTGTTGTAGTACAGCCGATGAAGCTGGAGCTGGGTCTGAGCGATTCTGAAATCGGGATAGTAATGACTGTTTTCACGATTGCCGTCTCGCTTTTAGCGTTCCCGGTTTCATATGTTGTGGATATCTGGAGCCGTAAAGGATCTATATCCATCATGGCCATCATGTGGAGTATATTCACCTTCGTTACCGGCCTTGCCAAGAACTTCCCCGGGGTGCTTATCCCGCGAACGCTGGTGGCCGGTGGGGAAGCGGCATTCACCGCGGCCGGAACAGCCATGGTCACCGCGGCCTATCCCAAGGAAAAGCACGGCAGGGTGCTGGGCATATTCAACACCGCCTTCCCCGTGGGCGCGGCACTGGGCATGGTGGTGGGCGGACTGCTCTCAGTCAAATACGGCTGGCGCATGCCCTTTTTCCTCTTTGCTGTTCCCGGTGTGATCCTGGGCATAGCGGTCCTGTTTGTCAAAGACTATAAAACGGTCCCCACGTTGGATTCGAGCGGAAACAAAGCGAGCTTCATTCAATGCATCGGGACGCTGCTGCGCATACCTACGGTGCGCTGGTACCTGGTTGGATACGGCATGCTGCTGATAGTGGGCAACGCCGTAACATCATGGTTCCCCGCCTTTATTATGCGAGAGATAAACGTCAAAGAAGACGTGGCCGGCTCCATCACGGCTGTGGTCGCAATCATGGCGATCGTGGGCACCTTCGGCGGCGGGCTGCTTTCCGACTTCTGGCAGAGAAGAAACCGCAGGTCCAGATTGCTGCTTCCCATGATAACCGCGGCGGCTGCAGGCGCTTTTTTCATAGCGTCCGTATTGCTGCTTAAAGTGAATTTCCCGCTGTTCATGGTCGTATTTATTTTATTCGCCATCTCATATTATCTGGGCGTCCCCGCTCTGGCCACTGTATCTCAGGAGGTCGTTCCCGCTTCGCTGAAAGGGACATCCTACGGTTTGATGTTATTCGGCATGTATTTCCTGGGCGGGGGATGGTCGCCCTGGGTTATCGGCGCCATGTCCGACGCTATCGGCGACAACGGCCTGAAGATCGCGCTGGCCCTGTCAGGCATCGGCGGCTTTATCGCAGCGTTTCTATTTTTCATGGGATCGAGGCATTACATACAGGATATGGATAACGTGAAAACTACCGTGCTGGAGTGCGCAACTTAACCACCTAATACCGTATTGACATATACAAGCTCATTTTATACAATATCGATACATATCCTTGATACATATTAAGGATAGTATTGTCCACGTTAGTCATTACGGGAGGCTACATGAAAAACTACAAGATGTGGATCGACGGAAAATGGGTCGATGCCGAGTCGGGCAAAACATTTTCCGTTGTCAACCCGGCCACGGAAGAGGAGATAGCGCGGGTTCCTCTGGGGGGCACAGCCGATGTGGATAAAGCGGTGAATGCCGCTAAAAAAGCCTTCCCATCCTGGTCAGGTAAAAGCCAGGCCGAACGTTCCCGGATAGCCGGCAATATCGGCGTTGAGATCATGAAAAATGTCCAGGAGCTGGTTGAGATCGATATTCTCGATCACGGCACGCCCAGAGCCTATGCGCACCTCGTCGTCGCCAATGCGGCGCAGTATTTTGAATGGGCCTCCCACGCCAGCTTATCATTGACAGGCGACATCCTGCCAGTCGATCCCAAGAAGAAGGTATTGCTTCAACGTGAACCTGTCGGGGTCAGCGCCCTGATCATACCGTGGAACGTGCCGCTGGTTGTGGCCGCCATGAAGCTGAGCCAGGCCATGACCGTCGGGAATACCTGTGTGGTCAAACCGCCCAGCATCGATTCGCTTGAGATCCTCAAACTGGCCGAGATACTGGAAAAGCTCGGCATCCCCCCGGGCGTGGTAAATGTGATCACAGGCCCAGGCAGCAGCGTGGGCGAAGCGCTGGCCGCACATCCCGGTGTGGATTTGATTGGTTTTACCGGAAGCTGCGACACCGGGAAGCGGATTATGTCCTTAGCCAGCCAGAGCATGAAACGCATACAGCTTGAGCTGGGTGGCAAGAATCCGGTGATCGTGCTTAAGGACGCCAATGTGGAAATGGCGGCCACCAGATCAGTTATGGTGCAGTATTTTAACGCAGGGCAGGTGTGCGGCGCGGCAGGCAGGTTTTATATCCATGAAAAGATCTACGATGAATTTGTGGATAAATTCGTGAGCGGCACCAAACAGCTTACCGTGGGCAATCCCTCGGATGCCGGCACCCTGATGGGTCCGCTGGTAAGCGCGGAGCACCGCACTTCGGTCGAAAAGCTTATAAAATCGGGCCTTGATGAGGGGGCAAGAATGGTACTGGGCGGTAAGGCCCCGCTTGATAAAGGCTATTTCGTGATGCCCACCGTTTTCACCGATGTCAAGCAGAACATGACCATAGCCAGGGAGGAGATATTCGGTCCCGTAGCCTGCATAATGGAGAGATTCTCCTCGGAAGATGAGGTTATCGACCTGGCCAATGACAACACCTTCGGCCTGTGCGCCACGGTCTGGACCAGGGATAACGCCAAAGCCATGAAGTTCGCCGATAGGCTTGCCGCAGGGACGGTCTGGATTAATCACGAGGGCGCCCTTGCGCCAGAGATGCCCTGGGGCGGATTCAAAGAGAGCGGCTTCGGCAAAGAGGGCTCCAAATACGGCCTGGAGGATTTCACCAGGCTTAAGATGACCGTTGCAAGATTGTAGCCGGCAACCTGCCAGAAAACATTCTCCCGGTCGGGCTATGGCACGGGGTTAAGCTGAGAATAGTCTTAACTATCCCTGGCCATTTCCCCGGGTTACTTTCACACCATTCACTGCAAATCCGATGCAGGCCTGTAACGGCATGCTAAAAAGTCATTCTGTGTATGAAATCATCGCCCGGATAGATTGTCAATATCCCGCCCTGCCTACATCTGATGGGCATGCCGATAGATGCACCTGATGGTAAAATAACAGCACAAAGCTTGAATCCGGCAATACTGCAGGGCGATATTGGATAAAACTTTGAGTAATGCTGCAATACAGCTTACCGCAGGGCATGAATATTTCAATCAATAGAAAGAGATAATTGGAGAGGGAGGTATACCGCAGATGACGCACAAACAGAGAATTCTCAGGGCGATGAAGGGTGAGATGGTCGACGTCATTCCCTTCGTGCCCAGGCTGGACCTCTGGTGGCTCAGCAACCTTACGAAAGGCACATTGCCCAAAAAATATGAGGGCATGATGCCGGACGACATATCCCGCGCGGAGGGATGGCCGCTTTACCACATGGTCCCCAACTTCGCCGATGTCGCGTCCGCAGACGACGTCCTTCATCGGGGCATAGGCCTGTTCAATTTCAAGCAGTCGGCCTACGGTTGGAGGTTTTCCAAGCAGATCGAGGTGTCGGTGAAGACCAACGAGAGGGGTATGCAGATTGTGGAGTACCGCACTCCCAAAGGGACTGTGCGCACGGTCGGCGGGCTGACGGAGGAGGCGAAGAGCTCAGGTTCCTCGCTGGGATGGGTGCTGGACCATGTCATAAAGGAACCGGGCGACTATGAGATAGTGGGGTGCCTGTTCGAAAACATCGAGGTATTCAGCCAGTACGACAGCTGCCGGGAATACATTGAAAAAATCGGCGAGGAAGGAGTTGTGGCGGTGGGTGGTCCCACACTGGCCGCCTCGCCCATGCACATGATCCAGAAGGACCTGATCGACACTACGCGCTTCTTCTTCGAGTACCGTGATAACTATTCCGCCCTGCGCACACTGGCGGAGAAGATCGAAGGGTATTTCAACCGGGTGCTTGAGATCGTTGCGGATTCGCCGGCCGAGGTCGTCCTGTGGGGTGCGAACTATGACGACATGCTCACCTACCCGCCGTACTTCGAGAAGGAGATAAGCCCCTGGCTGCGCAAGGTCGGCTCCGTGCTGGGCGCCCGTGGAAAAATACTGGCGACGCACACCGACGGCGAGAACTTAGGACTGATGGACGCCATACGCGATTGCGGCGCACATCTTGCCGAATCGGTCACGCCCTTCCCCATGACGAAGGTGAAAATCGAGGAATATTATCGCCGGTGGCGGGGGAAGATGACGATCATGGGCGGCATACCGGAGAGCATGCTGCTGGAGGTATCCACCGGCAGGGACGAGTTTGAATCGTTCATGGACGGGCTGTTCGCCAACCTGGCGCCGGGCGACCGGCTGATACTGGGCACCGCTGATTCGACGCCCCCGGAGGCCTCCTTCGACCGACTGCACCGCATCGCCGAACGCGTGGAAAAGGAGGGGCGGCTCCCCTTGAAGGGAAAGGCCCCGCCACGTGCAGCGGCAAAGCGAAAGGACGAGAAAAAGCCCGTTAAGAGGACAGCCGATGCAAAGGCGAAGGCGGGCAGCGATATTCTCAAAAAGATCGCTCAAAAGGTCGAGGAGGGCGATTCATCCGCGGTGAAGTCGCTGGTGGAACAGGCCATGGCGGGGGAAACGAGCCCCTCGGACGTTTTATACCGGGGACTGGTGGCGGGCATGGAGCCCGTGGGTGCGAAATTCAAGAGCGGCGAAATTTTCATCCCCGAGGTGCTGGTGGCAGCCCGGGCCATGAAAACGGGTCTGGAGCTGATAAAGCCGAGGCTAAAGGAGACCAGAGCGGCGTCGCGCGGCAAGATCATTTTAGGCACGGTGAAGGGTGACCTGCATGACATCGGCAAGAACATCGTGTCGGTGATGTTCGAGGGCGCGGGATACGAGGTCGTGGACGTGGGGATCGACGTTTCCAAGGAGAAGTTCGTTGATGCGCTGAAGCAGAACCCGGACGCTGTGATCCTGGGACTGTCCGCGCTCCTCACAACAACCATGACCTATATGAAGGATGTCATCGACCATGTGCGGGGTACTTCGAGCAGCGTGAAGATCATGGTCGGCGGCGCGCCGATCACCCAGGCATTTGCGGACGATATCAGGGCGGACGCGTACGCCGCGGATGCGGCAACGGCCGTCGATATGGCTGCACGGCTTCTCAATTGATCCGGCCCGTTTGCATGTAAAAAGGTGGTCATGATATTTATTACCCTTTAGAGGGCCATTGACAACCGGACGGTTAAGCATATAGTATGCTGACTCAGGGCAATCAGAGATGTTGATTGCCTGATTGAAAAAAAAGGAGAGTCTTATGCGCTTAGGATTTTGTACGATGGGATATCTGGACTACACGACGCTGGAGGAGGCCGTGAGGAGAATCGGCCGGATAGGCTATAAAGTCGTTGATTTCTGGGCCTACAGCCCTCATCTCGGCCCCGACCTGTATGATAAAAAGGCCCGTCAACAGGTAATGAAGGTAGTCAAAGAATCTGGCCTGGAAGCGGTGGCCCTCTCGGTCAACGGAGGCGGACTGGCGCTGCACATCAATTTCTCCCACTCGGTAGAGGCCATCAGGAAGAAGTCCGTGGAATATTACATCGACTGCGTCGATATGGCGGCCGAAATGGGGATCCCCATGGTCAACATGATCTCCGGACACATGATGCACGGGACGCGGCGGGAACAGGCGTGGGAATGGAACCGTGAATGCATGCGTGAGGTAGTCAAGCGAGCGGAAGAAAAAAACATCATGATGGCAATTCATACCCTCACCTGGTGCGAATCGCGCGTGGTGGTGACGCTGGACGACGCGTTGCAGATGATGCGGGAGATCAATTCGCCGAACTGCAAGGTCATGATCGATACAGCCGATCAGAACATTACCGATCCCAATCTTTCCGATGCCGTCCGCAAGGCCGGCAAGGACCTTGTCTATGTTCACTGCAACGATAATAACGGTGTGGGGCAGGGCGACGTCCACCTTCCGCCGGGGCACGGCTCGGTCAACTGGAAGGTCTTCTTCTCCGCGCTTAAAGAAATCGGATATTCCGGTGATCTGACCGTACAGGTGCATACGGGGCATCCGGTGGATATCGACGCCTGGGCGATTGAATCGAAGGCGTATCTGGAAAACGTATTGAAGCAGATATAACAACTTACAGCTCCGGGGAAAAGCTATGAAACAGAGCGATAAAACGAAGATAGGCCTGATCGGCGCGGGAAATATCTGCCGGGTGGGTCATGGCCCGGCCATCAAGGCGGACGGGAGGGCTTATATCGCCGCCATCAGCGATCCCGACCCGTACAACAGGGAGCTCTTCGCTAAAAAGTACAGGGTAAAAGGTGTTTACGAAGACCACCGTGCCATGCTTGAACGTGAAGACCTGGATGCCGTCGTCATCTCGTCACCTCCCTGGGTTCACGCGCGCCATGTTGAGGACAGCGCCGCAAAAGGTCTGCCCATACTGTGTGAAAAGCCCATGGCGACGACACTTGAAGACTGCCGTGCCATAATCGACGCTGCCAAAAAACATAACGTCTATATTCTGATGGGCCACTGCAAGCGATTTGAGCCGGGGCACCAGAGGATCAGGGAATTGCTGATGGAGAATGCACTGGGAAGGATCTTCCAGGTAAGCATCTTCTGGTACTTTTTCATTCCGGACCTTTCTACCGGCTGGCTGGGGAATGTTGCCCAGAAATTAAAAAAACATGGATTCGACGTCGACAGGCAGTTCGGTTTCTGGAGGTACAGCGACGTCAGGGCCGGGGGAGGCGATTTTTTCGATCACGCGCCGCACTATATCGACATCATCCGGTTCTACGGGATGGAGATCGAACAGGTTTCGTGCGAAACCAAAAGGTGTTATCCCAATTCGCGCCCCTTCGAGGATATTGCCGTGGCGACCTTCAGGCTCTCCAATGGCGCGATCTTTCTTTACGACAAGAACGTCGTACGCACGGGATGGCCTTACGGTTTTGAGCGCGGATATATATACGGAGAGAAGGGAAAGATCGCTTTCAAAGCCGGCCATGCCTACCAGAAACGTGCAATGAAAGTGGGGATATACCGTCTTCCCAATATACCGCTTAATCTTTACACTTCTGTGCTAAAACCTTACGGCACGAAAAATACGATGTTCTACCGGCAGATGAAATTCTTTATCGACAAAGTCCGGGGTGAGAAGACACTGAAGAACTATATCGATGGCGCCTGGGGCGCCACGCCGGAGGACTCATACCTTACTTTCGCCTGGACACTTGCGTCGTACCAGTCCGGCAGGGACGGTATAAAGATCACGCGCGATAACCTGTTCAAAGAGATAGAGGATTTTCAGACCTGCCGGCCTCATGACTGGTAGCATCTCCCGTCCGGGGCCGGTATGCGCATGACAGGGCTTAGGGTACCATACCCATATCTTTGGCCTGTTTGAGAAGCTCTTCCCGAAAATCGGGATGTGCGATTTCAATCAGAGCCAGGGCACGCTCGGTTGTAGATTTTCCCAACAGGTTTACTACGCCGTATTCCGTTACCACATATTGCGTATCCATACGGGTGTCGGTCACCACTTCCTCGATCAAGGGAACGATTTTGGATATCTTACCTTGATCCGAGGTGGACCTTGTTGCCAGAACAGACTTACCACCCTTGGATGCCCGCGCTCCCCTGATAAAGTCCAGCTGTCCCCCAACAGCACTGAACTGCCTGTGATCAATCATCTCCGCATTGGCCTGTCCTGTAAAATCAACCTGCATAACTCCGTTGATAGAAATTAAATTATCGAATTGACTGATGACAGCGGGGTTATTCACGTAGGCAACACTGTAACCTTCGACCGCCGGATTATTATCGATAAAATCGTATGTCTCTTTATCACCGAGCACGACTGTAAAGACACTCTTATACCGGTTTAACGGCTTATATTTATTGGTCACGTTATCCGACTTGATAAGCCCGGCCAGGGCAGGGCTGATCAGTTCGGTGTGTACACCCAGATCCCGGTGACCGTGCAGTTGCTCACAGACGGCATCAGGCACGCTGCCGATGCCGAATTGCAGGGTGGCTCCATCAGGTATGAGTTCAAGAATATTCCTGGCTATCATCCGTTCTACATCACCGATTGGCTTGAGAGGGTACTCAGGAAGCGGGCTGTTATTCTCTACAATTGCCGCAACCTGTGATACGTGGATGAAACCATCACCAAAGGTGCGCGGCATATGGCGGTTCACTTCGACGATGAGACGGCCGACATGATGAATCATTTCCGATGAATAAGCATGACTGGTGCCTACGCTGAAATAGCCGTGTTGATCCATCGGCGAGACCTGCAGTATGAAGGTATCGTAGCCGATATTATCCGCCAGGATTTGCGGAGATTGGTAAAAGAAGAAGGGAATGAAAAAAATACGCTTCATCCTGTTTGCCCTGTCCTCATCACGTATCTTCCGCTCCCAGGGACCCATGTTAGGGGTATATGGATGTATCACCTCGAGCAGTTGCTCTTGAAGCAGAGTCGAAGTGAGGGCATCGGTCGAATGATCATAGGTAACGCGCAGATCGGAGAACTCACCGGCGGCCGCTCTGTCGGCCAGGGCCCGGCACAATGCCGGTGGAACGCCAGTGCCAAACGGCAACAACAGCTTGCTCGCATCAGGGACCAGCTGTGCGGCCTCCCCGGCGCTCATCAGCTTTGAACTGTAGGTTTCCATTTCATTCATATCAGTATCCCGCTGCTTCGTAAGGCCCCAATCCTTTTTTGTAGATTAATAAAGTCCTCCGGCAGGAACAAACCATTTCATTATTCTGGTTCTTCGCACTGGTAACCACATTTACGATACCCTGTGTAGGACGGTGTTTTGATTCCCTTTTATCCAGTATTTCCGATTCGGCGTAGAAGGTATCACCATCCCTGACCTCTTTTATGAAGCGGAAATCGTTCCAGGCCAGATTGGCCACGACCCGGCCTAACGTACGCGTGCTTGACGTTATCATAGCGCCCACCAGAAACGCCTCGTAAAGCCGAAGGTTGTCACCGGCCTGCCCGGCAAAGTTAAGATCATGGTATTGAGGACTGATGTCCAGGGACCGCAGCGCGTGCCTGATGCTCTCCGCAGCGAAGACCGTCCTGCCGGGGCGGTGCTCGTACACCTCGCCGGGGATAAAATCATCGTAATAAATGCCGACCTGCTCGATCAGGGAACCATCCGTCAACTCACGGTAGGCAGCGAATTTTTCACCTTTCAAACTTTCGGCTGAGGTGTCTGTGCCATCATCCCCCGGATAAAATCCGCGACGGTAGACAAGCATCCGTGTGCATATTTTAACAACGACCGTCCCGTCCGCTTTCAATCCATTCAGCAGCACAGATACAAGGCCGAGTCCAGGTTTATCACGGCATTCTTCCACGGCCAGCACCTCCGACTCGCTATAAAGCGTGTCGCCGCCATAGACCGGACCCGTCAGAGATATATCATCGAAGCTCAGGATACTCCGACGCCTGGCATAAGTTTTTGAGGCCATGCCTACCACACGTTGCAGTGTGAGAGAGCTGACCACCAGGTTTTTCTTCCACTCGGTGTGAGCGGCATAATTGGCATCGTAGTGCAGCTGGGCCGCATTGATAGTATCAAGCGCTTCTTCCTCATTTTCCTGTTGAGTGATATTCAGCCCGGGACGGTGCTTGAACTTCTGCCCGACCGCGAAATCCTCAAAATCCAACCCCAGGCGCTCCCTGTAACGGGCCGGCCCCAACCGGACATAGGCAGAGAAATCAGTCATATTATCCCGCTCTCATCCACCGGCTAACC
>DAOUFT010000061.1:0-11377 GCA_034429855.1 Dehalococcoidia bacterium
CCAGTTATGCTTGATTCTGGGCAGTGACGCCATCTGCGCTGCCAGGTCGGTTACGATCTTCCTGGCCCGGCTGAAATAGTTGTCGATGGCGGCCTGGTTAAGCGGGATGCCCTTCTCTTCGACATCTCTTATCATCTCCCGCTCAAATTCATGAATTTTATGTTGAGCCTCTTTGCGGGCCGCGGGAAAATGGTGCAGCGCGTTACGATGGATTTTTTCGGATTCCCACCAGTAGACCTCGGGGCTGTATTCGGCGCCTCCTTCCAGGTAACCGGCAGGGCTGATCGTGCCGGGAGCGAAGATGGGGAAAAAGGGGCTGAGACAGGGATTGGATGCACCTGTCACGTAGTAATAATGGCCTTTGCTGCTGACATTGCCTACCAGTGAAGCCACCGTCTGGCTGCGGCGGATCAGCTTGTCTGCTGCATGCATGCATACCGTGCCTCCGTGTTTGTGAGGGAGGAAATCCTCCCTGCCCCCATGGTGGCGCAGGATGGCCATGAAGTCGGCGGTCGGCAGCCCCCCTTTTTTCAGTGCCAGATTGTCCCTGGAGCAGGCCTCTCTCGGTTTGCCCGCCGCGCCCCAGGTTATGATCGGGTCCGAGTAACACTTTCGCAAATTGAAGTCCGCTGCGCTTCTGCACCAGCCTTTTTTAACCGCGTTTTCGATCAGGCCGGGCGACGCCGCATCGAAGTCTTTCTCCAGCGACAGCACATTGGATATGCTCCAGTGGTCCGTAATCTTCTTCCAGGCCCACCATGATTTGACGCTCTCCAGCACGTAGGCTTCATGTTCATCGGCTATCAGCCAGCTGTTCATATACAGGAACTTCTGTCGGTAGCCGCAATTGCCGCCCTGGCCGTGCTCCTCAAGCAGACTGATAATGGTCTCCATGGCCTCGCGCGCCGTCTTTCCTCGTTCCAGCGCAAGTCGCAGCAGGTCCATGCCAGTCAAGCCGCTGGCTGACGGTTTTTCACGTGTGAAAACGGCCTCATTTCCGATCATAACGCCGTATTCGTTTGCGCCCATCTCGGCGCCGAACATCCAAAATGGTTGTGATAGAAGCACGCGGGCCGTTTCCGCCACCTGCGGTATGGATATATAGGTGCACTTGACCGTTTCACCCGGCTTGTGCTGTTTGCGCGGGACGATAACGATATTCTGCACTTCATCGGGTTCGCGGTCGCTGTTCTTGCCGAAAAGCGTCACACCATCCCTCGTGGACGGTCCCAGGGCAACGATTGTATCGCACATGTGAAACCACCTCCTGCCGGTTGTCGCCGTTGCATCTTAGCAGAATGCCGGCAGGCTTGACAAAAGGCGGCGGGCTTCATAAAGTTGGATAGCGTTTTTATTCAATGTTTTGCGGAGGGTATCTGAGATGTCGAATTTGAATCAGTTTTCATTGGAGGGAAAGGTCACGGTGGTTACCGGCGCCAGTCGCGGTATCGGGCGTGCCACCGCTTTAGCTTTTGCCCGCGCCGGTTCAGATATAGTGCTTACCAGCCGCAAAGTCAATGATCTGGAGATGGTGGCTTCCGATATCCGGGCCGAGGGCAGGCGGGCGCTGGTCATCAGCGCTCACCTTGGCAGGATGGAGGATGTGAAAAAGGTGGCGGATACGGCCAGGGCCGCATTCAGCCGCATCGATATCCTGATCAATAACGCGGGCACCAGCCCGATTTTTTCCTCCTTCCTGGAGACTGAGGAAAGGCTGTGGGATACTGTGATGGGACTGAACCTTAAGGGGCTTTATTTCCTCAGCCAGGCTGTTGCTCGCATAATGAAGGAACAGGGCGGCGGCTGCATTATCAACGTTTCATCCATCGACGGCTATTTGCCCGAGATGGACAATGGCGTGTACGCCGTCAGCAAGGCCGGCGTTATCATGGCAACCAAGGTGATGGCCAGAGAGCTGGCGCCCTGTAATATCAGGGTCAATACCATCGCACCCGGGTTCGTGCACACGAAACTGCTCGATTCCAGCTTCGAGGTTAGACCCGGCCGCCAGGAGGAGTGCCGCAGCTGTATTCCTATGGGCCGTATCGGCGAACCCGAAGATGTGGTCGGCACCATGATTTACCTGGCTTCGGATGCCTCGAAATATGTGACTGGGCATACGGTAATAGTGGACGGTGGCCTGCTGTATATCTGAGGTTATGTGGTGCCGTTGAACTCAATGACGAGCAGGGTGATATCATCCGACTGCTCGGTGCCGCCGGTAAATGCCTCTATATCCGCCCTCACACCGTGTACTATATCCACCACATTCCTTCCGACCAGATCGTTTAAACAGCTCATCAGCCTGGCTTCAGAGTACAGACGCCCCTGGCTGTCCATGGCCTCCGTCACACCATCGGTATACATGACCAGTGTATCATGAGGCCTCATAGTATAGATGTTTGAAACGTAACCTGTATCCGGCATCGCGCCCACCACCAGCCCTTTGGGCAGATCGATATACCTGAATGCCCCGCCCGCAGGGCATAGCAGCGGAGGGTTATGTCCTCCGTTGGCGATGATCAGTTCGCCGCTCTCGGTGTCAAGCACCGCGCAGAGCCCGGTAAAAAACATTGAGGCCTCGTTGTCCGGGCAGAGGGTATTGTTCACATTGAACAGCACGCGGTCGGGCGATGGCTGGTGCTGCGCTTCGGTGCGCAATAGAGTCTTGCTGATGGCCATGAACAGGGCGGCGGGTATACCCTTGCCGCATACGTCTCCTATGATCAGGCATAGTTTGGTGGGACTGATGAAGAAGAAGTCATAGAAATCGCCTCCCACTTCCCTGGCAGGCTGCATGGTCGCATACAGGTCGAACTCCCTGCGCTCGGGGAACGGAGGGAAAATCCGCGGCAGCATGCTGGTCTGGATTTCGTTGGCGACGCGCAGTTCACTCTCGATCCTCTCCTTGGCGGATGTCGTCTCCTGCAGGTTGCGGATATATTCTTTGAGATTTTCGGCCATTTTATTGAAGGCCCCCGCCAGGTCCTGTATCTCGTCGCCCGTGGTGACTACCAGCCTGTGGTCGAGATCACCCTTTCCTATTACCTGGACACCCTGGTTAAGGGTTATGATGGGCCGTGTTATACGGCGGGCCAGCAGGTATGCTATGCCTGCTACCGCGATGATTATGCTGGCCGAAGCGATGATCAGTGCGGTCAGCAGTCCCCTGATCTGTCGGTTGATCTTGTCCGATAGATCGGCCGTTGCCGTATCTATACGTTCCCTGGTAGATTGAACAGGAGCAACTATTTCATCGATGGGCATGGCGATGCCGATCGACCAACCGGTGGTTGTAATGGGGGCATAGGCGATAAACTTGTCGCTTCCATCCAGCTGGCACCTGCCTACCCCCGCCATGCCGTCAACCATCTCTTTGGCTATGAGCACCAGCTCAGGATTTTTTGCCTGCAGTAGGTTGCCTTTTTCAAAGGCCTCGTCCCATTGCCTGCCCGAGATCTGCATGCGGGGATGAGCGATGACATTACCCTGGCTATCGATAAGAAAGGCATATCCGTTTTTTCCGACCTGCGTGCCTATGATCTTCTGGTTAATCGTTTCCGTGGTAACGTCTGCTCCTACAACACCGATCAGCCTGCGCTTACTATCGTATACCGGCCTGAAGCAGGTAACCTTGGGCTTGCCGCTGACGGCGTCGATCACCGTATTGGTCCAGCCCCGCGACCGGCTCTCCTTCGCCCTTGTGTACCATTCGCGTTTGCGCGCGTCAAATGTGGCGGGTATATCCGTCGTCCAGGGATAGATCTGCGTTATGCCGGATTCCGTAGCCATGTACATCTGTGAAAGGTTATGGTCGGTCTGAAAAATCGGAATGAAAATGCCGTTGAGGTTGGAAAGCAGCCTGAGATCGGTGCTTACCGCTTCAGGAGTAATGCCCTGCGCCAACGCGCTGACCGAGGCGGTGTAGATGGTGTCCGGCTGCTCGTCCTGAAAATAAACGTGTCCGCCGGGGAAATCGTCGGGCCTTTCCCACAAATCCGATACGTAGCTGGCCAGTAGGGCTGTTTCCGATTCCACCTTCTCGAAAAGCGCATCGCTGATGACCGCCTGGTCTATGGCCAGCGTCAGCAGCTGTTCCCTGGCCTGTTTCTGCAGTGCGGCGGTACTGTCGCTCACGGCGCTGGCGCCCAGAGATGCATTGCTCTCCAGCGCGTATGTGCCCATATTGGTCATGCTGTTTACCGCTACAATAGACAGCAGGGTGAGTGAAAGAAGGGATAGTCCCAGCAGTATGAGAAGGATTTTACCTGTGATCTTTAACTTGAATCTCGACATCGGATTAATAATAACATAACCGCAGCACTATCAGCGGCGGCGTTCGTTATATTCAATCACAAGTCTGAGCGCCCGTGCTATCCCGGGGAACGTATAGTAGAGCGCCACCTTCGCCTTGATAAAGCTCTGCAATACAGGGTAGAGCTTGTTATGGCGCTCCGGTGTGACCGCGCTGTCGCACACGAATGCCACCGGTTTATGGGAGTTAAGGTAGGCTTTCACCAGCGCCTCTCCCCACGTCATTACGATCGTCCAGGCCGGCGGAGGCAGCTGGCTGGGACGGAAATAGCCCACGCAGAAATCGATGCCCTCCCATGCCGTCAACACCTGTATAGCCCGTATCAGGTTATTTGTCTCCAGCATATCCTGTGAGTAGTCCACGGGATTGCGCAGCATGTTGCCTGCCAGCTGCGAGAAGCTTATGATCTCCTTTTGCACATGCTCCGGCAGCGGCGGCAGGCGAAAACCCTGGCGTTCGAAATCGTCCGTGAGCAGCACGCTGGCGCCTCCCCCCAGGCCGATCAGCAGTGCATTCCTGCCGCCCGGATCGGGCATGTAGGTAAGTGTGACCAGCACATCCACCATCTCTTCAGCGGTGGAGGCCCGCATTACGTTGAACTGACGGCAGAGCGTGTCCCAGACGGCGTCGTTGCCTGCCAGCGAGGCTGTATGTGTGGCTGCCGCCCTTGCGCCCGCCTCGCCCAGGCCTGATTTAAGCAGTATGACCGGCTTGCGTCTGGAGGCACGGTCAAGCAGCCGTATCAGTCGCCGGCCGTCCTTCACTCCCTCCAGGTAGATGGCGATAATGGTGGTCTTGGGATCATCGATCATATATTCCAGAAAGTCGCATTCATTCAGATCGCAGGCATTTCCAAAGCTGATCACCTTGCTGAACCGGATGCCCCGCCAGCCCGCCTCCCTGACAATGTAGATCGAGTTGCCTCCGCTCTGGCTGATCAATCCCACATTGCCGGCCTCTTTTTCAAAGCCGGTGTCGTACGACAGTCGGGATTCGGGACAATAGATGCCCATGCAGTTGGGACCGATGACGCGCACACCGGTCTCATGGGCAAGCTGTGCCAGCTGTTGCTGCAGGCCCTCCGATTCCGCCTCTCCCGTCTCGTCGAATCCGGCGGTGCAGAAGTGAATGGCCTTCACGCCTTTGCGTGCGCAGCTTCGCACAATCTCAGGGGCGATCTTGGCGTTGACCGTGCTGATCACATAATCGACCTGTCCCGGCACATCCTCCAGAGATGGAAAGACTGTGTAGCCGTCGAGCTCGCCGCCCCGAGGGTTCACCGGATACAGCGGCCCTTCGAATTTAAACTCACGTAACGAGTCCCAGAAGGTCCTCGTCCAGTGAAAAGGATTGCTGGTGCTGATGCCGACAAAGGCCACGCTTTGCGGGTGGAAGATCGCTTCAAGCTGTTCGTGCAGGCCGGTCATGTGGTTGAAAATCCACGTTTAATAGGAACAGCAAAGTATAACACTTACCTTTCTGGATATAAAACAGCCGCGCCTGCGGGCTGAACAGGTTGACAGCCTTCGCCCCTTCCTCTAAATTGTCGACATGGCCAAGGATATCGTCCTCGCCTCATCTTCGCCGCGGCGCAGCGAACTGCTCCTGAATATGGGTCTCAAATTTTCTGTGGATTTGTCGGAGATTCGTGAGGAGCAACATGCCGGATTAAAACCGGCGGAGCTGGCCAAAATGTTATCCCTGAATAAAGCACGGGCAGCAGCTGCGCGCCATGCAGGCTCGATCATAATAGCCGCCGACACGATCGGCGTGCTTGATGGCAGAATACTGGGCAAACCGCTGGACGCCTCGCATGCGCGGAAAATGCTGGCGCAGATGAGCGGCAGATGCCACCGTGTTATCACAGGTTTTACCGTCATCGACTCCGCCACGGGCAAAACTGTCTCACGTACGGTGGAGACAAAGGTGTATTTCAGAAAACTCAGCCGGGCGGAGATTGTCAGGTACGTTGAGACCGGTGAGCCGCTGGACAAGGCAGGCGCATACGCGATACAGGGTCTGGGCGCACTGCTGGTGGAGAGGATCGAGGGTGACTACAATAACGTGATCGGTCTGCCGCTCACCGCACTGGTCCAGGTGCTGAGAAGCTTCGGGATCAGACTGCCGCTTTGATGTCAGTCTGCACGCGCCGCGCACTCACCCGCCAGATAACCTGTAGAGAAGGCGGCCTGCAAATTGTATCCGCCCGTATCTGCGTCCAGGTCGAGCACCTCGCCGCAGAAATAAAGGCCGCGCACTATTCTGGACTGCATGGTGCGTGGATCGACCTCGTCCAGCGCAACGCCACCCGCGGTTACCATGGCTTCCGCCAGCGGACCGACTCGTTCAACATCGAATGCCAGCCCTTTCAACGTACGGGCAATAGCCTGCCTCTGTGGAGATGTCACCTGGCTGCAGCCGGTATTCGCCGGCACGCCCGCCTTCAGCAGGACGGCCGGTGCGAGACGCTCCGGCAGCAATTCGCTCACTATGTTTTTAATCCGCCTGCCGCCGTGTATATGTATATCAGTCTTGATTTGCTCCGATATCTGCAACAAAGTCTTGCCCGGCAGGAGATCGAGGGCCAGGCTGACCGGTCCCTCCTCCAACGCATCGGCCACCGCCAGGCTCATCAGCAGAGCTGCCGGCCCGCTCAGCCCTTCCTGTGTGAAAACAATGCCTCCCCGCCGGCTTTCCAGCACCGGAGCCCGGGATTTGCCTACCGCTATTCCTCTGTCTCTGTCCGTCCGAGGCGTGGCTGCGATATCGATGTCCGTCGCCCGGCAGGTGAAGGAAGTGAGCCTCACATCGCTCAGGCTGATGCCCTTCAGGCCCGCTGCGTCCTGCCGTTGCTTTACTACCATCGGAACAAGCGCCGGGCGCAGGCGCACTATGCGGTGCCCCAGCTCTGACGCCATAAGATAGCCGTCGCCGGTTGAGCCGGTCTGCGGATAGGAAGCCCCTCCGGTGGCCAGCACTACGGCATCGGCCGGGTAATCCGCCGCAGCGGTTATTACCGACAGGACCGATTTACCGGCCGTTTCGATCGCGGATACCCTGACACCGTCGAGTATCCTCACACCGTTGGAAGACGCATATCTTTGCAGTGCCCTCACGACATCGGAAGCCTTTCCCGAAACCGGGAAGATGCGCCCGTCCGGCTCAGCTTTTGTGATAACTCCTGAGGCGACCAGCAGCTTCAGCAAATCATCACGGAAAAAGTGATGAAAGGCGGGGTAAAGGAACCGTCCACCGGGTCCGAACATGCTCACAAATTCGCCGATTTCCCGTGTATTGCTGAGGTTGCAGCGTCCGTTGCCGCTGAGCAGGATCTTTTTGCCCGGGCGCTCCATCTTCTCCAGCAGTGTCACGTCGGCGCCCAGCTCGGCTGCGCGGCCTGCAGCCAGCATGCCTCCCGCGCCCGCACCGACCACCACGACTTTCCTGGTACTCATGCTATGGAGAACTTCCAGGCGCAGAACCAGTCATCGGGATGGTCGTCGGGAGGGCAGGCGATGCACTCGGTCCTGATGCGCGGATCGATTTCACGGGCGAAGCTCGTGTATTCGACAACCCCCGCTGACTTGCAGGGATAATCATCCAGGCCCTTGCGACTGCGCGCATCCTGCACCCTGCATTTGACCATTTTGAAGACCAGACTGTCGCCCTGCCTTTCGGTGGTCTGGATGTTGATCCTCGAGTAAAGCCGGAAGCCCAGTGCCGTTTCCAGCGCGTCCAGGCCTCCCCTGTCGGGAAGATCCATCAGTGCCTTTATACGCGCCGCTTCAAAGGGCGAGAATCTTGTCCAGCACGTATCGTTGCAGCGCTTGGCCGTGAACATCTCATGCCGCGCTTCAACGGCCTGGAACCACAGCCCGTCGCCGGCCAGCCAGTTGGCGGAGATAGCATCGATCAGGGATAATAGCTTCTCCCGCGGTAGCCCCGACAGTGACCTGGGAAGATCGTTCTCTACTGCAAATCCAAGCGCTCCCGAAAGGCGTTTTATAACCAGCGGACATAATTTGGCAAAGACCTCGTCCTCTATCTTCAGCGCCTCTGCCAGGCCGAGCTGGTGATTCACTTCGTTGAACCATATCCCGTAATGCAACAGGCTGCGCCTTATAAGATCGACGGCCAGCCTGCTCAGGGCGGCATCATCCAGGTTCTCAATTCCCTTTCTCTCTCCCATGGGACACTCCTCGTGCGGATATTGTTTTCTGACTTTGCCCGGAATCCGTATTATAATAACATCATTTGTATAGGGCCGGATAAATAATGGATGATGAATAAAAAGGGCGTCCTTACCAGGCTGGATATAATGCACTTGCAGGATAATAAGCCTCCGCTTATCGCGGAGGCCATTGACCTGGATGAGCAGATTCAGCCTAACGGCATCGATTTGACCGTCAGGGACGTCGCCTATTTCTCATCGCGCGGGAAAATTGCGGCCGGCAACCGCGGTCGGGAGCTGTCCACCCTGACCAAACTGGAATTCGGTTTGGACGGAGGCCTGGACCTTTTGCCCGGCCCCTACCTCGTCACATTCAATGAGGTGGTTACCCTGCCGGACAATGTCATGGCTCTGGGAAGGCCTCGCTCCAGTCTTAACCGCTGCGGTGTCAGCATGCACAGCGCCGTCTGGGATGCCGGCTACAGCGGGCGCTCGCAATCGCTGTTAATAGTCTATAACCCTGAAGGCTTCAGGTTGTATAAGAACGCCCGCGTCATGCAGCTTGTTTTCTTCTACACCTCGGCCGGTGTGGACAGGGGGTATAGCGGAAAATACCAGAACGAAAACCTGTGATTTTCAGGCTAAGGAGATACTGTTGATATGAGAAAAGTAAAGCTGGTTCATATATGTGTGCTGGCAGCGTTGGTGTTGCCTCTGCTGGCAGGCTGCGTGAGCAAGCCTGTTATCGAGCAGGCGGTGCTGTGTGAGGCCGTATCCAAATCGGGTGAGCCATTGATGGTGTCCGACAACTTCACGCCGGATATAAAGACCATCTATTGCTCCGTGAAGCTGAACACACAGTCGGCTGAGTCCAAAATCAGGGCCGACTGGTACCTGGTTAAAAGCGATGAGACGGATATGGCCGATATGCTTATCGGCAGCCAGGAAGCCGCGGCGGATGCCCCGTACGTGGTGTTTGCTTTCGCGCGCTCGGAAGCGCTTCTGCCCCGCGGCGACTACAGTGTCAGTCTTTATTATGCGGACAAGCTCGTCCTGACTGTCCCATTCTTTATCCAGGGTGAGCCCGCTGTCCCTTCCGTGAAGCTCGAGAGCGCTGCTATGGCTACTGTTATAGATGTGCTCAACGGAAAGCCGCTGAACAGCATCAACGTTTTTCCCGCGGACAGCCGGGTTGTATATGGCTCGGTCAAGGTAAGCGGGGGCGATTTCTCCGACGAGATCAAAGCCCGCTGGGTATATGAGGAGGGAGAGCTGGCGGGTGTCCGTCAGCAGATTATAGCTGAGTCCATCCTTAAAATTGAAGGACGGGAATACCTGATTTTTTCCATATCTCCCCGGGAGGGTAAGACCTTTCCCAAAGGCAGCTACAGCCTCAGGTTCTATGTCGGAGATAGTGAACAGTTAAGCGTTCCGTTCAGCGTTGTCGAAGCCGGTACCGTGCCGCCGCTTTATATCGGTGAAGCCAATATATACGCATTCAAAGACAAGGAACGTAAAGAGGTCAATGCGTCGTCCCGTTTCTCCGCGGACGTCCCCGAGGTATTTTTCAGGGCCAGGATATATAACGCTCCTGCGGACACCCGGGTGGACATTCAATGGATCATTGTCAGCAGCGATGAAGCCGGTGTCGATGATTACCTGGCTGCAACGGACGAGAATACCGTTACCGGCACGGTGGAAATCGCCGCCAGACTGTCTACCGGTAGGGGAGAACTTGTCCGGGGAGATTATGCGGCGAAGCTGGTGCTGAACGGCGAAGAGCGGCTATTGATCCCCTTTAAAGTTCAGTAGAGCCTGCATTTTATCACCGGGGTTTCGACTCTCCGTCCTCTTCAACAAGGCTGTGACGGATCCCTTCAGCCACGCGCTTCTTTGAGCGCCCGGTGCTCCAGTTTCCTGGTATACAGCTCCCACTCCGCTTTTTCCTGGCCGCTCGCCTTCCAAAGTACGAACGTGCACACTTTGGAGCCGGCCGGTATGGTGCAGGTGAACTTGACCTGCCAGTCTCCGCCGACCCAGCCGGTATCGAAGAACGCATCCAGCATGCCCTGCACCAGATAACGCTGCACGCGGCAATCGAAGGCCGAATAGTGGTCCTGGTGCGGACACCAGACGATATCGAAGCTGATCCTGTCTTCGGCGTCTATGCGCGGCTCCTCCAGTGATGCGTATACTATACGATTGATGACGGTTGCAAAGAAGCTGACCAGCTCAGCCTCGCTTAAACCCTCAGGTTTGCTCAGACCGGCGAAAATCTGCCGGCCCACATCGTGACCTACGCTGCGCAGCGCCCTGTTGATAAGCTGCTGTCCACGCTCTCCGAACTCCCTTTCGCAGTCCTTCAATATGCGTACAACCGACATGGCCTGCATGGTACCCCATTGCCAGAGCACGGCCGGATCGAAGTCTGTTTTTCCCAGCACCTCCTCCCTCAGCCGTTTCAGCCCGGTTTGGTACGGCTGGTTAAATCTGAATTTAGCCCAGTTGCTCTCGTTTCGGTGTTCCCAGTGTGCCATGCTCGCCTCCTTGCTTCGCGGGTGGTCAGATATATTACTACGGAAGGGAGGATTTTTGACAGCCTGCTGATATGGGAAGTAAACTCAAATACTATGTCGGGACGAAAGAAAACCGGACCTTCACGGTTTGATAAACTGAAGATAAGCGTTAAACAGGCGCTGGGCATGAAGGTGATACTGTGCGATTCCTGCAAGTACGACTGGCGGGGCGCCTGCCACCAACCGGCCCGCCCCAACGCGGTCTGGTGCCCTGACTATGAAAAGCGCGGGACATGACCGTTGGCGACTGGGGTATTCGCAATCTATTGCGTGTTTAATACTATTTCAATCGTCTGTCGCCTTGCTTTCTTCATT
>DAOUFT010000062.1:0-22012 GCA_034429855.1 Dehalococcoidia bacterium
AGGCGGCAACCAGAATTTTTTCAAGCCTCTGACTCGCATCGGGTTCTTTGATGCTGTCCATGCCGAGTGTGCATCGGATATCCATCAACCGTATAATGTCGGCATTTCTTGATGCATATTGCACAACATTATGCACACAGGTTCTGATCTGCTCGGGCCCTATTGAATCCGACAGAGATTTCTCTAAAATTTCAGAGACACCTCTGACATAACTGTTGACCAGAGCATCCGCCACAGCCAGCTTGGAGTCGAAATAAAAATATATCGTTCCGTGCGCAATTCCGGCCCTTTCTGCAATCTGATTCATACTCGTTCTGGAATAGCCATGCTTGCTGAAAAGCTCCCGCGCCGCAACGAGTATTTCGCTACGTCGTACCCGAACTGATCGTCTCGCCATTGCAGTCATTGCTGAGGTTGGTTACTAAGACTAACAGCACCTTAGAAAATATGTCAACCTGCCGGTATTATTGAATTGAGGCATATGGAAGTTGGTCTTCCATCTGCCGGATTAAGGAAAGTTATGCCTGTTTTTGCTATCATTTGCTGGCCGGCTTGCAATCGGATAAGGTGCTGAATTGGAGAAGCAGAAGTTTAAAACAGTCTTCGTCTGCCAGAAATGCGGCAGGGAAAGTCCCAAGTGGGAGGGTCGCTGCCCCGGCTGCAAGGAATGGAACTGCCTGATCGAAACCACCGTTGCGATCGGTAAACGCACAACTGAGAACAAGCCGGATACCGCGGGACGACTGCTGGAACTTGCCAGGCTCAAGCGGGACGACTATTCCCGCGTCAGCCTGAACATCGGCGAGCTCGATCGCGTGCTGGGCGGAGGGTTGGTGGCCGGTTCAGTGGTGCTGGTCAGCGGAGATCCGGGCATTGGGAAGTCGACATTGCTGCTACAGGTATCCGATGCAGTTACTAAGAACAGCCAGGGCCAGGTTGTATATGTATCGGGAGAGGAATCTTCGCAGCAGCTCAGGATGCGCGCCGAAAGGCTGGGTGTCGCTGGTGGTGGGCTCTATGTTTATCCCGAAACGAACATGGAAAATATCATGGCCGGGCTGGAATCGATGCAGCCGTCGCTGGTGGTGATAGACTCAGTTCAGACTGTCTACCTGGATGAGATTAACGGCGCGCCGGGCAGCATCAACCAGATTCGCGAGTGCACACTGCGCCTGCTGAGGTGGTCCAAAAAGACCGGCGTTCCCGTTTTCATCTCAGGCCATGTTACCAAGGATGGGTCTATCGCCGGCCCCAAAGCTCTGGAACATATCGTAGATGTCGTTCTCAGCCTGGAAGGCGAGTCCTTCAACAGCTACCGCATACTGCGCAGCACCAAGAACAGGTTCGGCTCGACCAACGAGGTGGGCGTATTCGAAATGGGCGGAGCGGGACTTAGCGAGGTGGCCAATCCCTCGCAATTTTTCCTGGAGTCATACGAGCAAGGCGCCATCGGCGCCACGGTAGTACCGACGCTGGAAGGCAGCCGTCCCCTGCTGGTCGAGATACAGGCACTTACCAGTTCCGCTGCCTACGGACCACCCCGCCGCATCAGCAATGGCGTCGATTTCAACAGGCTGTTGCTGATTTGCGCCGTGCTTACCAGGCGCGCAGGTGTGGGTCTGTATAACCAGGATGTGATTGTTAATGTCACCGGTGGTATAAGGATATCCGAGCCTGCCGCAGATCTGGGTATAGCCGTGGCTATTGCCTCCAGCTTCCGGGATGCGAGGTTGATGCCCGGTACGGTGGCGGTGGGTGAAATAGGATTAAGCGGCGAGCTCAGGTCGGTTCCGCAGGTGGACCGCAGGCTCTCCGAGTCCGCTCGGCTGGGATTCACAAGGTGCATAATACCCGCAGCGGTGAAGAAGATTCCACGCGCTCCCGAGGGTCTTGAGATAATCAGGGCAAACAGCATAGCCGAGGCATTGAAGGTCGGCCTGGAGAAAAAGTCCATTAAAAAGGACCATGACGATGAGTGAATCTTCCGAAGGCGTGGTTGCCATTGTGGTTGGCGCCGGCAGCGGCAGCAGGATGGGTGCGGAGAAGACATTTCTTAATCTGGACGGCAGGCCGGTATTATCCTGGTCGGTGGATGTGCTTCAGCATAATAAGAACATCAACGAGATTGTACTTGTTTTACATAAAAATAACGTGGATGAGGGTAGGAGTCTCGCGACTTCCATGGGATGGTCCAAAGTCAAGACAGTCTGTGCGGGAGGCAACCTGCGGCAGGATTCGGTTAAAAAAGGACTTGAAAAAATCAGGAACTGTGAGCTGGTGCTGGTACAAGACGCTGCCCGCCCTTTTCTTACGGATAGGTTGATAGATGAAGGCGTGGAAATGGCCAGGTACAGCGGCTCAGCGGTGGCGGCTGTGCCTGTCAAGGACACCATCAGGCAGGTGGATGAAGCTGGAGCAGTGGCGGCGACGCTGCCGCGCAACCGGCTAATGGTGGTTCAGACGCCGCAGGTATTTAGATTTAAAATATTGAAAGATGCCTATGCTTCACTGCATGGAGAGGTCACGGATGATGCCTCCGCCGTTGAACGGATGGGATTAAAAGTGAAGTTGTATGCGGGAGACTATGAGAATATTAAGATCACAACAAGAGAAGATCTGGAATTGGCGGAAATAATAGCTAAACGAAGGTGAAACTATGAGAGCAGGCATAGGTTATGATGTTCATCCATTGAAGTCCGGACGCGCCCTGATTCTGGGGGGAGTGAAGGTTCCTTTTAAAAAGGGATTGGACGGCTACAGCGATGCCGATGTGCTGGTACACGCCGTCATGGATGCCCTGCTGGGCGCGGCGGGATTAAAGGATATCGGACACCAGTTTCCATCGGACGATCCGCAATACAGGGACGCTGCCAGTATACATATGCTGGAGCATGTGAGGAGAAAGGTGGCCTCTGCCGGCTACAGCATTAAAAACGTTGATACTATGCTGATCGCCCAGGAACCGAAAATAGCACCCTATATAGATCAGATGAGGCATAATATGGCGCAGGCCCTGCGCATTGAGGATAGCCAGGTGATGGTCAAGGCTACGGCAACGGACGGGCTGGGATTTATCGGCAGGGGTGAGGGCATGGCCGCCTATGCCGTGGCCATGCTGGAGGAATAGTTGAACTTGATATTCAGGAGTGCAATATGAGGATTTATAACACTCTGTCCGGACAGAAAGAGGACTTCCAGCCCCAGGGTGATGAGGTAAAGATGTATGTCTGTGGCGTGACCGTTTACGATTTCTGCCACTTCGGCCATGCTCTCTGCTACGTGTCTTTCGATGTCGTCAGGCGATATCTGGAATACCGCGGATACAGGGTGAAATATGTGCAGAATTTTACCGATATAGACGATAAAATCATCAACCGCTCCAAAGAGAGAGGCATCCCCTGGCAGGATCTTGTGGAGAAATATATCTCCGAGTATTACACCGATACCGATGCGTTGAATATCAAGAGGGCCACGGTTTACCCTCGCGCCACGGAAGAGATACCCCGCATACTCGAGGTGATCAGGGTGTTACTGGAGAAAGGTCACGCGTATCAGTCGGAGGGCAGCGTTTATTTCCGCGTCAAGAGCTTCCCGGGCTACGGCAAGCTCACCCACCAGAGCGCAGACGATATGCGTGTGACGGCCACAGCCGAGGCCGAGAAGAAGGAGGACCCGCTGGATTTCGCGCTCTGGAAGGCGGTCAAACCGGGCGAGCCTTCCTGGCCCAGCCCCTGGGGTGAGGGCAGACCGGGCTGGCACATCGAATGTACCGCCATGTCCGTCGGGCATCTGGGCGACTCGCTGGACATACACGGCGGCGGGCAGGATCTTATATTCCCGCACCATGAGAACGAGATGGCCCAGTCGGAATGCTATACGGGTGTTGTCCCGTTCGTGCGCATTTGGATGCATAACGGCTTTCTGCAGCTTGGCGCAGATAAGATGAGCAAATCGCTGGGCAACCTGGTCACTATCAAGGAAGCGCTGGCGCACAACAGCGCCGATGCCATACGGCTGTTCATCATCAGTTCCTATTACAGGATGCCGCTGCGCTACAGCACCGAGGCGCTGGACGCAGCCGAAGCCGGAATCGAGAGGATGCGGCAGGCGCTTAAAGCTGAAGGCAAGCCGGGAGGCACTGCCATCGATGCCGAGCCGTTCAAGGCACGTTTTATCGAAGCTATGGATGATGATTTCAACACGCCGCAGGCGGTGGCTGCCATGTTCGAGCTTGTGCGTGAGATCAACCGTGGCAGCGAGAAAGGTATGGACATCCTCAGGGCGCAGGATATGCTGAAGGAGCTGGCCGGTGTCATCGGTTTCAACCTTCAGGAGAACAGGAAACTGTCGGCTGAAAAGGAGAAAGAGATAGAGGCACTCATCGCCGCGCGCAGTGAGTATCGCAAAGCCAGAGAGTGGAAGAAGGCCGACGAAGTGCGCGACCGGCTGGCCGCAATGGGCGTGGCAATCGAGGATACACCGAAGGGAACGGTCTGGAAGATAGCCAGGTAGCTCACCCTACAGGTTGTCTGATCAGCTTGATCGTATCTCCCACCTGCGCACCCAGTATGACGGCTGCGCTGCCGTCCCGGAAGGACAGCTCCAGGTAGTCGTTTCCTCCGATCAGCGCCATCAGTCCGCTGCCCTGTGAATAGTACCTGCTTGTGTTGTCTATGCGTTGGTTCTTCACCTCTACCGCAGCCCCACCCGGAGGTATATCGCGGCTGCGTACGTTGGTGATCAGGTTGCCGAAACGGTCGATGTGTATGATATGACCTACAAGCTGGCCTGAAGCGTCCAGAAATGGAGTGGGGATGGGGAAAACCGTGAGGCTGTCGATGCTTTCTCCGAATTCCGTGATGGGCAGGTCCATCGAAAGGTGTGCGGCTACGGGCGCGAAGACATCTCTGCCATGAAAAGTCGGGCTCACCGGATGACGCCAATACTCTTTCCTGGAGATCGAGACGGCCTGGCATTCGCCCGGTAAAGTGCGGCTGGTGGACCTGCCTGTGATTGACCGGTTGGAAGGCTGCTGCAGATCGGTCAGCTCGTGGAGTATATAGCTCAGCGCGCCGTTGTCCGGCGCTATAAAACATGCCGTGGGTGTTTTAAGGATAACGGCTCTGCGGTGGCTGCCGACGCCCGGATCTACCACCACAACATGGATGCTGCCCTCGGGAAAATAATGCCAGGAGGTGTGTATCAGGAATGAGGCCTGCCGGATGGATTGCGGCTCAACCGAGTGTGTGATATCAACCACCGTTGCCTGTGGATTGATGCCCAGGATGACGCCTTTCATGCTTGCGACGTAACTGTCGCCGGTGCCGAAGTCGGTTGTCAGCGTGATAACACGCGACATGCCGTTACACCTCCACGTCAGGTGACGCTGACTCTGACTATCACGATGGAGAGGATGATGAACAGGATCGAGAGCACGATGGTGACCTGGAAGAGGGTTTTCTCAACTCCGCGTCTGGTACGGTACACGCCGTCGGCCTGGCCGAAGATACCGCCCAGGCCGCCGCCCTTGACCTGCAGGGCCAGGACGACAATCAGGGCGATCGCGAGTACAATCTCTGCGATTGTAAGATATATGGGCATACTACTTTCCTCCCAGTTTATCAACGATGATGGGCCTGACGACGGCCGGGTTGGCCTTTCCCCTGGAAGCTTTCATGACCTGTCCGATGAGGAAGGTCAGGGACGCTTCCTTGCCCGCTCTATAGTCGGCTACGGCCTTCTCGTTTTCTGCAATTACTCTGTCTATTATTATAGCAAGTTCACCGCTGTCGCTGATTTGAACCAGACCCTTCTCCGCCACGATGGTTTTTGCCGATTTTCCGGTTTGAAACATCTCTTCGAACACCGATTTGGCCAGTGGACCGCTCAGCGTACCGTTGTCGATCAGCTCCAGCATCTCTGACATCTGTTCCGGACGTACGGGACTGTCGGCTATTTGCCTTCCGGTCGCGTTAAGCAGCCTGGTGAAATCTCCCAGCATCCAGTTGCTGATAGACTTGGCCTTCTTGGCCATGTCTTGTTTGCCGGCAGCCGGTACCCTGGCGAGACATTCCTCGAAGTAAGCCGCCAATGCCCGGCTCTCGGTCAGCAGCCCGGCGTCATACGCGCTCAGGCCGTACTGACTGATGAAACGGTCAAATTTCGCCTCGGGCAGCTCAGGCAGTGAGGCCCTGATCTTTTCCACCAACTCGCGGCTGAATGACAGCGGAGGCAGATCCGGCTCAGGGAAGTATCTGTAGTCGTGGGCATATTCCTTGCTGCGCTGGCTGACCGTTATACCCCTGTCGTCCACCCATCCCCGCGTTTCCTGGGCTATTTTCCCGCCGCTTTCCAGTACATCGCGCTGCCGCTTCTCCTCATATTCCAGCGCTCGGTATACTCCCCGGAAGCTGTTCATATTCTTGACCTCTACCTTGCCCAGGTATTCATTGGTGCCGGCCGGCCGGATGCTGATGTTGGCGTCGCAGCGGAAGCTTCCCTCCTCCATATTGCCAGTTGACACGCCCAGGTATTGCAGGATAGAGCGGAGCTTCATGAGGTAAAGACGCGCCTCTTCGGGTGAGCTCATGTCGGGCTCGCTGACGATCTCCATCAACGGCATGCCGGCGCGATTGACGTCCACCAGGCTGTAGCTTTCACCCTCGGGAGAAGTGCGGTGCAGCAGCTTGGCCACATCTTCCTCGAGGTGTACGCGAGTTATGCCTATTTTTTTCTTTTTCCCTTCGATATCGATGACCAGGTATCCGTTGAGGCTCATCGGCATGTCGTACTGCGATATCTGGTAGCCCTTCATCAGATCCGGATAGGGGTAGTTCTTGCGGTCGAACTTGGCATGTTCAGGTATGGTGCAGTTGAGCGCTAGGGCGGTCATGATGGTGAACTCCACGGCCCTCCAATTGATGGTGGGGAGAACCCCTGGCATGCCCATGCAGACCGGGCAGACATGCGTGTTGGGTGGATCGCCGGCATAGCTTGTACTGCAGGCGCAGTACATCTTGCTGCTCGTCAGCAGCTGTGCGTGGACCTCCAGGCCTATGACCGTCTCGTATTTCACAACGCCGCATAGTATAGCAGCATCGTAGCCGCGCTTCAAACTGTTGACAATGGAAAATTTAGTTATATAATGGCAATAGTTATAAAACTATAACTATTCGTAAATGACCAACAGTGCACAAGTGTAATACGTAGCTCCGGGTGTAGGGAAAGGGAAAATAATTTTCATAGGGGGTGTTTTATTGGAACTGTCGTCGCTTCGTGATCTGGTGCTGGTGATCTGGGGTCTGATTGCCACCTTGGCAATCATTTACTTTTGCGTCATGGCCGGAATACTCTACAGGCGCATAAATTTCTTCTTATCCTCGATGAATACAGCTTCACTGAGGGTTAAGGAAATCGCCGAAAAAGTACAGGCAGAAGTTTTTACCCCACTATCACAGGTTGGATCGTTTTTACGCAGCATCAACCAGGGCATCGCATACATAAATAAATTATTTAATAGAAAGGAGGGCTAATCATGAGTGACGACAGCGGACACAAATTTATATCAGGTTTGATCCTGGGAGCAGTTATCGGGCTGGCAATCGGCATATTCAACGCTCCCCGCAGCGGCGTCGAGTCCAGGAAGCTGGCTAAAGAGAAGCTGGTTCAACTGGGCAAACGCATAAAACACGAAAATGCCGATGAAAGTGAATCGTAAATAAGACAAGTTCCTGCTTAATATCCCGGACAGTATAACGGATGATACCCATATTTCAGCGCGATAGGTTTTCGCGGCTATTGCGCCTGGCAGGTATGTTGTTGACATACCTGCCAGGTTTACCTATATTGTTTTCATATTGCACAGATGAGACATAATATGCCTTATGTAATCACGATCAGCCGACAGATAGGAAGCGGCGGTTCCTATATAGGCAAGCAACTGGCCGACCGGCTTGCCATTTCATACATCGATCGTGAAATCGTAAACGGCGCTGCGCGCAAGCTAAATATATCGGAGAACATCCTGATATCTCGCGATGAGCGGGTTACTCCATTATGGCGCTCCATGCTGGAAGCAACTATATATGGCAATCCATATGGATATGCCCCTCCTCCACTCAATATCCCCACCGATAAAGACCTGTACCAGGCTGAGTCTGAAATCATCATGGATATCGCACAGCAGACTTCAGCGGTCATAGTCGGCCGGGGTGGTTACTATATTCTACGCAACCACCCCAGACATTTAAGCGTCTTTCTACATGCGGCCGTTGACTTCAGGCTGCAACGGATGCAGGAACTGTACCATCTGTCGTTACCCGAAGCGCGCAGAATGATACAGACTACGGATGATTCAAGGGCAGATTACCTGCGTGTAATTACCGGAGATGACTGGACAGATGCCAGGCAGTACAACATCTCTCTTGATACCAGTGTATTGGGGCTTGAACTGGCTGTTGATACTATCGAAGCGGCCGCTCATAAGCGGTTTGCTTGATGACGCCGGAGCATGCGCACCCGATAAATATACCGTTTATATTCTTTATCGCGACGAAATCTAATATATGTTAACACGACAGGAAATAGAGCTACTGATTGTCATAGTCCTGGGGACTTTCATGTATGCCCTGGACGGCACGATCATGAACATAGCATTGCCCAACATCATGGCGGTCTTCAATGAAACGCCTGATCGCGCGCAGCTTGTCGTATCCGCTTACACCCTGGCCTCAGCCATATCAATGGCGGCATCGGCCTTCCTGATTGATAGCATCGGGATCAAGAAGGTTTATATTATCAGCCTTGTCGGCTTTCTGGTTGGGTCTATACTTTGCGGGCTGGCCTGGAGCAGCAATACGCTCATTTTCTTCAGAATCATACAGGGTCTGGCCGGTGGCCTGTTGATGCCGTCCTCTATGGCCATGTTTGTTGTTTTTATCCCCATGGAAAAAAGAGGCATAGCCATGGCTGCTCAGTCAATCCCCATCATGTTGGGCCCCGCCCTGGGGCCCGTTATCGGGGGATACCTGGTAACCTACTGGAACTGGCGATACTGCTTTTACATCAATTTGCCCGTGATGATGATAGCTATACCTCTGGCCATCGCATGGCTCAGGGAAACCCCTGCGATTATTAAAAAATTCGATTTAAAGGGTTTCATCTTTATTTCCATCGGGCTGAGCTGTATTTTATATGCCCTGTCCTATGCTCCGACCTGGCACTGGGACCAGAGCATAATCGGATTATTGATCGCAGGCGGCATAGCGATAACGGTATGGGTAATACTGGCGCTGCGTTCAGAGTCACCCGTGCTCGAGGTAAGGCTTTTCAAAATGGGTGAATTCACGCTGTCGGTTACCCTGATCGCCATTATTGTATCATCGATGTTCACCGTGCTCTTCCTGGTGCCCGTGTTTTTGCAGAACCTGCGCGGATTGAATGCATTGAATGCGGGGCTGCTGCTTTTTTCCAATGCCATCGGTATGGGCGTTGCCATGCCGGTCGTCGGCATACTCTACGCCAAGATCGGCGTCAGGACGCCCGTAATAGTGGGCCTGGCGATCATGGCTTTGACAGGATTGTGGCTGCAAAACATGGACACGACCACGTCCGACGTAATGTTCCAGTGGGTAATGTTCCTGCGCGGAGTTGGCTGCGGCTTTGCCATAGTCCCCATTTTCTCGCATGCCCTGTCGGTTGCGCCGCCGCAGCTGTCGACGCAGGGGTCTTCCATGATCAATGTAGTGCAAAATATCTTTATGGCGCTGGCTGTGGCGCTGTTTGCTACATTGCTGGATAATTTTCAGAAAACGGACCTGGCTATCATTGTACAGAGCACGACTCCCGATTCACCCATGATGCTTAACCTGCTCTCTCAGATACAGGTGAGGTTAATGCAGGCGGGGCAGACTGCGGAGGCCGCCTACCAGGCGGCAGTGGTATTGCTTTATCAATATTTTAATTTGCAGTCTTCCATTACGGCATTTCAAAAAGATTTCGTGCTGACAGCGATCCTGTCTTTTATCGGTATAGTGCCCGCTTGCTTCCTGCCGCACGGCCCGGTCAAGCACGAGCAAGGCAGAGTGATGATGATGTAGTGAAAGGTTTGCGTTTATCTGTCGGTGGTGGCAGAATATTCCACTAATCGGCTATTAATAACAAGGAGGTTTTACAGGTAGCTGATAGTTATGGAAATATAATAATGGGGCTGCAGGATTATGCTGGATCATAAATATAATGATCGGCTGAACAACCTGGTCGATGATATGATGGTGCAATTTCCGCGCATTGCAAGTAAGCTGATAATTGCGACCAGAGCGAAAAAGGCGCCCGTATCATCTGATATACAGGCGCGTTTACTGGAGGGATTAATAGCCGGCCCCATGAAGCCGTCGGAAATCAGCCGGGTTCACTGTATTTCAAAGCCCAATGTTACGACCCTGATCAGTAAATTAATTGAAAACGGTCTGGCTGAAAGGTCTCACGATGAAAAAGACAGGCGTGTCATTTATATCACCATAACAGATAAAGGGAAACAGATCGCATATCGAAGGAGAAAGATCGTCAAGGAATACATGTCGAAAATATTTGACCGATTAGATAAGGACGAAATTGAGGATACCTTTGTGGCTGTGGAAGCATACCGGGATATCCTGATCAGATTCAATGATATTATGTCGCTCATGTAGTCTGTTTGTCACCGTCCTTCTCGGATTCTGCTTGGGAGTAATTAATATATGAAAAAAGCTAAACTACTGATTTTCCTCGCGCTTATATCAATGATTATTATGCCGGTTCTGGCAGGCTGCAGTAACGGCGTATCTTTCCAGCCGCTGGAAGTAGCTACAGTACAACGGGGGGATCTCGAAGTGAAGATCTCTGCCGACGGTGCTATCGAGATGCCGGCGGCGGTTAACCTTTATTTCGATACTACGATGTTCACTCCGCCATATAGCGGACGTATCAAGGCTGTGTATGTGCAGAAGGGCGATACGGTCAGGTCCGGTACGATACTGGCCAAGCTGGACGATACCACGCAGAAGCTGGCTGTGGAGGCGGCGCAATATGCACTGGAGCTGGCCATCAACAACGTGGTACAGACCGTATGCTGCGGGACGACCCGTTCACCGGGATTCTACTGCGACGCCGTGGCTCTGCTGAGGTACGAATTCGCCCGCAAGGAGCTCGACAAGGCACTTGTCCTCGTGCAGACAGGGTATTACGAGGACGCCGCAATGCAGATCTCACTGGCCAGATCAGATCTGGAGAGTGCCAGAACCTTTTACAGCGATCCTTCCTATCGCCATGTGAGATCCGACCTGATAGATATAACGCAGTCGGGTTACACCGACTATGATATCGATCTGGCCGTCACGCGACTGTCTGCAGAGATAGATGACCTGTCGGCGCTGCAGGCGCTATTGAAAAAGGGCAGCTATTCCGACGCTCGGGACATGATACAGAACATACTGAGCGGGATGGTGGACACCTACAGCGTGGTCAAGAGGTTGAACCACCTCCCTCAGAATGCGATCTATCCCGATACCTGCACCGCTTATACCATGGTAAGCGAGATACGGAACTCGCTTGATATGCTGAACGACATCTCCCGGCAAAAGGATTTCGACGACGTTAAATTCGCTGAGACGCTGGCTACGGTCAAACATGATATGGAGCTGACGGAGAAGATACTGGATGAGAATATCTCGACCTACCGCGCCGGACTCAACCTCAAGGTCATGCGGGATTATAATATCAATGTCCAGAATGCCATTATTAACCTTCAGCGCGCCAAACAGGCTCTGCTGAAAACCGAGCTGATGGCCCCCTTCGACGGCAGGGTTTCGGATATCAATCTGCATGCCGGCGATATGATAACCCAGAGGTACTCGGTGACCGGAATGCCCATCGATTCGTACGTGATACAGCTGGTCGATATCAATTCCGTGCGCATGGCCGGTCTGGTGGATGAGATAGACATGGCAAGAGTAGCCGGCAGGCCGCTCGAACAATTGAAGCCGGTTATATCGGTTGATGCCTTCCCTGGCCGGAAGTTTGAAGGCCGTGTCACTTTTATTTCTCCCTTCGGAGCAATGCAGGCTGCCGGTATACAGTATTATGGAACCATTCAGACCACGCTGCCGACCTATGAGATCGAGATAGCGCTGGATCCCGCCGATACCATGTATCTGAGGGGAGGTATGACGGCGAATGCAGAGATACTGGTAGATTCGCGCAGTGGAGTGTTGATTGTGCCCAACGCTGCTCTGAGCGAGCAGGGTGGTATTTACACCGTACGTGTGCTGAAAGATGAGAAAACGGGCCTGATTGAGGTGCGCACGGTTGAAATCGGACTGCAGAACAAAAATTATACCGAGATAACATCAGGCCTTGCAGAAGGTGAGCGGCTGGTGCTGGAGAAAACTGCCGCTCCGCCCAATGCTCTGCGTAGATAGAAAATGATGTACATCCGTAAGCCCGTTCCAAATTCATGCGGAGGCAACAGCTATGGCATCAAAGTTATCTGAGAAAATGAAATCGAGCCTTTCCACCACAAGGGGAAAGGTGATATTTATAGTCGTACTGGTGGTAATAGTGGGCGGCCTGTTTACATTGGGCCTCCTTCTTTATCAGAGCTATAAATACGTAAGCACCGACAACGCACGCATCAGCGCTCCACTGATAGCGGTGCCCGCCCTGACCTCCAGCCAGATCATCAGCCTGGACGTCGATCTGGGCAGCTATGTTGAGAAAGGGCAGAGGATAGCCGTTATGGGAGTGCCCCGTCCCGATAGTCCTGCTGACAGGCTGGGACTGAAGGAAGTTCCTCTGGGGAGAGCCAGCCTGGATGCCCCCGTGAGCGGCTATGTGGCCGCGGTCTGGTCTTATCCAGGGCAGGTGGTGTCCCCCGGCGCCTCGGTCGTCACTCTCTATGACGTATCCAATACCTGGATAACCGCCAATGTGACGGAAGCAGAGCTGCACCGCATTCAACCGGGTCAGGAGGTCGAGGTGACTGTCGATAGTCTGGGTGGCGCAAGACTTATGGGCAAAGTGGACGGCATAGCCGCCGCAACTGCGGCGACCTTTTCCCTCATGCCTCAGAACAACACCACGGGCAACTTCATAAAGGTGGCGCAGGTGGTGCCGGTGAAGATATCGGTAGAGAATCCAAATAACTACGTGCTCATCCCGGGCACGTCGGTTGAGGTTAAAATAACCACAAGGTAAACCACTCAACAAATGCCCAAGACGAGCGAATCACGCGTACTGGCGGTTTCCATCATCGGCACCTTCATGGTGGTACTTGACCAGACCATTATGAATGTGGCACTGCCGCATATCATGGCGGTCTTCAATGAGACCACCGACCGTGCCCAGCTCGTCGTCTCAGCCTATCTGATGGCTACCGCCATCTCAACGCCCGCCGCGGCTTTCCTGGCGCAGCGCTTCGGCATCAAAAAGGTTTACCTCTGGAGCCAGGCGGGATTCCTGCTGGGGTCCGTTCTCTGCGGCATAGCCTGGAATACGAGCTCGTTAATAGCCTTCAGAGTGTTGCAGGGATTGGCCGGCGGCCTGCTCAATCCGCTGGCGATGACCTTTCTTTTCCTGAACGTGCCCCCGGAGGATCGGGGCACGGCCATGGCCATCTTCGGAGTGCCCATGATGCTGGCGCCCGCCATCGGTCCCACGCTGGGCGGCTATATAGTGGACTATCTGAACTGGCGCATGGTCTTCTATATCAATGTTCCTGTCGTGTTGATAGCCATTATGCTGGGTATCTCCTGGATTGAGGAGACGCCCACTTCCGATACCAGCTTCGATATCAAGGGATTCTTCCTGGCCGCGATCGGTTTCAGCGCCATTCTCTATGCTTTTTCCTATGCTCCCACCTGGACATGGGACGACTGGCGTATTGTCACTTTGCTGATCGTCGGCTGCGCCTGCATACTGGCCTGGATCGTCGTGGAATTGAGAGAGAAGACTCCGCTGCTCGACCTGCACATGTTCAAGAGAGGAGGTTTCTCACTGTCCATCGGCCTGACCTTTGTCACCACCATCGGGCTTTTCTCGCTGGTATTCCTGCTGCCGCTTTTTCTGCAGAACCTGCGCGGCTTCTCGGCGCTGGCCAGCGGTCTGATGGTGCTGCCCACCGTGATAGGATCCATGATATCGATGCCCGTCGCCGGTCGGCTTTACGACAGGCTGGGCCCGCGTTTCCCCACCATACTGGGGCTGGTCATCACCGGCATCACTTCGCTCTGGCTGCAGGTGCTGGACGTGACCACGCCTGATGACACGCTCAGGCTGATCCTCTTTATACGCGGCATCGGTGTGGGCTTCGCCATGATGCCCGTCATGACCTATGCCCTTTCCTCCGTGCCCCAGCATATGACGGCCCAGGCGTCGGCGCTGGTAAATGTCTGCAGGACCATCTTTGCCTCTCTGGGTATAGCGGTCTTCGCCACAATGCTGGATACCTTTCAGAAGACAAACCTGTCCATGATGGTGCAGACTATAACACCCGACTCGGTCATCGCGCTTCAGGTGCTGTCGCAGATGCAGGTCTACTTCATGCAGCTGGGAATGTCTCTTGAGGCGGCGCGGCAGGCGGCCGTCACCTATTTATTTCAGTACATCAATTTGAGGGCCAGCGTTACGGCTTTTCAGATGGATTATGTGATCAGTGCCCTAGTTGTTATCGTCGGTATCATCCCCGCCATGTTCCTGCCCTTCGGCCGCATCAAGAAGTCCGGCGCTCCGGCCATGCCTATGGAATAACGTTCTAAATCCACTTTTTACGGCGGAAATAGATCAGCATGCCTCCCGCGACAACGGCCAGCAGCAGCAGCACACCCGGGTAGCCCCATTCCGATTCCAACTCGGGCATGAACTTGAAGTTCATACCATACAGTCCGACGATGAAGGTCAGCGGTATGAAAATTGTGGCTACCACGGTCAGTACCTTCATCACCTCGTTGGTCCTGTTGCTCATGCTGGAGAGATAGATGTCGATCAGGCTGCCCACCATTTCGCGCGTGTTCTCTATCAGGTCCATGGCCTCGAAGATACGGTCGTATACATCGCGGAAATAGGCCACGGTCTTTTCCTTGATCAGGGGCGAGTCCTTTTTCCCCAGCTCGCTGAGTATCTCCCTTACCGGCCAGACATACTGTCTGAGTTGCATCATGCTTTTCTTAATACCCTGGATGGAGTTGAGCGTCTGTCGCGTGGGGTTGGCCATCAGCTCGTCCTGCTTGTCCTCTATCAGGTCTCCGAAGCTTTCGATGGCGTTGAAATAATTATCCACGATGGTGTCTATGATGCGGCAGGCCAGGAAGTCGGGACCCATCTTGCGCACGACCGAGCCGGCAATTTTAATCTCGGCGCGCAGGTCTCCGAAGAAGTCTCCCGGGGCCTCCTGGAAGGTTATCAGGAAGTGCCGGCCGAAGACGATACTGAGCTGTTCCGCCTCGATCGATTTGCTGGTTTTGTTGAACTCCAGCATCTTGAGTATGATCAGCATATAGCTGTCGAAGTCCTCCTGCTTGACCCGGTGTGCGGTGTTGGAGATGTCCTGGATGGTCAGCTCGTGAAGGTTGAAGACATCGCCGATAGATTCCAGCAGGGCGGGATCGCTCACGCTGTCGACGTTGATCCAGGTGACTCCGTCTTTCTCCCGGCAGGCTTTGCAGTCATCCAGAGAGACATCATCCTTGATCAGGTACTCGGTTCTATCGTAGTAAATGATGTTGAGCGCCGGTATGATTTTATCAGTCATGGCTCTGTGTCCCGATTCGCTGTGCCTTTCCCCGTGCCATGGAAGCAAATATACCACCGATACAGAGTGCCGTAAAGATGGCGAAGGCCGTTTGCAGACTGGTGACATATTGCGGACACACCTCAGGCGTGACCTGCACGCGTCCCATGAATAGTGAGATCAGCAGCATGGCGATGCCCAGGCTGAACATCTGGCCGGTCATGCGCATGGTGGCCAGCGTAGCCGAGGCCACACCCAGCGCTTTCCTGTCCACGGAGCTCATCACAGCGTTTACATTGGGCGAGGAGAAGAGCGCGAAGCCGGCGCCCAGCACAATCAGGCTGATTATTATGTACCAGATGGTTGTATCAGACCCGACGAACACCAGCATCAGCAGCCCCGCCGCCGTCAGCGCCATGCCCGATGAAGCCAGCAGGCGCGGTTGTATCCTGTCCGATAATCTTCCTGTCAGCGGAGAGAAGATGGCCTGCACCACGGGCATGGCCACCAGCACAATCCCCGCATCGGACGGGCTGAGCCCCTTGATGTATTGCAGGTAAAGGCTGAGCAGGAAGCCGACGGCGAAGGTGGCGCTGTAGTTGATGAAAGCCGCGAGGTTGGAGAAGGCGAACACGCGGTTGTGGGCGAACAGGTATATGTCCAGTATAGGGCTGGGGATGGTGCTCTCCCATTTGAGGAAGATCAGCAATATCACGATGCCGGCGCCCAGTGAAATGAATCCCGGCAATGAGGGCAGATCTGAGAGCCCGTACATCATGGCCACAAGTCCCGCTCCGTAGACGATAGAGCCGAAGAGGTCGAACTGCTCACCCTGCGCCTCCGCCCACTCGGCTTTTAGCTTCCAGACGGTTACCACAACCAGCAGTGTGCAGAGCAGTACATTCAGCCAGAAAATGCTCCGCCAACCCAGGTACTGGGTCATCAGTCCGCCCAGAAAGGGTCCCAGGGAAAGGCCAAGGTATACAATTCCGATATTGATACCCATGGCGTGTCCCCGCTCGCCCGGGGGGTAGACCGAGGAGATGATGGCTGCGCTGGTGCCGAACAGCATGGCGCCGCCTATCCCCTGCAACACCCTGGCGGCGATCAGGATTTCCGCCGACCAGGCCAGTGCACAGGCGATTGAGGACGCCCCGAAGATAACTCCCCCCCAGATAAAGACCTTCTTGCGTCCGCCGATATCGGCGATGCGCCCCATCGGTATCAGAAAGACCGCAGCACAGAGAATGAAGGATGTGGCGATCCAGCTAAGCGTGATGGCGTCGGCGGCGAACTCCTGTGCCATCGACGGCAGGGCGATGTTGACTGATGCGCCCATGAAGGGCGTGACGAAGGCCGCGATGGATGTAACCAGCAGTACGGCCGTCTTGTGTCTCTGGATTTCGGGTGGTGTTTGCATGGATAGTTGGTGTTGTCTATTTGAGTCTGAAACGCGCTACCTGTGGATGCTGCAGGAGCTCCCATTTTCCTGCGGCGCCGCGGCTGAGGGCGCCCAGCTCGATGTGCAGCATGGCGATTCCGCAATCCAGCCTCATGGCCACATTGAATTCAGGTCCACGGCCCTTGACCGATACCGTGATGCTGTCTTCTTCTATGTGGAAGTGCCAGGGCTGTCGGTTCACTGCCGACGGAGCCAGGCGGGCGGCTTCGACGGCCGCTTTGGCCCAGACCGGCCACTTAGCCGAGGGAATCCCGCTTACCATGCTTTGCAGCGGCCTGCGCTTATGGTTGGATCCGAACCCGCTCTGCACCTTCTCCTCGAAGGACCACTTATCGCTGGTATAGCCCACCGGCGAAACGCAGATGATCTCCTCGTTTTTCTCCAGCTTTATTAATGACTTGACGCGCCTGGCGTTGTAGGTCAAAGCCACCCAGCAGGTGCCCAGGCCCAGCACGGTCGCCTCGAGTATGGCGGCCTCGCCGGTGTAGCCCATTTTCTCCTGGACGTTGGGGTCGGAGCTGTCGCCGACAAAGGCCAGGAAGGCCGGCGCCCCCTTGATATTGCCGTAGAAGCCCACTGCGTTGGCGAATACATCGTCCGGCGGCTCGGCGACGAACTCCATTCTCACACCGCTGAAGGGTTTAAAACGGCTGCACACTTCCTGCAAGCGCTGCCGGGCATCCGCTGTAATCGGCTTGCCCTTTTCGTATTTGCGGCGGGATATCCTGGCATTGATGGCGGTGTACCATTGGGGCGATATTTCCATTCTGATTTTATCCTTATTTCATAGTTGGGGCGTTGCTTTAGCTGCTCCCTATCCGGGCGGACCTTCAGGTCCGCCCCTACTTTCGTTTCTCCACTATTTTTGCCAGAGCAATGCTTAATAAATATAGTACAATCAGCGGTCCCGCTACCAGCGTCTGGTTCACTGGATCGATGGTGGGCGTTATGACCGCGCCCAGCACGAATGCCAATATCACGGCCCACTTCCATTGCCTGAGCAGCCATCCGGAGGAGAGAATGCCCAGCCGCGCCAGCAGGGTGGTAATGACCGGCGTTTCGAAGACCAGCCCGATGGCCAGCAGCAGCCTGGAGACCAGTGTGATGTAGTTACCTATCCTTATCTGCGGTGCGGCTATTCCCGTTCCGAAGCTGAGCAGGAAATTCATTGCGGGTGGTATCAGTACGAAGTAGCCGAACAGCACGCCACCGATGAACATCAGTATGATGAAGGGCAGCGCGATCCACATATATTTCTTTTCTCTCGCTGTCAGCGCCGGCGCCACGAAGGCTATTAATTCGTAGACCAGCACGGGCATGGAGATGGCGATGCCGCCTGTGAAGCATACCTGCATGTAGGTGCTGAGCATCTCGGTCACCTCCACGAAGATCAGGCTGACGCCGCCGGCAGGTTTGATGAGTATGGCGAAAAGCTGGTCTGCGAAGGCAAACGAGATGATGACGCCGGCTGCTACGGAAATCAGGCAGACTATTAAACGCCGCCTCAGCTCATCCAGGTGCGAGGTAAGTTCTTTCCGGCTCGCCGGACTCGTCTGCTGCGCCATTAGTGCTCCACCCGGCGTGAGGATTTTTCATCCGGGTCCGAGGGTACGGGTTTTTCCTCCCTGATCTCGCGGGAGAGCCGGCTTTGAAAGTCCGAGGCATTTCTGGACAGGTTGCGCATGGCCTGTCCGGCGCTCCTGCTGATCTCCACAACGCGTTTGGGCCCGAATATGACGAAGGCGATCAGCAGGATAAAAATTATCTCCGGCAGGCCGATTCCGAAAAAGTCCATGGCTTACAACTGCTTCACAGGAGTGATATAAACAGCGGGCGTTTGCGCTTATGCGCCGGGCTTGTCCCTGCCTGTGGTATCGGTCTTGCTGATGCCGGCTCCCTTATCCTCTTCGCCCGAGGCGCCCTTGCGGAAGTTGCGGATGGCCTTGCCCAGGGCATCGCCGATCTGGGGGAGCCTTGCTGCACCGAAGACGAGCAGGACGATCAGCAGGACGAGTAATAGCTCAGGTATGCCGAAACTGCGAAACATAGTTCACTTCCTGTTAATTTCAGTCGCTATTCCCTGTGTGAGTACGGCTAAGTTCTAACATAAATACCCTGCATAGTCAATGAAGTTAATCGTATTCCAGGGCACGCACGCGTATGGCCGATTCACCCTCCACGGGACATTTAAATTCGCACAGGCCGCAACCGATGCAGCGTCCGGCCTGTACCGTGGGGAGCTGCAGTGTCATCCTGCTGCCGTCCTCCGTCCTGACCTGGACGGTATGCAGAGTTACGGCCTTGCGCGGGACGGGGCACATCTCCTCGCAGACGATGCAGGGTGTGTTATCAGCCCATGGCAGGCAGCGGTTTCTATCGATGAAAGCCCTGCCGATAACCGTAACCTTCTTCTGAGGTAAGGGCAGAGACGGTATGGCCGCCGTCGGGCAGGTTTTACCGCAGGCGTTGCAGGAGTACTGGCAGAATCCGCTGCGCATTACCAGAACAGGCGTCCACACGGTTTCGGCGCCCCCTTCCGTTTGCGAGGGTTGTATGGCCCCCGTAGGGCAGGCCTTGATGCACTCGCCGCAGCGCAGGCATTTGGCTATTATATCCTGTTCGGTCGATCCCGGCGGACGTATCAGGTACGGGCTGCGCCGGTTGAAGATGCCGAGCTTCAAGATCGCTGACAGCAGTATGCCTGCGCCCAGACCCAGGAAGAGCTGGCGCCGCACCGGATCGTAGCTGTTGAGCTTTGCGGGTTTAAATACGGGACCGAAATCGCTGGTGGCGCAGGGGCAGGAGTCCATACACTTGAGGCACATGATGCATTCGCCCGGATCGCTCTGGCAGTCCTTTTCCCTGTCGATTGTGCCCGTCGGGCAGGAGTCCTGACAGAGCCTGCATTTGATGCAGCTGTCGTTTACGCGGCGGCGCACAATGCCGACCTTGCTGATAATGCCGTAAAAGGCGCCCAGCGGACAGAGGTAGCGGCACCAGAAGCGTTCGGCCAGCAGGTTGAGCAGTATGATGGCGATGAAGATGCCGCCGAACAGCAGACCGTCGCGGTAATACAGAGGGTCGGTCGGCAGCAATAGCGGCCTTATCGCGTTGTCGAAACCGGACAGCGGCGCCTGCAATACTGGTATGTTGTTCAGTGCCGACTCGGCGGCGTTGATCGTAAAGTCCAGCGCCGGCCAGACGGCGGTGGCGAAGGTGCGCACAAATATCGTCATCGGGTCGAATATCAGCAGCGTGAGGTTGGAGAAGACGGCTGCGCCTGCGATGGCGAGCAGTATGATGTATTTGACCGACCTCCAGCCGTCGGCCATCCTGATTTTTTTTCGGCGCCACCGGTTGAAGGAGAGCCATTCCAGCAGCGTTCCCATAGGGCAGAGCCATCCGCACCAGGCGCGTCCCGCTACCAACGCTAGTAAAATCATTGCCAGAGAGATGATTAAGTATGGCTGAATGCTCCTGCCGGCTATGGCTTCGGCCAGCATGGCCAGAGGATCAAGCCTCATCAGCAGTGGTAATCCGCCCAGGAAGAGGACGATGAAGCCGATAAAGGCGATGATCTGCACGGACATGCGCAGGTTGAGCCAACTCCGCGCGTTCCAGGTGCCTGCTTTCTTCTGCTTAGCCGCCAAGAGAGACTTCCTTGATTTTCAGTTTGCCCAGGTCGTTGCTGCCCAGCCCCATCTCTGCGGCTATCTTTATATGCGGCACATCGTCCGGCCGCAGCCCGAAGAGAGAAGCGGCGTAGCTGTCCACAGCCACGATATCGGTCCCCGCGATCACGGTGTCAAGCTTTCTGACATCGCTGAGGTCTCCGCCCGTGGGGCCGTTGGCCGTGAGTATACGTATGGCGTCGATGATGGTCAGCGTGGGCCTGACGCGGCTTGCCAGGTCTGCGATGCGCTGTCCCAGGTTGAGGTGGAAGAGCTGCGCCATGTTGATTGTGCCCATCAGGTTTTTCATGCCCAGCGTTAGCCGCGAAGCATTGTGGTGCTTGGCGATGGGCATATTGATCAGCACGTCGGCTCTGAGGATGTCATCGTAAATATCCCATTTTTTGATATCCCTGCCCAGCGGGATATCGGTGGCGGCGTATTTGAAGCGTGACATCAGTTCGATCTCACCTCCGGCTTTTTCCACCTGCTCACGTATGCCGCTGTTCAGGAAGCCAGATTCTGCTGTTCCGCTGAAGGGCTTGTCCATCACGCGCACCCTGCCTGCTCCGGCTTCCAGGCACATCCTGGCAACGGTGGCCACCAGCCAGGGATTGGTGGTAGCGGCGTACTCATACGTCCGCATGGCGGGTCCGATATTTGGTTTAATAATGACGTTGTCGCCCTTTTTCACGAATCGCTTCATGCCGCCCAGCAGGTCAACGGCGGTGCGCGCCAGTTCCTCCGGTTCGCCTCCGCGCACTACAGCAATGTCGGGGTATTTCAAGGGGGAGGGCTGGATTTCCCCTGTCGTTGGAGTTGCCGGTTCTGGCGCACGGGGGATGCTTGGAGCAGTCTGGGGCGTTGAACACGCGCTGATGAACCTGGCAGCCAGTATGGCGCCAAGTCCGGCCAGTGCGAATTTGAGGAAATCGCGGCGGGTGTATTCAGTCATGTGTTGAATGAATTATAGGTAGCAATATGGCGTAGGGTCAAAAGCATTAGGTTAATTAAGTTACTCTCACCTATTTTGATTTCCTCGTTTCAATCCCCTTTCGAGGATTAGGGTGGGGCTGACTTGCCTCCAAATCCAGCTCTATTTCGAGCCTGGTATGTTTC
>DAOUFT010000063.1:0-6468 GCA_034429855.1 Dehalococcoidia bacterium
CACTCGATGCGGAACCTGGCGATTTCTTCTGGGAGTTTCAGACTTCCGACAAGATTTGTACTGCGCCAGCCTTGTATAACGGCATAGTCTATGCCGGCAACTACGGCGGCAATGTCTATGCCATAGCAGCCGAGACCGGAAAAGAAGTATGGAGCATAAAGATCCCGTCGGCGGTAGCCTCCTCTATAGCTGTAAAGGACCGGCTGCTTTATTTCGGCACATTCGACAGGAATCTGTACGCCGTTGATAAATCCAATGGGGCGATCGAGTGGAAATACCTGGGTGGCAATTGGTTCTGGGCTAGACCGGTTGTTCAGGACGGCACTATATATGCCGCCTGCCTGGATAAAAAGGTCTATGCCCTGGAAGCCTTGAGCGGCAAAGAAATCTGGGAATTTGAAGGAGACGGCCAGATGGTGGGTAGGCCGGACGTCACCGACAAATATGTATATGCCGTGAGTGAGAAGGGTACGCTGTATAAATTGGACCGATCGGACGGTAAAATGATCACCAGCGTATCGATCGGCTTCACGGTCTACGGCAGCCCCTATGCGGAGGGGGACATGGTCTATATATATGCCCGCGATCACAAAGTATACGCAGTCGACACGCTCAAGAATACGGTCTCCTGGAATTTTTCTTCAGCGATAAAGTAGGTTAGTTATATGGTTGATATTTGGAATGTAGCTATACTCGATCCGGTAATGAACGGGCTAATCGCCCTTTCCCAGTTGCTGTGGGGCAACTTCGGCCTCGCTATAATCGTGCTGACCATTGTGGTCAGGATCGTTCTCATGCCGCTTACGTTCCGACAGACGAAGTCGACCAAGGCCATGCAGGAGCTGCAGCCCAAGCTACAGGAGCTTCAGAAGAAGTATGCGCGCGACCAGAAGAAGTTACAGGAGGAGATGATGCGCCTGTACAAGGAGGCCGGCATCAACCCTCTGGGCTGCATGTGGCCCCTGCTGATACAGATGCCCATCTGGATCGCGCTTTATCAGTCCATCATGCAGGCCTTGGCAGCCACGCCAGAGAACCTGCTGCTCCTGTCTCAGCACCTGTACGCCTGGGATATGGTGGACCAGGCTATACCGCTTAACGAGAATTTCCTGGGGCTCAAGCTGTCGCAGCCTGATCCCACTCTCATACTTGCCATACTGGTCGGTCTGACCATGTGGGTGCAGCAGAAGATGGTCACGCCACCCGCCACAGATCCCCGTCAGCAGCAGATGTCGAGCATGACTACTATGATGATGCCACTCATGTTTGCCTTCTTCACACTTTCGTTCCCCAGCGGACTGGCCCTCTATTGGGTCGTTTCAAATATCATCGGCATCATTATCCAGTATATAGTTGGTGGTGGTTGGGGCTATTTCAACTTCCCGTCTTTCCGGCGGCCGCAGCCTCAACCTCAATCTCAATCAACGCTGCAGAAAGCGGCGGAACAGCCTTCCAAGGCACTCAAGGAAGGCGACAAGAAGAAGGCATAACGTGAAAGAGCTTGAACTTAGCGCTAAAACGGTGGAAGAGGCAACCAGAATTGCCCTTCAGCAGCTCGGCGTTTCACGTGAAGAGGTCGATATCACTGTGCTCAGGAAGGGAAAATCGGGAGTGCTGGGAGTGGGTGCCGAAGATGCAAAAATCAGGGTCGTTCTGCTTGATGACGATGACCCGCAGCCCGGCGCGGTCGGCGATGCGGCCGGTGCCGCCAGACAGGTTTTAAGCGATATATTGCGGGCCATGGGTATCCAGGCTACTGTGGATGTCAGCGGATCGGGCGACGAGGGCGATCCCATCATGCTGAATATTGAGGGGGACGACCTGGGAGTGTTGATCGGAAGGAGGGGGCAGGCCTTGTCCTCACTGCAGTACCTGGTCAGGTTGATCGTTGCTGAGAAGCTGAAGAAATGGATCTCCATCAACGTTGATGTGGACTGGTACAAGAAACGCCACTATGAGTCGCTAAAAAAGCTGGCTCTGCGGCTGGCCGAGCAGGTTGCGCGCAGGAGGCGTCCTATCACCATGGAGCCCATGCCTCCCGATGAGAGGAGGATTGTACATATAACGCTGGCCGATAGCCCCGATGTGATGACTCAGAGCACCGGGGAAGGGGACGGGCGCCGTGTGGTAATTCAATCAAGGAAAAAATAGTCCATGTTCCAGCCCGTTAACAGCAGGGTCAGTTTCCCTGACCTGGAAAAGAGAATACTCAACCTGTGGCGCGATCGCAGGATATTCGAGAAGAGCATCGAAGCCAGAGCATCATCGCCCAGGTATATTTTTTACGAAGGCCCGCCTACCGCCAACGGCAATCCGGGCATTCACCATGTCCTTTCGCGTGTCTTCAAGGACATCATTCCCCGTTACAAGACTATGAAGGGATACTGCGTGCCTAGGAAGGCCGGCTGGGACACACATGGCCTTCCGGTGGAGCTCGAGGTCGAGAAGCAGCTCGGCTTTACGGGCAAAGCTCAGATCGAAGAATACGGCGTAGCCAAATTCAACGCTCTCTGCCGGGAAAGCGTATTTAAATATCTTAAACAGTGGGACTCGCTCACCGAGAGGATTGGATTCTGGCTGGATATCAACCATCCCTATGTTACGCTGGACAACACATACATTGAGTCCTGCTGGTGGGCCATCAGTCAACTCTGGAACAAGGATTTGATCTATCAGGGTTACAAGGTCACGCCGCACTGTCCGCGTTGCGGCACCTCGCTGAGCTCGCACGAGGTGGCGCTGGGATACAAGGACGATACGGTCGACCCGTCCGTCTACGTAAAATTCAAGATACACTCGCTGCCCGCAGAGGTGGCTTCCGACAAGTCGGGTGGTTTTACCCTTGCCGAAGCGGTGGCGCAGGGGAAGGTATACTTCCTGGCCTGGACCACCACACCCTGGACGTTGCCGGGCAACACGTCGCTGGCCCTGGCAGAGGATGCCGATTATGCCGTTGTCCCGCTGGGCGACGAATACTTAATCTTTGCGCAGGCGCTGATCGAGCAGGCGGGTCTGGGTGGCGAGCCTGTGCTCAAGACTTTCAAGGGCGGGCAGTTGAACGGATCGCGCTACTATCCTTTATTCAATCCTCATGAATTCGGCGTCGAAAGAAAACGGGCAAAAGAGGGACAACAGGGGCAGTTCGATGTGCAGCCGCCGGTCGAGGATCTCACCTACAAGATCATTAATGCCGATTTCGTCTCGATGGAGGATGGCACGGGCATCGTGCACATCGCTCCGGCCTTCGGCGAGGTGGACTTCCAGGCCGGGCTGGAGAACAACCTGGATTTCGTACAGCAGGTGGATCTGGCAGGCAATATCACCGGGAACTACGCTTTCTCCGGCAAGTTCGTAAAGGACGCCGATGCCGATGTGCTGGCCGAACTCGACAGCCGCGGCCTCCTGTACAAGACCGCCAGGATCACGCATACCTATCCCTTCTGCTGGCGCTGCGATGCGCCGCTGGTCTATTACGCCAAGAAGACCTGGTACATCAGAACCTCCGCCAGGAAGGATGAGATGATAGCCGGTAACAGACAGATAAACTGGTATCCCGAGCATATAAAGGAGGGACGCTTCGGAGACTGGTTAAACAACAATGTGGACTGGGCCTTCTCGCGCGAGAGGTACTGGGGAACGCCGCTCAACATATGGATATGCCGCAAATGTGGCCAATATGAATGCCCGGCCGGGCTAGATGAGATCAAGGGCAAACCTGGACTGGAGGGCTACTCGGACGGGATGGACCTACATCGTCCCTATATCGATGACGTTACCTTTACCTGCCCGTCCTGTGGCGATACCATGGTCAGGCAGCCTGAAGTCATCGACTGCTGGTTCGATTCGGGCGCCATGCCCTTTGCCCAGTGGCACTATCCCTTTGAAAATCAGGAACTTTTCAAGCAGAGCTTTCCCGCAGACTACATATCGGAGGCAGTCGACCAGACCAGGGGATGGTTCTACAGTCTGCACGCGCTATCTACGCTTATCTTCAACCAACCGTGCTTCAGGAACGTAATTTGTCTGGGCCATATACTGGATGCGCAGGGGGAGAAGATGAGCAAGACCAGGGGAAATGTGGTAGATCCCTGGACGGTACTCGATTCATCGGGCGCGGATGCCCTGCGCTGGTACATGTTCACGTCGGGCCCGCCGGGCAATGTCAGGCGCATGTCGCCTGACATGGTAATAGAAGTAATGCGCAATTTCCTCATGACGTTGTGGAACACTTACTCGTTCTTCGTTATATATGCCAACATCGACAACTTCGCTCCCGGCAAGAAAGCGCCCAAAATCACATCGGACCTGGACAGGTGGCTGATCTCCAGCCTGAACCGGCTTATCATTGATGTGGACCGGCTGCTGGATGAATATGATCCCACCGGGGCCGGCAGGAAGATCGAGTCATTTGTCAACGACCTGTCGAACTGGTACGTAAGGCGCAGCCGCAGGCGTTTCTGGAAGAGCCAGAACGACGACGACAAGCTCTCTGCCTATTATACGCTCTATCAGGCGCTGGTAACGCTATCCAAACTGCTGGCGCCCTTTACACCGTTCATAGCCGAGGATATATATCAGAACCTGGTCAGGACGGTCGACAACGATGCGCCCGAGAGCGTTCACCTGGCGCCCTTCCCCGTGGCGGATGAGAAGGTCATTGATACGGATATAATCTCCGGCACCGAGCTGGCAATGAAGGTCTGCAGCATGGGTCGGGCGGCCCGCTCTAAGAGCCAGGTCAAGGTTAGCCAGCCCCTTCCACGGGTGGTCGTTAAAGCAAGGTCTTCCCACGAGAGAGAGGCCCTGAAGAAGCTGTGCAGCCAGATCACGGACGAGCTCAACGTCAAGGATATGGAATTTGTGGAGGAAGAGCTGAAAGAGGACAAGAACCTGTCCGTTGTGATCGAAGGCGATTACCAGGTCGGTGTTGTTACAGAGCTGACACCCGAGCTGGTCAAAGAAGGCCTGGCCAGAGAGATTGTGAGGCGATTGCAGACCATGCGTAAAACACACGGGCTTGAAATTGCCGACCATATTCAGACATGCTATGAGGGCGGTGAGCAGGTGCAGGCCGTGATGAGGGACTTCGCGGACTATATCAAGCAGGAGACGCTGTCGACGGAGATCCGTCACCAGCCGGCTGCTGCCGGGGCTTATACAGAGAAGTTCAAACTGTCCGGACTGGAGATCAGCATATCTATCAAGAAGCAGGACTGACCTGCATTGCGGCAGGTCGTGTCGACGCTATATTATCTGGGTGGGGGACTATCGGTGAGCAGCGCGTTTACGGTGTAGGTGTTCTTTCCTCTGACGTAGGTTATCGTTATCTCCTCGCCAATCATCGAGTTGAGCAGTTCGCGTAAAAGCTAGGGTGCGGTTGTTATCTCCTACCCAAGGTAGCGTATGATGACGTCCAGCCTGCGTAAACCGGCCCTGGCAGCCGGGCTGCCGGGCTGCACGGTGGTGACGATCGCCCCGCGTTTAACCGACAATCCGTTATAGTAGGCGATGTATTCGTTAACGGTGTAGAGCTCCACGCCCAGGAAAGGACGCGTGACATAGCCCTTGTTGACCAGTTCCTGCAATATGGGTAGGGCTGAGTTGATGCTGATAGCGTAGCCCATGCCCTCCACGCCGATGGAGGCGATCTTGGCGCTGGTGATGCCGATCACCTCGCCCTTCATGTTGAGCAGAGGGCCGCCGCTGTTTCCCTGGTTGATGGCGGCCGAGGTCTCGATCAGGTCATACAGCGACTCGTCCTCGTCCAGTGAGAGCGAAACCTTGATGCCGCTGATGATGCCCTCCTTGGCCTTGATGCCCTTGCCCAGGGGGTTGCCTATGGCCACCACCCAGTCGCCCACCCTGAGCTTGCCGGAATCGCCGATGGCAACGGTGGGCAGGCCGGTAAGGTCGACCTTTATAATGGCCAGGTCGGTCAGCGGATCGCGGAAGACTTTGTCTGCGGTTACCTCGCTGGTCCGTCCGTCTGAGAACTGGATAACGACCTTGCGCGCGTCCTCGACCACGTGGTTATTGGTGACGATGATGCCGCTGCCGTCGAGTATCCAACCTGATCCTGCGCCGGATTGCACCACAGCCCGGCTGAACATATCGTTGACGATTTGCTCGGTCGAGATGGTGACGACTCCGGGATAGCCCCTCTCAACGACGTCGGCGATGTTGGGAAGAGCGGGCGCATTAGTCTCAGGTCCCGGCGACTTCCAGCCGGGGTCGATCGGATCTATTCTGGAGATAACGGGCGCTGAGACGGGAGCAGCCGTCGGCAGGGTAGTGGTGGAGAATTCGATGCGGCATGCGCTGAAGAGCAGAAGTGCCGCCAGTATTAGAGCCGGTATGGCGGGAAATTTCATATTCGATAAACCTGATGCTGATCTTAGTTCGGTGGATTTTAGCATAAAGGTATCTCAGGGGCAAAATGGGGTCCTGTGGGATTTGAGAGGGTGGGGC
>DAOUFT010000064.1:0-2554 GCA_034429855.1 Dehalococcoidia bacterium
CTGTTATCTCAGAGTTCACTTAAGCATTATTAATGGCAGGCTTACGCGGGATCAAAGCCGTTTCTATCATAAGGCGGCGGCAGTAATTCAGCCGGCAGTGAAAAGCCTAAAAGGAGGTATATATTTTGAAAGAGGGGGATTCAGTTATACCCAGAGGGCAAATGACTTCCAGGGAACGTGTACACGCTGCGATTAAAGGCCTGCCGGTTGATCGTGTACCTGTGATGTACTGGTTTAATCCACACACAGTGTGCCGCCTGATGACGGAGATTCAACCGGGTCGTAATGTCTACTGGAACTACCTGGCGCATTTTCTGTGGAAAAAATATTATAAGAGCGGTGAGTTCAATTCGCCTAATCTGTGGAGAGCATTGCCTTACTTACTTAATGATTATGGAAATGGTACATACGTACTGGAGTTGGGGGCAGATATATCTTTTCAAATTGTAGGAACCGGGTATGCCGTCAAACGTATATACCTGGAGAAAGGACAGCTTAAGGTTTTAGATGCGTTTGGCAGCGTCAGAGGATTGGGGAGTGGAATATACTGGGACATCGAGAAACCTGCTATTAAAACGGTTGAAGACTTAGCGGACTACCGATTTCCAGACTTTACGGATGATAGATGCTTCAGTGCATTAAGAAAGGTAAGGGCAGCTTATCCCGGAGTGAGTATTATGATGGAAGGCTTTGGAGTACAGGATTTATTCAGTACTCAAATTTGGAGTATGGCTCCTTTCATGATGGCATTATATGATAATCCGGTTGAGGTCAAGAAGTTCATGCAGCGCTTCGGTGATTGGTCCATAGATTTGGCCCGGTGCTGTGTGAAGAACGGTGCTGATATGATATTTATCTATGACGACTATGGCTATACCGAGCATACATTGATATCGATGCCGATGTGGAAGGAGTTCACTTACCCACATCTCAAGCGTATCATAGCGGCCGTTCACGATGCCGGTGCGATCGCTATCCTGCATTCCTGTGGCTTCCAGACTCCCTTCCTAGATTATTATGTTGAAGCTGAGCTTGATGCCTTGCAGGCATTTCAGCCCAAGGCGGGTAATGATTTTCAATCAGCTTATAACAAGTATGGAAATAGGCTGGCATTTATCACCGGTATAGACACGCAGTGTGGTGAACAAATGAGCCCACAGGAAATGCGGGAAAGCATCCTCCAGAGTTACCGTATTGGGAAAATCCACGGTAGACACATACTTGGCGTTTCTCATATGTTGCAGCCTAGCATGCCGGAGCAGAACATAAAAGAAATCTTTAAAACTGTTAAGGAGATTCAGATGGGGTTATATGATTGAATGAGGATAAATTACGGAGATTTCTCCACCGCGATGCAATATCTTGAGTTTGACGAGACTTTCGAATCAAATCTGTCGATATGAATGATACCGGATCAAATACTATATCGCTTTGTAAGCCAACGGATTGTATGTATGCTAGGTTGGTGATCATCGGGATTCATTCGACCGGTGGTCAGTATTCTCACAATGATTCTTTGATCGCCATATCGTATTATCTGTGAATGGATATCGCGTTGGTGTAAATATGGTGGGCCGGATACACTTTCGACAAAAAGGTTCTATCTTGAATAGAATATATCGTGCCGTGTGATGCTGGACGTGACAGAGTTATCGTTTACATCAGTTTGTAAACGATCGATTAATAAGAAGGAGGGCTTCGGGAAAGTATCATGGGATGGAAAGTAAGTAGCAAACAACCTGTCGATGAGGGTCTCAAGCAACGTATGCTGGAGAGAGTTGAGGGTGGGACATTTGGGCTGAAAGATCTTCAGGATTTTTTAACGCTGTTCACTCAGGTCGCCAACAGCATTGACGAAACCAAAGACGAGGTGAGGGGATTCAATCGAAGGTTTCAGTTCAGATTATTGAATTTCCCAGACTTCTGGTTGAGCATACAGAATGGAAGTTTCGAAATGGGCGAAGGCAATATCGATGCGCCGGATATAATTCTTGAGATGGATGCGCAGATGGCAGCAGGGATTTTCACAGGCCAAGTCGATGCCACCATGGCCTATATGAATGGGGAATTGAAAGTCGATGGCAGCCTGCCCGACGCGATCAAGTTTCGCACGCTGGTCGATCTAATAAGGGAGGACCTGGACATAGAACCCGGCCCTGCACCGACACCGGGGGCCCGCGCCCAGGCGGACACGCAGAAGAAAGCGGCTTCTCAGCGCAAGTCGGTCAAAGATACGAAGGGTAAATACGTAAAATTCGGTATCATAGGTGCTGGATCGGTCTGGGATTTTCACAGGTCGGCCTGCGAGGATTCACCATATCTTAAATTTGTGGCTGTATATGATAAGAATCAGAAGCACGCTGAAAAGGTTGCCAGGAGATACAGGGCCAACAAGATGCAGGCTTTCAGCGACCTGGATCAATTTCTCAAGAGCGATATTGATGCCGTGCTGATTATGGTGCCTCACATTCACCATGAAGAGCTTGTAGCGCAAGCTGCCGCAGCCGGCAAACATATTCTGTGCGAGAAACCCATGGCCACAACTACCGAAGCC
>DAOUFT010000065.1:0-6220 GCA_034429855.1 Dehalococcoidia bacterium
CGATCTCGCCGTCGGGCTTGTCGGTGCAGGAGGGGACGACCCTCAGTAAGGGCAGGTCGCTCTGCGCAACTGCGCAGGAGCCGGAGGTCCCGCGGCAGTAGACGCGCTCACAGTAGGTGCCCAGCGGGGGAACCGCGGGAAGCGGGGCTGCCACGTTGGGATTGATGGTGGCGCGCCATACGCTGTCGAACTCGTTGCAGAAGTTGGCGTTGCCGGTGTTGCGGTTGGCCGAGGCCAGGTAGATGGTGGTGCAGTCGGGCGCGATGGCGACGTCGTTGAACCAGTCGATAGTGGTGTCGATCAGCGAGAGCTGGTTCCAAGTCTCGCCGTTGTTGCGGGAGATGGCGAATGCGTTTTCGTCGTTGGGTATGGGCAGCAGCGGCTGGTTACCGTCGCCCAGACCGGTTAAGGCGATGTTGATAAGCAGGGGGAAGGTAGCTGCGGTGCCGATGCTGGCGGTGCCTGCGATCGTCTGAAGCCACCAGTTGCCGGTGATAACGGTGACGGCGAATGAGCCGGTGGAGACCAGGCCCAGTGAGCCATCGACGTTCCAGGCGACCAGTGCGGCGCCTACGCCGTCATGAATGCCAGCAGCGCAGGTGCCCTGGTTGGCAGCGCCGGTGGTGGGTTTGAGCGCCGGGTACCAGCAAGGGATGGGGCATGTGGTGGGTGAATCCGTAAACCAGGTGGGCACGGTGGCTGTGCAGGGATAGCCCCAGCGCTCGCCGGCCAGCAGCTTGCCGCTGGCATAGGTGCCGAAGTATGCGATGCTGTAAATGGACTTCCATGCCTCGGTGGTGGCCATCAGCTGGTAGACGGTGGTGTCATCGACGCGGTAGATGCCGTCAAAGCCGGTTACAGGTGCAGCGCCGGTGGCGGCATTGTGGGCATCGATGCTGATGTAGGCCCTGCGCAGCGAGGCCGACTGTCCGGAGAAGTCGGACGGGAGCTGCAGGCTGGCCTTGTTAACTTCGGTGTTGTCCGGGGATCCGAGTGTGGTCGGGTTGACCTCGATGCTGGTGCCATAGGCCCAGCCGACGATGTCGTTGGTGCTGGAGAGGTCGCGAAAGGCGACGTTGAAGTAGGTGCCCACCGCGTTTACATAGACCAGCGCCAGCGAGGAGTCGCCGCTGTAGGTCGGTGAGAACTTGAGAGCCAGGAAGTTGACAGCTGCGGGATTGAGGCCGCCCAGGGCCTGGTTGGTCCAGCCGGAGAAGCCGGAGGACTGCCTGACCCAGACCTGGTTGGCGTCGGTCACGAAGCCGATATCGCGCTTTCCGCCGTAGTCGATGGAAACGTCGATATCAACGATGCGGCCGGCGAAAGCAGGATCTCCAGAGAAGGCCACGTCCCAGTTGGCGCCTCCGTCGGTGGAGACGAAGATGCGGTTGGGACCGGCGTTGAGGCCGGCGTTCATCTGTGCACCGGCAGTGTCGCAAACCAGTGCCACGAACTTGGGATCATCGGGCGCAACGGCTACCCAGTATGCGTTGGAAAGGCCGTACTGCGGGTGGCGGAAGAGGGCCAGGAACTGGGTCAGCGTGGCCGAGATGCCGTTGTTGCTGGATTTGTACATCACGTTGGCAACGGCGATCAGGGCTGCGCCCGTGGGGCTGGAAGTTGCGGGGATGTTGACGGCTGTGCGGACGACCCAGTAAATGGTCATTCCGTCATTGCCGACGGCCATGTCGATGATCTCGTTGCCGAAACCGGTCTGATCCTAGCCGTACCTCTGACAGGGGAGACCCTGAACGGTCGGGTCCTGCCAGTGCAGGTTGAGGACGTCGTTCTTGCCCTCGATCGAAGCAGGGGTGCTGACGGTGTCCCACTTCATGATGCCCGGGTCCGCAGAGACCGCTGCCGGCGCCGCGATGTTGACCGGGAGCACGAAGGAGGCAACCATCAATATAGCTGCGAAAACTCCAAGTATGCTTGGAAACCTTTTCATTATTCCTCCTGATTTATTAAAACCCGGTAAGTCCACTCAGGGCTGTTTTACGGCCCCGGACCTATCCCTCCGGGAACCTCCCTGCAAAATTTTCGACCTCTTGCGGGAGGTTTTTCCAGGCTATCCCCGCCATTCCGGCGGCGATGGCCCTGCAGGTCGTTTAAAGCCGGCCTGACCACGGCTATCCCCCTCGTACCGGACCTTATGCCCCGGGATCAGGGCAGGTGTCTTCTATTGCCGCGGTAACACGTACAGGAAACCGCAGCCTGTTCGGTTGCACATCACCTCCTTTAATATAAAATTCCCAATGCACAAGAGACAAGGATATACCTTGCCTTGATTTCAAGTATAGCATACCGTGTCAAGAGGTTTACGATTCGGAGCCCGATGCGGGCGGACTTGAAAGTCCGCCCCTACATTTCAAAACGTAGGGGCGTTGCTTTAGCTGCGCCCGTTAAAAGGTCAATAGTAGTATCCTCTCACCCTCTGAATAAAGGCCCTCAATAACAGGATGAAGATGACGATGAGGACGAGGCTGACGCCGGCCACCACCCACAGGTTGACCAGGCCGACCTGGAAGGCGTAGGGTGAGAGCGCCCACTTGCTCTTGTTGCCCGATACGTCCACGGCCTGCACGCGCCAGTAGTAGGTGCCCGGCTCGATATTCATGGTTACGCTGGTCTCGCTGATGCCGCTGCGGCGCATGCCCGGCATGAGCGGGAAGAAGTTGAGGTTGTCGGCCACCTCCACAGTATAGAGCACCGCGCCGGAGTCGTCCTTGGCCGCCATCCAGGTGAAGGTGACCGGCTGGCCGCCCATGATGCCGAATCGGTCCGTGGTGGGTGAGATAGGGGCGGGATATGTGGGGGGGTTGTTCTCCACCGGCAGCTCCCAGTTGGCGATATTGCCCGCGCGGTCGGTGGCCACCAGCGTGTGCTTGCCGCCCGACGTCTCGGGCACGGTGAAATTATAGGTGAAACGCCCGTTCTTGTCGGCGGTGGGCGAGGAGGTCACCACGGTATCGTCGTATTTGATCGAGACCTCGCTGTTGGGCGCGAAGCCGTAGCCGCTGACCGTGGCGGACTTGCCCGCCAGCGGCACGGACGGCTCGATCACTATGTAAGGGGAGATCTTGAAGCGCAGCGTGGCCTCCTGGTTGTACATCTTTTTGGCGGTGGCCTTCATCACATGCGTGCCGGCCATCAGGTCGGGCACCGGCACGGCGGCTGTGAAACACCCTTTCGTATCCGATTCCAGCGCAAGGTCCAGCGGCTCGCCGTCGATGTAAAGCTGTACCTTGTCCGACGGGGTGAATCCGCTGCCGGACACTTCGGTGGTGGAGCGGGGCAGCAGTTTATCGGCCTTGCAAACCAGGGCGGGCGTGACGTTGAAGGCGAAATTGATCATCTGCGTGGCGCGACCCGCCTTGATATAGTGGAAGTAGTTGGTGCCGTTGACCGCCTGGGGCACGCTCAGGCTGAGGCTCATGGACTGCTTGAGGCGCTCGTTCCAGCCCTCGGCCAGCCTGACCGCCGTGGGGTCCGACCCGTCGCCCTCATCGGTACTGCTGCCGACCATGTTGGGCGTCTTGCTGAACCAGATCTCGTACTTGCCGTCCAGCGGGAAGGTGCCGCTCTCGATCAGTATGGTCACCTGCGTGCCGGTGGGCCCCGAGTTGGGAGTCAAGGTAGTGGTAATGCCGCACTTGCCGCCGGCGCAGCCCTGACCCTCCACGGGTGCGGGAAGCAGCGCCGGGAAGAGGGCAATAAAAAGCGCAAAAATACCCGTCAGATATAAGTATATCCTCATATTGACAATTTAAGCGGTTTGATCTCCTTTGTCAAGCGTTCAGATACGAAAGTGACATAATCTTAAGAATTTAAATAGAACAAAAGTTTTAATTAAGATGCAGGGGCGTTGCTTTCCCGATGCGGGCGGACTTAAAAACCCGCCCCTACGCCGATTCGTTTATTGCGGGCGGACTTAAAAGTCCGCCCCTACGTTGATTCGTTTATTGCGGGCGGACTTAAAAGTCCGCCCCTACAAAGAGATGATGCCTCTCCTGACCGCCGTGATCACCGCCTGGGTGCGTGCATTGGCGTCGAGCTTGCGCAGTATGGAGGTCACGTGGTTCTTAATGGTCTGCTCGCTGATATCCAGCATGCCGGCGATCTGCTTGTTGAGGTAGCCCTTGGCCATGTAGTTCAGTATCTGGGTCTCGCGCGGCGTAAGCGGTGAGACGAAGGTCTCCACGCCCTTGCCCCAGGAGAAATCCTGGAACTGCTCCAGCACCTGGGCGGCTACCCTGGGCTGCGAGAGGAAGCTGTCGTTGAGCGGATACTCACCCCGCGCCGCCCGGCGGATGATGTTGATGAGCTCATCGGAGGAGATATCGCGGCTGACGTATCCGGCGGCGCGCGCCTTGATGGCCGTGAACAGGCCTTCGTCGTTGGGTGCGGGCGCCATAACGATTACGGCCACGCTGGGCACATGCTGCTTGACCATACGCGCCAGCTCCATGCCGTCGTTGTTCAGGCTGATATCCAGCAGCACCACATCGGGTATCTCGTTGACCACCCCGGCCAGAAGCTCGCTCTCGCTGCTGGCCTCGGCCGAGATGGTGATATCCTCGGCCTCCTTTAGAAAGTACTCTATGCCTTTGCGGAAAAGGGGCTGCCTGTCCGCGACCATGACCTTTATTTTACCTGGGTTTGCTGCCAATTTACTCCTTTATGCAGAATAAATCTTACTTTATATATATAACGGCTGGCAATGAAAATAGTTAAGACTATATGTAGGGGCGGATCTTCAGGTCCGCCCGAACGATATGTCGACGAAACGTCCGAATTACGTCGGGTTTGAAAACCCGCCTCTACATTACTTATCTTTCGCTTCTGTCGAAGAGCCGTAGGGGCGGACCTTCAGGTCCGCCCGAACGATATGTCGACGAAACGCCCGAATTGCGTCGGGTTTGAAAACCCGCCTCTACATTACTTATCTTTCGCTTCTGTCGAAGAGCAGCCTGTTGAGGACGACCGACCACGGGCGCCGGCTTTCGCGCAGGTCGGCCAGCAGCCCCGCCGTCAGGCGGCGGATGAGTATGAGCAGGACCACGCCGGTGAAAGCCAGTGTCATCTCCGGCGGCTGTCCCAGCAGGGCGGAGCTGACCGGGCAGGAGGCGAAGCCGATAATGACGGCCAGCGGGAAGACCAGGCTGGGCGACCCTCTCAGGCGCAGGCGCTCATTCAGGTTGCTTCCGCTCTCTTTCCAGCGCATGGCCGTGCGGATGAGGAACCCGGCCATGGCTATAGCCAATGCGATGATGAAGATGAGAGGGACGCCGTAGGCGACGCTCAACGTGAAATTGATGCCTACACTGACCGTATTGCCGCGCTCGCCGTCGAAGCGGCGGAAGACCGGCCACATCTGCCCGCACAGGGCGGCCAGACCTCCCAGCGCATTCACCATCAGCGGGAAGCCCAGCAGGAATCCGGCCAGTACCGGCACCACGCCCTTGAGTATATCCAGCACGAAACCGAGTATACCCCAGGGGCGGCCCACGTTGTACCACAGCGCGTGATGAAGGTCGGGCTCATGCGACAGGTCCACGCCGCGCATGCGTCCGATCAGGATCATAAAGGGCACGGCGCCCAGAAAATAGGAGGCCAGGATCAGAAGTATATAGAACGCCAACATAAATCAGGGGCAATTATCCCATAAACCTAGGGACCCAGCCGTAGGGGCCGAGTGGAGGGGTCGACCTTCAGGTCCGCCCGCAAATCATACGTTACGCGTTGTTCCGTTAGGGCGCAGCTAAAGCTACGCCCCTACAGGGTATTTATATCGAATAATGATGAACCTGAATACGGATATTGTCGAAAATCCTGAACCAGGCCTGCCCTGACCGGATTATTTAAAATATACCGGGTGACTTCCTCAACGGATTCATCCCGTCTTAATACGTGCTCATAGTAGCTGCGCTGCCATAACATCTCACCTGTCTTTTTTCTGAATATATATGCACTCTTCTGTTTAAAATCTCTCATAAAGTCCTTCAGATTTGAATGTTCTTGACCACTCAGCAACAGGTGCAGATGATCGGGCATGAAGCAGTAAACATATAAAGTGAACTCAAATTTTTCACTGGAATTATTAATTAAAGGAATTATCATATTGACAAAAATTTCATTTAAAAAATATGGATTTCGGAACATAGTTGTACAGGTAACGGGATTTACATATGAGCCGGTATAAGCAAAATGTTGAAGGCGG
>DAOUFT010000066.1:0-12658 GCA_034429855.1 Dehalococcoidia bacterium
ATGGATTACCTCATTTGGTACAATACCGAAAAAGCACATCGAGGCATTGGCAATATATCGCCTCTCAGGTACTATATAGACAATTTCTTAATCCCCGCTAAAAAGTCCAATATGTTATGGCCGCTTACAAAGCTTTGACATACCAGCTGTTTAACAGATATAATTCCGGGACAACTGAATAGAATTCATGGCGTTCGCGAGCGATCGCGGACTTAATAGGAGAGCAAAACGGTGTAAGTCCGTTACAGCCCTGCCTGCTGTGAAAGTCAGAACGCCTGCCATGATAATAAATGCCTTCGCAGTGAACGGGGGCCGAAATATGTGGATGATAAACCCCGCTGCTGAAAGGCAGCGGGGTTTTTTATCACGGAGGGTTATATGAAAAGAACTGTACTATATGTCCCTTTAATCGTTCTGATACTATTGTGCCAATTGATTGCCTGTTTAAGCCCCGCAACTCCGGCAAAGATGGATAAAATATCGGCTGCCGTGGAAAACACCAGCAGTCCTGACAGAGATCGGATAACCGAGAATCAAACTAATATCGCTGAGATGGAGATTCCGCCCGATTATCCACTTGCTGTAACTGATGATCTGGGAAGAAATGTGGTAATCACCAGATTGCCGAAAAGAATCGTGTCGCTCGCACCAAGCAATACTGAGATATTGTTCGCACTCGGCCTTGAACAGAACATAGTGGGTGTCACCGATTATTGTGATTATCCTGAAGCAGCTAAAACCAAAGCACGTGTGTCGGGTTATTCCACTCCGGACCTGGAAAGGCTTGTTTCTCTCCAGCCTGATTTAGTAGTGGCGGAATCCATCCATGAGAAAACAACTTTACCCGCATTGGAACAGCTTGGTATGACTGTATTCATCACAGAAGCCTTAACGATTGATTCGGTCAAGCATGATATATCCGTCCTGGGAAAAATAACCGGTAAGACGATCGCGGCATCACGTTTGCTGGATGAGATGAATCAGAAGTTAGACAGCGTAGAATCAAAAACTCATACCTTAAGCCCCGAACAGCGGTTGAAAGTTTTATACGTTAACTGGCATGACCCGATCTGGACAATGGGGAGAAATAACTATATTAATGATGTCATTATAAAAGCCGGAGGACAAAATATTTATGCAGACGATTTTGAAAAGTCCAGAGCTGTATCTCTTGAATCGGTAATCGCTAAAAATCCGCAGGTAATTTTCGTGTCAGGAATGGGAACTACTGGCGATGTCGTCTATAACGGGATAGTAGATGAAGTCAGGTTATATAACGTGGACGCCATGCGTAATAAGCGGATATACAAAATGGGCGATGCCAACCTGATTGAAAGGCCCGGTCCGAGAATTGCAGACGGCCTGCTGGAAGTGTCAAGGATGATACATCCCGAGATATTTGGGGAGTATAAATAGTATGAATAAAAGAATCATTAAGATATTTGACGGTTAACTGATTCAGCGACCATTCTACGGGGTGCTGCCGGGTGACCGGAAGCTTAATTGGATAGCAAGACGGCGAAATTCCGTCGCAGTCCCGCCTGCTGTGAAAGACAGAACGCCAACCCCGAAGCAAAATAATAGCCTCCGCGGAGTAAAGGGGGTGTGATTAATCTATAAATCCCCGGCTCTCTGGAGTCGGGGATTGCATTTTTCCAATTACTTGAAAAGGAGATTCTAATGAAAAGATTGGGATATTCGCTGATCATACCGGTGATAACATTAATCTCTTGCCTTGCCGGATTGATTTCGCCGGCCTCAATGTATGCTCATGATCTTCAACTGAAATGGCATCATATGGATACACCCGGCTCCATAGCGGCTAAAAATGACGTTTTATGCCCGTCCGAAGTGAGCGGCATGGCTATCGGTTGTGATGATCAAACCTGTTATGTTGTTGATATCCCGTGGGCGAACAATATCACGGGAAGAAAAGCGTTGTTCAAATCCCTGGATGGCGGCGTTTCGTGGAGTGATGATATAGGTGTTTATCTTTTCAATACAATGTCGGGTGCAGAGCAAGCCAATTTTCACGTTTGGTACGTTGCCGTAGCACCCGATGATGTTGATTTTATTGCAGTCATAGCCAATAACGGAGCGGGTAATTTACCATTAAGCGTCTGGCTTTCGCAGGATGGAGGTGTTACTTGGATTAATACGTATTGCCCGGTGACAATGGCCATCGGTTGCGTAGCCGTTTCTCCGCTTGATGGAGATTGCCGGGATGTAATAGTCGGGACACGTAGCGGTGTTGGCACAGGAGATGTGTGGGCTATGAATAGCCGGCGGATGTTTACCTGGGCCAAACAGGGGCTGAATGGAGATATTGTGTCCCTCAAGTTCTCTCCCCACTACTCACTTGATAATACAATTGTAGCGGTTTTTTCCAGTATGCTGGGGACATATTTTAATGCGGGTGTTCACGATGTTGCAGCAAACGTAACCGATTGGTCCGCCATATACATGCAGGGTCCGGTTGAAATTACTGTGGAAAGCGTCGGCAGTTCCCCCAAGGCAAACCAGATAATATCAGCCGACCTGTCGTTGCCTTACAGCTTCACAGGTCAGGTTTCAACCGATCGAAGGTATTTCATCAGCATAGATTGTACCCTTGCTTCAGCGGGCATCTACCGTTTTGACGATTCAGTCGGATATAAACTCATGAATGCCAACTCCTCCAAACGGATATCCAGCCTGGCGTATTATGGTGATTCCTCTTCCGGGAAACTGCTTGCGGGTGAAGTTCTGGGCACTATGTGTACGGCCTCGGTAATGACATGGTTCACCGATTCCCCTTTTTCCTGTGTCGTTCCCTGCTGGCACCCTGCCGTCAAGCCCGCCACGGGAGGTGCTGGAAATGTCGGATGTACAGGACATTCGTATGGAAACGCTCGCGTAGCATGGTCAAGAGACGGTTCCACTGCTTTTACAGGAACGTCCTGCTCGGGCAATCTGACCTCCGGTGTAGGCTGGATGGTTCCTTATCTAACAGGCTGCGCTCTTGATGAATCGGCTTTCTCTGTGAGTGATAATGACGGCAAGACATGGTCGCAGTTATCGTTGATCGATACTCAGATTAGCTGGCTTTGCGATATCGCCCCGGCTCCCGATTGTTCTAAATTGTTTCTTGCTTCGATTAATGTTGGAGCAGGGTGTTCCGGTTTCGACAGTGTATGGCTGAGTAAAAAGGCGCAGCTGGGAACTGCCTGGGAACGAGTACTCTGTGCAATGACTAACGGTGATAATTGCACTGCTGTTCAGAGCGATACGGCAATTCTGCGCCTGGCGGGAGATAAGCCGGATGGTGTAGCTCTGATCTGGTCGGCGCCCGGCACCAACTTGGTGAAATGGTCGATTGATTACGGGGAGAGCTGGAGCAATATCGGCACGCTATCGAAAGTCCAGGATATAGCCTTCGAGGAAGGCAGGGTCATGTATATACTGAGCCCGGAGGGCGGTGTGCAAAGGTGCAATTACAGCGGTACCGGGTGGGTGTTGAACAGAAGCATTTTTAGTGGGATTGAATCCGCTTATAGCATAGCAACTGCATATACCGGTATGACGCCTGATAACGATAAAGGTGTTGTTATAGTTGGAGGCCGCGCTCAGGGACTGTGGGATGTTGCATACTCTACTGACAGTGGCGTCACTTTCACCCAAATACCGGTGCAATTGCCAGTGCGTGACAATAGCATGGTGATTGCCAGCTCTGGATTTAAGAGCGACGGATATATACTGGCGATCAATTCGGGAGGCATGTTTGCGTACAGTATTTATACAACCGGCCAGAATTCTTGGGAGGAATGGTGGGGTGGAGCGGCCTGGCCCGATCCCGTCACAGGGATATCCGTCTCAAGGAACTCGAGCTATTATTTCTGCACGGCAGCAACGTGGGGTTGCGCCACTCCATACATACGCTGGTCATCGGCGTATTCAGGACTAGATCCGGCCGTCTCACTGGGACCTGCAAATCAACCGACCACACGTTTTCGCACCTGTGGAGGACTTATACTTGAACAGCCCACAATTACCTACGCAATCGATCAGAGGCCGTTCGGCCCTTCCACCGGCGGTGTATGGTACTACATAGATGATCTTCTCTGGTCGGGCCCAAGGCCAACTTCTCCGGTCAACCATTTTACCGTCACCTGCGATCCCGTCACCGGAAGGGCGGGGTCGATAGAGCTACGGTGGCTGCCCAGGTCTTTATCCAGAGGATATGACATCCATATTGCCAGGGACATAGATTTCTACCTTACAATGGCCAGGATAGGTGATGATTACTATGGTCCCTACTATATCCCTTTTGATCTGGACAGTCCGTCACTTTATATACCACCCGGGGGAGGTAACGTCGTCGATGCAGACGGCCATTGTTGGAATGTGCCCGGCCTTGAGTCCGGTCATACGTATTATTGGAAGGTCATGGTACAGGATGTAGCGACCGGCGATGCCATAAAAAGTCCGTGGTCCTGGAGGGAGAGCTATCAGGTGGTACCGGGTTTCCGTGTTCTAACTCCGTATAGAGGCGTACAGCTGCTGGCCCCGAATAACGGCTGCATCGGCTGCAAGGTAAAGCCGGCCTCCTTCTCATGGAGCCCCTGGAAAGAGACTACTAAATATCAGTTCGACCTCGCCACGGATCCTGAGTTCAAGAGCCTGATCGTAACCGCCACCACTACCACCACGGGTTACGAGTACGACGGCACCCTGGACTACAGCACCAATTACTTCTGGCGTGTGAAGGCCCTTGAAGTCAACGGCCAGAACATCCCGAGCGATTGGTCCGCCACCTTCAGCCTGCAGACCGAAGCTGCGCCCGAGCCTCCCGCTCCTGCGCCTGCCGAGCCTGCAACCCCGCTGTGGGTCTGGGTCATCATTGCCATCGGCGCTATTTTCGTTATTACCGTTCTGATATTCATAATGCGGCGTTATTAAAAAAGGGGCGCTTTAAAGCGCCCCTTTCAAAACTCGGGAAGACAGAATACTTATGTTTTATTCGAAGACAAACTTCATACTGATGTCCATAGCCCTTGCAGAATGCGTCAGTGCGCCGACTGAAATCCAGTCAATACCCGTCTCCGCAATCATTCGCACGTTATCCAGATTTATTCCGCCTGAAGCTTCCACAATCGCCCTGTGGTCGATTAAAGACACAGCACGGCGCATCTGATCCTGATCCATGTTATCCAGCATCACAATGTCGGCACCTGCATCGGCAGCTTCCATGGCCTCCTCGGGGCTGGATGTTTCTATCTCTATCTTGATATGCTGAGGGGTTTTGTTTCTGGCCTGGCGGACGATGTCGGAGATACTCATCCCACGGCGGCGAAGTATTGCTATGTGATTATCTTTAATAAGTACCATGTCGCCCAGGCTCATGCGGTGGTTGACGCCACCTCCGATCTCTACCGCGTATTTCTCCAGCAGCCGCAGTCCGGGCAGGGTTTTACGTGTATCCAGGATTTTTACAGGGAGACCTCTGACCGCATCGACATATAAGGAAGTCTGCGTTGCTATTCCGCTAAGGTGCTGAAGGAAATTGAGGGCTGTGCGTTCACCTTTTAAAATATCGGTTACGTCCCCTTCGACAACGGCCGCGACATCTCCCGGTTTGACCCGTTCTCCATCCTGCAGCAGGATGGAGAATTTTAGAAAAGGATCGATACTACTGAATACTATTCCGGCTATATCTATGCCGGCCAATATACCATGACCCTTTATCAAGAAACGGGCCGTGCCTTTAATATGTGCCGGGATCAAGGCGCCGGACGTAACATCTCCATCTGCCACATCCTCATCCAGTGCCCTCTCGATGAGGTCTTCCAATTCAGGTAGATAGTCTTTTAATTCCATTATTTTGTTGCCGCTTCTGATTTATGGATTGAGCAGATAAATTGAGAAATTTAGGACTGTGGCGTAGCTGACCCATAGAATATAGGGGATCAGCAGCAATGAGGCGGTTTTGGAGACGCGGTAAAAATTTATTATGGTTAAAAGGATGGCGGTCCACAACGGCACGATAACCAGCAGCCCCCACAACGGAGATTTGAGCCCGAAGAAGGCATAAGACCACAGAGTGTTGAGCATAAGCTGGATGATAAAAATAATCAGCCCTTCTCTGACCTGAAATATCTTTATGCCCTTGCGCCAGATCAAGAAGGCTGATATTCCCATAAGGATATAAAGCAGGAACCATACGGGAGCGAACAGCCAGTTGGGTGGGGTGAAAATCGGTTTTTGCAAGAATATATACCAGTCGGGCACGGATCCCCGCGTGAAAAGAGAGCCTATGAAACCTGCTCCGAAGCATGCTCCGAGGCAGACCAGCAATTTGATGACGTCAATGAGTCTTCGGTCTATCATCTATACTCAATACCGGAAGGCAAATACGAGCTTTCGCAAAAGGATCATATAAAAACCCTGAAAATAATATATCAACAGGCTCACGAACTCAAATTATCTTGACGGCTTGCTGTGATGGAAGCAGTATGAAAGTGCTCTATCGCTTGATGCCCGTCTGACTGCCAGGGCGTGGATTAATCTGCGGGGGATAGGTTTGTTTATCGGCAAATCACTGTGCTAAAATCCCTTTTGGACTTCGTCAGTCGCAATCATCTCCCCGCCACTTAAAATGAAACTCTATTATATAAGCCAATTATTGGACCGATTGCCCGAATTTGAACATCTGCTTGCATCACTGCATGCCAGGCGACCTAAACGGGTGAGGTTATCCCTGCCTGATCAGGCTATACCGCTTGTAGTTGCTACCTTATACAGCAAGCTTGAAAAGACGGTGTTGTTTGTTGCGGCGCATGCAGAAGCTGCCAGAAGCCGCTTCGAGCAGATCAAGTTGTGGTTGCCTGAATCAGAGGTGCCGCTGTTTTTCCCTGAAGCGCCCCTGCTTGATAGTTCTCCTGCGGCTGATCCCTTTATCAGTTCAGAACGTTCAAAGGTAATCGCTCGTCTAACCGGCTTTAACGGCGTGGCTGCCAGCGGGCATCCGGTTTCCTTTATTATGTGTTGCGCGGCGGCCCTGATTCATCGGTCTGAGAAGCCCGAAAGGTACAAATCCGAATGCATACGAATAAAGAATGGCATGAGCATCAGGCAATCGATGTTGCTTGAGAGGCTGCAATCGATCGGCTACACATACGAGGATGTCGTGGAGTTACCGGGTACCTTTACTAAAAAAGGCGGTATCGTCGATGTGTATCCCTGCGGTCAGGACGCACCTGCCAGGATTGAGTTTTTCGGAAATGAAATAAATAGCCTGCGTTTGTACGATGCCAGGTCGCAGCGGTCGATTGTTGGAGTGCAGTCCTTGTTTATTCCGCCCGCAGGGGAGCAGTCGGGCACCGGCACTGCCAATATACTCGATTATCTCCCGGTTGACGCTATACTACTGCTGGATGATATTCGGCAGATCGAGTCGGAGGTTGAGCGGCTCAGGGCGGAGTTTATCAACCCCGACCAATCTGGAGTTGATGATATAGGCCGGGCTGCCGGCATTTTTGATTGGGAGACAATTGAAAAAAAGATCGCTGGAAAAGACCGGATTGTGGAGTTCAGTCCCTGGGATGATATGGAAAAACTGGGCGAACAGCAGTACCGTCTTCCCCTAAAGGGCGTCCCGGATTTCTCCGCAAAATTTTCTGTATTTTTCGATAAATTGCCCGAACTGAGGCAGCAAAGCAGTAGGATTTTGATCGTCAGTCAGCAGGCTGAAAGGATAAGAGAACTCCTCCAGGAACATGATGTGAGCGTGGACGTGTCGCTGGAGCTAAAGGCGCTGCCGGCAGACAAATCGATTGTGCTGTTGCAGGGCTGTCTGGATGGAGGATGGCAGCTCGACAATGAGTTAATTCTGCTCACCGATGCTGATCTCTTTGGAAATATTAAAAGAAGACGTTTTACCAAAAACAGGCCCGTCAGACACCATCTTTTCCTAAACGATATCAATGTAGGAGATTTGGTGGTACATGTAGAGCATGGCATCGGAAAATTTGCCGGAATCGTCAGAAAAGTCTCTGCAGGGGTCGAGAGGGAGTATCTGAAGCTGGAATATGCCTGCGGGGATATTCTTTATGTCCCCGTGGACCAGATCGATAGGGTTAGCCTTTATATTGGTGGAACCGAAAGAGCTCCATCACTTAGCAGATTGGGATCACAGGATTGGGTCAGGACGCAGCAAAGGGTCAAACAATCGGTAGCAAATATTGCCGGTGAGTTGATAGAGCTTTATGCCGGGCGGGCCGCAGGTGGAGGTATAGCTTTCTCCAAGGATACGCTCTGGCAGAAGGAGCTGGAGGCTTCTTTCCCTTATATCGAAACTCCCGACCAGCTTGAGGCCATCCAGGCGGTGAAAGCGGATATGGAGTCGGCACGTCCCATGGACAGGCTGGTATGCGGCGATGTGGGCTACGGAAAAACTGAGATCGCTTTGCGCGCTGCCTTTAAAGCTGTTATGGACGGTAAACAGGTGGCTGTTCTGGTGCCGACCACTATTCTGGCGCAACAGCACATGGGCACTTTCAGCGAGAGGTTGAAACCTTTCCCGGTAAAAGTTGCTGTGCTCAGCCGCTTCTGTTCGGCAGGAGAGCAGACCGCTGTGGTCAGGGGATTGGCTGAAGGCTCAATAGATATTTGCATCGGCACACACAGGTTGTTGCAGAAGGATGTGCAGTTTAAAGACCTCGGTCTGGTGATAATCGATGAGGAGCAGCGTTTTGGAGTAGTGCATAAAGAGCATTTCAAGAAAATGAGGCAATCGGTCGATGTGCTGACATTAAGCGCCACACCTATACCCAGAACAATGCATATGGCGCTCTCGGGTATCCGCGATATGAGTACTATTGAGACACCTCCGGAAAACCGCCTGCCTGTGATTACTTATGTCGGGGAGTACAATGACAGGTTGGTTCGTGAGGCATTGTTACGCGAACTGGAGCGCGATGGACAGGCGTTCCTGGTGCACAACAGAGTTCAGAGTATCGGCGAACTGGCGTTAAAAGTAGAGCGACTGATACCGGGCGTCAGGTTTGCAGTAGCGCATGGTCGCATGGATGAGGATAAACTCGAAGATATAATGTCTGATTTTATGCGAGGTAAAAGCGATGTACTGGTTACAACAACCATTATCGAATCCGGCCTGGACCTGCCTAATGTCAATACTTTGATTGTCAATGATGCGGATAAAATGGGACTGACTCAGCTTTACCAGCTGCGCGGCCGGATTGGACGCGGCGCAAATACGGCTTATGCCTACTTTCTGTTCGGTTCGGGTAAGAGCCTGACAGATCAGGCCATCGAACGCCTTAAGGTAATTGCGCGCGCTACCGAGTTGGGAGCAGGATATGCCGTGGCCATGAAAGATCTCGAGATAAGGGGAGCGGGCAACCTTCTGGGTGTCGAACAGAGCGGGAACATCGCTGCCGTTGGGTTCAGCTACTACTGCCGGCTGCTGGAGGAGGCTGTTGAAGAGATCAAAGCCCGGCGGGAAGGACGTACGCTTTCTGAAAAGGTGGAATCGGCCAGCGTGACGATTGATTTGAAAATACCCTCTTTTATACCTGATCACTATATTGAGAATACCCGGACGAGGTTTAATTTCTATCGGAGAATGGCCGGAACAGTCGGTGTAGCCGAAGTATCCGATATAGCCAAGGAAATGATCGATAGGTTTGGAGACCTGCCGGAAGAGGTGACCAATCTATTGTATGCGGTGGAACTGCGTCAGTCGGCTATAGCGGCAGAAATTGAATCGATAGTACGTGAAGGAGACGTTATTACCGTATCTTTAGCCGACAGGTACATAACAAATGCAAACGGAATTAGCATTTTGAAAAATAGAGCCGTCAGGCTGGGCAACCGGCAGATCAAAATTGATGCCGGCCTCGCCGAACCGAGCTGGATGGTTCTTTTAAAGGAACTGGTAATTCAACTTGGGAATGTTGCCAAAGTGGCTAAGGTCGCTTAATCCTCGACGCCGGCGTCCTGAAGGTAATCTATCATATCCTGGACAGTCACCAGATTGTCCGCATCCTTTCCGGGTATTTCGAATCTATTTCCCGGCTTGCTGAAGCTGTCCTCTATGGTCGTAAAGAACTCGGCCAGATCATCGGCATCCATGTTTAAATCATCGATAAAAGAGGCAGAAGGCGCAATTGATGCCGAGTCAACGCCCAATTCATCAACAAGGATTTTCTTTATTCTGTCGAAAATTTTTGACATATGATATTACAGGTAGATTATACGATGTAGTCTTGTTATCAATCAATCTGTTTTTTTCGGTCTATGTCTTTTTGATATGACGGCTCCCAGCACCCCGTTGACAAACCTGGGGGAGGTGTCTGAACCGAACTCCTTGGCCAGTTCCACGGCTTCATTGACAGCGACTTTAGCTGGAGTCTTATTTTCCAGTAAAATCTCATAAAGCGCAATTTTCAATATGTTCCTATCCATGCCCGCCAGCTGTTCGACAGGGAAGGCTGTCGCATATCGTTTAATGGTTCTGTTTAAGCTATCTTGATTCTCAAGTACGCCGTGTACCAACTCACGTGCGAATCCGGCAGCATCGCCGGTTAGTGCCTTAATGTCGAGCGTGCGTTCAAGCACCAAATCCGGGCTGTTGGCTGCATATTCCAGCTCAAACAGCGTTTGCAGCGCAGCTACCCTGGCCAGATGTCTTAGACCTGTGGGCATAAAATCACTGGGAGAAAATAACTTCAGTTGGATGATTTGCGAATTAAAATCTTCCGCCCTTGCGCCACTTAACTATCTCATTTGTTTTCTCTGCGTTACTCAGATTAAAAGTGAGTGCGCCGGGGCTGATCAGCTTGATGTATTTAGTCAGAATGTCTCCAGGGCCGACCTCGAAGAAAGTGGTTATACCCCTAGCCAGCATGGTCTCGATCGATTGCTGCCATTTAATGCAATGGACGATCTGGCTAATCAGTTCCTCCTTGAGGGCTTCGAGCGAGTGCATTGGCTGCGCTGTCACGTTGGATACGACCGGTATCTGGGGGGAATCATAGGTGAACTGGGACACGGCATTTATCATGCCGGACAGCGCAGGCTCCATCAGAGAAGAGTGAAATGCGCCGCTGACTTTTACCGGCTGTATACGTTTGGCTCCTTTTACCTGTGCCAATCTCCTGGCCTTGGCTAATTTATGCTCCTCTCCACTGATGACCGTATTCTCAGGTGCATTTACATTGGCCAGCTCGACACCGGTGGTCAGGCAGATCCCTTCCACAGTGTCTTTGCTCAGGTCCATGATTTGTAGCATGCCGCCCGGTTTACGACGGCCGGCTTCGTTCATAAGTCGCCCTCGCTCGCGTATAAGTCGCACTGCGTCACCCAGTTTCATCATACCGGATGCTACCATAGCGGCATATTCACCGCATCCGTGGCCTGCCACCAGCGTTGGAGTGGGAAGCGATCCACCGCTGATCTCCTCTCCTGCCCTCAAGCAGGCGATGCTAACGGTCATGATAGCTGCTTGGGCATTCATTGTCTGTGCCAGGTCTTCTTCTGGCCCCTCGAAACAAAGCCTGGAAAGCGGAAATCCCAGCGCTTTATCTACCTCATCGAATACTTTCCTGGCGGAATTGTAGTGGACGTAAAAGTCGAGCCCCATTCCGACCTGCCTGGACTCCTGACCAGGAAAAACATAGGCCACTTTTACATCTTCTACCATTTAATTCCCTCCTTGATTTACCATATCGGCCCGACTCCGATTTCTATTTACGTTTCTTTTTTGGACTTTTAATCTCGATTACTTCCCTTCCATCGTAAGTGCCGCACGTAGGACATACCTGGTGTGGCAGTTTTGCGCTGTGGCAGCGGGAACACTCGATAATTGCAGCAGGGGATTTGGCAAGGTGACTGCGCCTTTTCCCCTGTCGGGCCTTGGGATATTTCTTCTTAGGTAGTGGTGCCATCTATGTTTTGCTCTCCTTTTCTATCTGCGCTAATTTATCCCACCTGCTGTCATGCGATCGGGTTGCGTGACCGCATTGCCTGCGAGCCAGTTCCTGGCCGCAGACGGGGCATATGCCCGGACAATCCGGTCTGCACAATAGCCTGGTCGGTGTCGCCATGATTATATACTGTCTGATTGCCTCCCGTAAGTCAAGAATATGGTTTTCGGTTATCTTAAATTCATCAGGCGGCGGATTGAGGCGGGCGCCCGATGAGATATCCACAGCCGGAAAGAACTCCTCCTCCATTATAAACGAAATTTGTTTCTTAACTTCTACCAGACAACGCGAACAGGATCCTGTGATGTCGGCAGAGAATTTTCCTTCGGCCAGGATACCACGGTCGGTGCGAATCAGTTCAATATGGCCTTCAACGTGGTTCTCATCGTTTTCGCCGGCCAGTCCATCGATTTCGTAATTTCGCTTTGCCCCGACCGGCTCTTTGAGGAGCTGGGCGACATTTATCTGCATTGTAATAGATACAACGTCGAATTTGGGTCATTATAAGTAGAGATATGTGTAATGTCAAGCAAATTAAATAGGAGTGTTAATGTTCTATGATTTTGTCACCCCTTAACTGTTCAGTGAAAATGTCCCCTTATGGAAGAGGTGATATTGAACAAGAAGGAACAGAAAAGACTTATGGTATTAAACAAACTCGAGAGGAGGGAGAT
>DAOUFT010000067.1:0-9289 GCA_034429855.1 Dehalococcoidia bacterium
ATCTCCCTCCTCTCGAGTTTGTTTAATACCATAAGTCTTTTCTGTTCCTTCTTGTTCAATATCACCTCTTCCATAAGGGGACATTTTCACTGAACAGTTAAGGGGTGACAAAATCATAGAACATTAACACCGAGACTTCCTGCGGCTTGACTTGAAACTGCCTGGTTTGATATAGTTTCCGCTAATCACCCCCGGGGCTTGATATGCCGATACCTAAGTTCAAAGAGCTCGAACGAGCATATGGTTTCGATGAAGTGGCAATCGTGCCAGGGGACGTCACGGTCAATCCGGACCAGACCAACATCGAGTTTAAAATCCGAGATATTACATTCGCCATCCCCATTGTGGCGGCCGCTATGGATGCGGTGGTGGACCCCGATTTCGCCATTACCTTTAACAAAGCAGGTGGGTTGCCTATCCTCAACATAGACGGCGTGCAGGTTAGATACGACAATCCCCGAGCCATACTTGATGAGATAATCAATGCGCCTCAGACCGAAGTCACCGAGTTGATGCAGAAAATCTACAGCCAGCCTATCAAGGACTCGCTTATTGCGCAGCGCATTCAAAGGATAAAAAAGGGCGGCGCCGTCTGCGCCGTTTCCATGATACCCGCCACGACCAAGAAGCTGGCCCCCGTCGCGGAGGAAGCCGGCGCCGACATAATCGTGGTGCAGACCACCGTGACCACAGCGCGGCATATTTCTAAAAGCTACCGCGGCCTCAGCTTCTCAGACCTGTGCAAGCAGCTCCGCATACCCGTAGTTGTAGGCAACGCTGTAACATATAGCGCAGCGCTGGAACTAATGCGGACCGGTATCGACGGCCTGCTGGTGGGCATCGGTCCGGGCGCGGCCTGCACGACACGCGAGGTGCTGGGTGTGGGTGTGCCGCAGGTAACGGCCACTATCGACTGCGCTGCCGCACGCGACGTTTACTTCAAAGAGACGGGCCGCTATGTCTCGATCATAACCGACGGCGGCATCCGCATCGGCAGCGATATGTGCAAGGCCTTTGTGGCCGGCGCCGACGCAGTGGTTTTCGGCTCAATTCTAACCCGCGCAGCGGAAGCGCCGGGCAAGGGATACCACTGGGGCATGTCTCAGCCGTCGGCCACCCTCCCGCGTGGTACGCGCATCAAGACAGGCGTTAAGGGTTCGCTCGAAAAACTGCTCTTCGGCCCCAGCCATGTAACCGACGGGACGGAAAACTATGTAGGCGCACTGCGCAATGCCATGGGAGTGTGCGGAGCTCTCAATATCAAGGAGTTCCAGAAAGTTAAAATGGTGATTGCTCCCTCTATAAAGACGGAGGGAAAGTACTTCCAGGCTATTCAGCAGAGCTGCTGATAAGGGCTGCTTTAACGGTCAACTGTCCACAACAATAGAGGGCTGATGCTATATTTTTCGGGCGAGAAAGATTGTTATGATTGAAGTGGCCAGACTGATCAGCCCTACAACCAGAAAAACGGTGGAGATGCCCGCCATATCCATGAACACACCATAAACCGGTTGCAGCAGGCTCTGCCCCTGCTGACCGATGCCGAAATAGATACCGACCACCATTCCATGCATGCGCGGCGGTGTCCTCGTCATTAAATACGTCTGCACTACCGTTTCTCTCATCATCCAAAGAATACCGATAACGATCATCATCACCGCCAGCGCGGGGAAATAACCGACCGTTGTGAAAAGCATTATGGCCGGACCGATGGCGACCAGCGCTAACAATACGGTATTCCTGTTTCCCCACCTGTCGGAAAGCCATCCCCCAAACAGGCCTCCTATAATTCCGGATGCCCTTAATACGCTGGTCCAGATAGCGGCCATGGTTGCGCTTAGATTGTAATGATCTACCAGATAAAGAGGGATGAAAGGCAGCAGGGAACCCGAGGTGAAGGTAACCACAATTACCAGTATAAAGACCACTGAAACCTTCCTCAGCACCTGCCAGAGCGACGGAGTATCGGGATCGGCCTTTTTCCCTTTTACTTCAGCAACCGCATGGCGCGGTATATCGGGCTCAATTTTGCGCAGCCAGACAGCCACGCTCACCCCTGCGGCCAGCGCCGGTATGGAAAGCAGGATAAAGGCCATGTGCCAGTTGATCGTTGCAGCAATGGCCGTGCCTATAAAGGGGCCCAGGCCGAAACCTACGGCGCCACCGATCATATGCAAGCCTATGGCCTTGCCACGCCGGTCCTCGAACAGGCTGCTGATGGCTGGCACAGCCGCGGGATGGTAGGCGCCGGCAAAGATGCCCATAAAGACCATGGTAGTCAACAGCGATTCGAAGGTATACATCATGCCTGTGGCCAAACCGCTGACGCCTACTCCAATCAAACCAATCGTTATCGATATCCATCTGTGTCTGATGCGGTCGCCCACCCAGCCGCCCAGTATCTGAGATAATCCCGAGGTGATGCTGTATGCCGATACCAGCAATCCCGCCTGAAAGTAGTTAAGCATCATATCCTGCCGGATAAACGGCAGCATCGTTATCAGCAGGCTCGTCATCAGGTCGTGGCTGAAGTGAGTAAAGCAGAAGAAGAGGCTTATGCCCCCTCCCCATTGATTGAATTGTTTTTTAAGCGCGTCGAACAATTTAAAAATCCGAGGGATTATCTCTCAGCTCAGGGCCGGTCACTAAGCATGCATGAATCAATTCAAGATCACATTTATCAGATCACAGGAAGACCGACACGGCATACCAGATACCAAATCCTATCAGAACGGCGGCACAAATGCTAAAAACTATTTTCTGCACGCGGGGCGTCCACAGGTGCCTGGTGCGATAGACCGTCATGGAGACGATCTGATCCCATGTGATATCACAGGCAAGATGGACAATCGTGAAAAGCACCATCCCCATTATGCCGAAGGTGACGGCGCCCGATATCAGCGCCACGCCTATGGTAGCCCACCAGAGAAAAACATAGGGATTGCCGCCCGTCATTACAATTCCGGTGACCAGTGAATTATAAGGCAGGACGGATGCGCCCTCGACAGGTTTTTTAAAGGTGAAGAAAATCAGCAATCCCATCACTATCAGCATGGCACCACCAGCCAACCCGGCAATCAACTTGACGGTGGAATTCTCGAGATAGGAGGCAAAGCCGAAGTATATCAGCGCTATAATAGGGATCTCCACTATCCCATGCCCTATGCCGATCATGGCGCCTGCGTTCCTGTCATTATACCCTTTGGCGATAGTGGCCGCGGTCAGCGGGCCGGGAAGCATCACACCTGAAAGCGATATGCCGGCTGCGGAAAGCAGGAACAGCCATAAATTCTGGGTCATATCAATGAAACCTGAAAATCGGGACAGGCATTATCTATCAGTCATCGTTATCGCCATCATCTTCTCCACCGTCGTCGCTGTCTTTTTTCGGCCTGGGTATTAATCCGATCCTGGGTACGATGGCAATGCCCTTTTTATCCCTCTTCTTCTCGGGTTTGGGCAGGGCACGGATATCATCGATTAGCGAACTTATCTCAGCTGCGCTTGAACCCGCCGGTAAAACCAGACATTTAACTCCTGCCTCACGTAAAGCAGTCAACTCGGCGGTTGTAAGACCGGCCCCGGTCAGGGCCAGCACTGGCTGGCCGGTTAAATCAGTCACACGGCGGCATTGCATCAGAGTATCCACCGTAAGGGAGGGAACCCTGAGATCTACCATCACAGCTTCAATGGCAGGATGAAGATTGTTGACGGCCCGCATCAGGCCGGCCTCAATCGTCGGTTCCAGCCTCAGCACCCTGCCGACCGACTCCGGCTCATTTCCCGCCAGCGATTTGACCGGCAGATTGGCATCGAAAACGATAAAGTCGATATCGCTGCCCTCCGGTTTGGCTCCCGTGCCGGTCTTGCCACCACTTAAAACCAGCCCAACCGGCATGTCAACCTTCGTCTTAAGATATTTTACGACGGCAGCGCCTGATAGCCCGGTAGCATCAAGTATTCCAGCGCAGGCGCCTGCGCTGGCAACCTCCTTCAACTCATCTTCCGGCTTTCCGGACAGCTCAACGGCAACCAGCATAGTCACAGGTCTATCGCTGCCGCTTCCGGCATGAAAGCCCATGGCAGGCGCTGTAACCTTATTCAGACTATCTAATCTATCGATGAATTTACTCATGCGTCGGCACACTCCCCTGCATATAAGATAAACATATTATCTCACGGAAAAGCACAAATAATCATTGCGGCCGGTAGTAAACGGTTACCAGTAAGGCGGTATATCTATGGAAACCACCATCCCCATGCTGGGCCACACCTGCATCTGACCCGGCTGCGGGAAAAGGGCCACCGGCTGGTATTGCTGGCCGACTTCAACGTTGACCTGTTTATCGGCATAATAGCCCTGCGAAGAAGATGTCGTATCTATATACACCAACCCCCTGTCGATCGTCTGAAAAGCGTTTAAAGAATGGTTGGTATATCCTTCTGACGCACCGACCGGCAATAATTTGACGGCTACGATGGCCGCCCGTATGCCGGCCGCCTCGGCGTTGTTATGCAGCATCTCGGAGAAATCGCCGCAGGTAAATGATCCGGTCACATAAGCATGGCGGTCGGTCTGATCGGCCTGCAGAAAGGCTATTAGTTCAGCCCAGCTCGGATTGTGGGCGACGGGATTGTTGCGCAGCACTATGTATTCATTGTCGGCTCCCACCATAATTGCCCCCTGGAAAAACACATAAGACTCATTTTCTTTCAAAGCGGGTAGCATGTCGGCGGGTATGTTTGAAGGGATACCATTCTTATCAAGAGCGGGACTGGCGGGTAGGCTGGCCGTTTTGACCACCGGCACGACATTGATTATGACCGAGCTTACAACAGATCCCCGCTTGCTGACAGCGGTAAGATTATAAGCCGTTATCTCCTTCGGCATAACCTGAATCTGGCCACTGGCCTCCACATGTCCAATGCCGTGGTCGATGAAAATCTCATCGGCGCCGTCCACGTTCCAGCGCAGCGTAGCAGCCGTGCCGCTGTCTATCTTCGAGCTGTCCGCCCTGAAAAAATACACCTCGGGGAGCCTGGCAGAAGCTGGAGGAGACATGGAGATCAACAGCGAACCGCAGGAAGCGCATAGCCCGAGGATAATGGCGGCGGCCAGGCCGGCCACAAGCTTGATTCTCATTTTACCTGAGACACCTGCCTCATATTAGAGTATAGCCTCAGCCGGTTTTGCAGGCAATTTGTTTCGACTATAATTACATCTATCCGCTGCAAGGAAATGACCTGTTTGAGGAGGTATGCCGGCATGGGAAACCAGCTGAAAATCGTGATTATCGGTGGCGGCGCCTGCGGGCCCAAGACCGCCGCCCGGGCGCGCAGATTGGACGCATCGGCACAGATAACCATGGTGCAGGATGAAGAGTTGATCTCTTACGCCGGATGCGGACTGCCTTACTACATCTCGAATGTGGTCAAGTCACGCAACTCGCTCCTGGTGCGCGACGCGGATGCCTTTAAAAGAATCAGCAATGTGGACGTGCTGGCAGGCACCCGTGTGGATCGCATAGATCGGACGGCTCACAGGATTGATGTGACCTCGCTTGCCCAGGGTAGGCAATACTCCATCGACTACGACAAACTGGTCATTGCCACAGGAGCTAATCCGGTGGTTCCCCCCATTAAAGGCATCGACCTCAAAGGTGTGCACGTCCTGAAGCGCGTCCCCGATGCCGACGAGATCAGGACTCTCATAAACGAGTCGGCCTCCAAAAAAGCTGTCGTGGTGGGCGCCGGCCTGATAGGTGTTGAGATGATCGAGGCGCTGTCCGCGCGCGGATTAAAGGTTACTGTAGTTGAGGCGCTGGATAAAGTACTGCCGGGAATCCTGGACGAGGAGATATCCGACGTGCTGGCCGACCACCTGAAAAGCAAAGGAGTAACCCTCAAGCTGGGCCAAAAGGTTGTGGAGTTCAGGGGCGAAGGAGACAAAGTCAGCCACACCATAACAGATAAGGAGACGATGGAAGGGGATGTGGTCATCTTCGCCATAGGAGTGCGCCCCAATTCAAAGCTGGCAAAAGATGCGGGGCTGGAGATCGGCCCTTTCGGCGATATTGCTGTTAACGATTACCTGCAGACCAGCGATCCCGACATCTATGCCGGTGGCGACTGTGTGGCCAGCGTAAGCATCGTCACCGGCAAGAAGACGTTCGTGCCGTTGGGCTCAACCGCGAACAAACACGGGCATGTGATAGCCGCCAATATAACCGGCGGCAGCGAAAAATTCGGCGGAATAGTCAGCACCGCCTGTGTAAAGGTATTTGATTTCAATACCGGACGAGTGGGGCTGGGAGAAAAACAGGCGCGTGAAGCCGGTTTTGACACGGTCACCGCACTGATATCAAATCCGGACAGGCCTATGTATTACCCGGGCAATAAGGAGATAATCGTCAAGCTCATCGTGGACAGGAAAACCGGGCGCATCCTGGGCGGTCAGGGCACCGGGCCCGGCGACGTTATCAAGCGTATCGATGTGCTGGCCACTGCAGTCACGATGGGTATGACGGTGGATGCGCTGGCGGACCTGGACCTGGCCTATGCCCCTCCCTACAATACCGCCCTGGATATCCTCCACCACGCTGCCAACCTCGTACGCAATAAGTTGGCGGGGAGGACCGAGGGCATCAGCCCCACCGCCGCAAAAAAAAAGATAGATTCCGGTGATAATTTCGTGCTTCTCGACGTGAGAAGCAAATATGAGGCCGACCAGTCCTGGATTGAGGCGCCGCAGTCTCAACTCATGCCCCAATCCAAATTGTACGAGGAGATGGACAGACTGGATAGGGAACAGGAGACTGTAGTCATGTGCCGACGCGGCGGGCGCGCCTACCAGGCCTGTTGCACTCTTAAAAACGCAGGCTTCAAAGATGTTAAATTTGTGGAGGGTAGCCTGACCTGCTGGTGCGCTGAGGACGTTTGCGGCGAAAAGATTATCTAAACATGTATAATAGCTGTTAAACTGGTAATTCTGATATCCAATGACAGCTGACGTTTCGTATCTAAGGCGTCAGGCGGCACACAGCGGATTTACTCTGTGCGAGGCCATAATACGCTCTTTTTCCCGCCTGTCCCTCAAAGAAGGGGCGCCCTGGCGCACACTGCTGGCCGTTTCGGCCAACTCCCAGGCCGTGGTTGAAGCAGCCCTGCTCGCTGCCAGGCAGGCTGACTGCCCCATGCTTTTCGCAGCTACGCTTAACCAGGTAGACCTGGATGGGGGCTATACAGGCTGGACCCATGCCGATTTCGTCGCCCTGGTCAGGCGTACCGCCCGAAAAGCAGGTTTCAAAGGCCCCGTTTTACTGGGGATAGACCATGCAGGCCCCTGGCTGCGGGACAGGCATACCACCGAAAAGTGGCCCTACCTCCGCACAATGAGATCTGTCCAAAGGTCGCTGGAGTCGGCAATCGCGGCAGGTTTCGATCTGCTTCATATCGATCCCACCGTCGACCGCGACCTGCCACACGGCGGAAAACTTCAACTTAACACGATCATAGACAGGACCGTCTTCCTTATCAAACACTGCGAGTCATTCCGCATAAAGCACGGATTGGCACCGGTTGCATACGAGGTGGGCACAGAGGAGGTTAAAGGCGGCCTGGCTGACGAGGATATGTTCGGCGGTTTCCTGGCGGGATTGCGCAAATGCATGACGCAGGAAGGTTTGAGCCGTGCATGGCCTTGCTTTATCGTGGGAAAGGTTGGAACTGACCTCGATACCACTATGTTCAACCCTCAGGTGGCCAAGGACCTTTATAGAATCGCCGCCGCCTACGGCATGGTTCTGAAGGGACACTACACCGACAATGTAGATAATCCCTCCGACTACCCCGCCAGCAAGATGGGGGGCGCCAATGTCGGCCCTGAATTCACCGAGGTGGAATGCGACGCCCTTTTCGAGCTTGAATCGACGGAGCAATCCGCCTATGCCGGCAGCGCGGCAGAGCCTTCTTTGTTCAGGGAATCGCTCAAACAGGCGGTCATCCGCTCCGGCCGGTGGCGTAAATGGCTGCATACGGACGAGTCCGGCATGACGTTCGACAAACTCCCTGGTGAAAGGCAGAACTGGTTGATTAAGACAGGTGCGCGCTATATCTGGACTGATAAAGAGGTGGTAAAAGCCCGCAAACGCCTCTATGCCAACCTCAATAAAAACGGTTTCGATCCACACCGGTATGTGGTCGAGCGCATCTCTCAGCAGATATTGAAGTACTGCCATGCTTTCAATTTATATAACTCTATCCCGTTGCTTGAAAAGGAATTCAAACGGCGCAGCAGGCTTCCATTTTGGGACGAAGGCCAGGTTCTGACAGCTGGTGAATTGATCGTGGAGATAATGCGCCCATCGGTAGATATGCCCTTGGACACAACCGGTCGTTTCAGGGGTCCGTTTCCCAGCGGCGCACCAGCCATCTTCGCGGACGCCTCTGCGCGCATCGGGAAAAGGACGGGTTTCGTGGGTTCGCTGGGGCAGGACGGCTTCGGCCGTCTGATACGAAAAAGATTCTCAGATGACTGCATCGACGGCAAACTCATCCCTTCAATCAGGTTCAAGTCCACGGGCTGCGCTTTTGTAGCCTACAACCGGGACGGCGGACGCAATTTCATTTTCCATATTGCCGGCACAGCCTCCGATCGCCTGCCTTCTATCGCCCGGGCGGTGAAGTATGCGCAATCTTTCCGTCATTTACATTTGATGGGTTGCTCGCTCTCCATCAGCCGCTCTATCAGAGACGTCTGCACGGCGATGGCCGCGGCGGTTAAACAGGCGGGCGGCAGCATCAGCCTCGATCCCAATTTAAGGCCCGAACTACTCTCAGCCGAGCAGTGTAGAAATATACTGCTTCCTATCGTCCGTCTCTCAGATATCGTCCTTCCCAGCGGGGATGAGGCCGGCCTGCTGATGCATGAAACGGACAGCGATAAAGCCTGCCGTCGGCTGATCGAGTCAGGAGTAAAGATTGTGGTGCTAAAACAGGGCGACAGCGGTTGCCGTGTGTATACCCGCGAATCTTCCTTCGATGTGCCCGGATTCAAGGTAAATGCCGTCGATCCCACCGGCGCGGGCGACTGCTTTGACGCCGGATTCATCAGCGGATACCTCGATAACCTGCCCCTCTACGAGACCGCCCGGCTGGCCAACGCCATGGGCGCCCTGGCGGCATCCAGGCTGGGACCTATGGAGGGGACATTCAATCTGAAAGAAATTATGAACTTCATCAACAGCCAGAAGCAAGACCTGCCCCACGGTATTGACAGGGACTAAGGGCT
>DAOUFT010000068.1:0-14390 GCA_034429855.1 Dehalococcoidia bacterium
ATAACTGGCTCTACCGGCAATACTGGCAGGGCTATCACCGTCTGAATGGGACCGGGTAGGGGCATACCTTCAGGTTCGCCCGTTTCGGGCGGGTTTAAAAACCCGCCCCTACACCTTTTCAATAAATCGGACAACCCATACAATGTACGGGCGTCGCTTTAGCTGCGCCCGTACCGGGCGGGTCTGAAAACCCGCCCCTACACCTTTTCAATAAATCGGACAACCCCTACAATGTAGGGGCGTTGCTGCAGCTGCGCCCGTACCGGGCGGGTTTAAAAACCCGCCCCTACGTTTCCAGTCGTTGCGAGTATAGCGAAGCAATCTCGAATATACTATGGTTGAGATCAAGGAAATAACCACAGACGACCAGATCGCACAAAGCGTCGAGGTGATCCGCGAGGCGTTCGGCACAGTGGCCCGCGAATTCAAACTGACCAGAGAGAACGCTCCCACGCACCCTTTCTTCTCAACACGTGAGCAACTGTTTGAGCTACATAAAAAAATGGCCTTTTTCGGTCTATATCTTGATTCAGTGCAGGTAGGCTTTGTAGCCATCGAAAAAGCCGAGGGCGGCACTTACTATCTGGGACGCTTGGCCGTAAAGCCCGGGTTCAGGCATCGCGGATACGGCAGACAACTCACGGAATTCGTGATTGATTATGTGAAATCACAAGGTGGACTCAAGGTCGCACTGGGTATGATTGACAGCCAGACTGTTTTAAAGGATTGGTACAAGTCGCTGGGCTTCGTTCAGACAGGCACTAAACAATTCGAGCACCTGCCCTTTGTGGTCTGCTTCATGGAGAAGTCAGTCCCGGCCGAGAAGGTACACTAAGACATCGCTAACGTTGGTACCGGTGGGGCCTGTGATGATCAGCGACTTACCCATGCGCCTGAAAAGCGTATTGCTGTCGAACCTGTCAACATAGTCTCTTACATCCAGTGCCGCTGTTTCTGCGCAGGCCAGCGACCGGTCGTCCACTATCGCGCCCGCCACGTCCTCTATGTAGTCTGAGCCATCGGTGCCGGCCGAGGCCACCAACCAGGGGGCAGGATACTGCCGCATGGCAAACATGGATACCGCCGCATAATGCTGGTTTCTGCCGCCCTTGCCCGCATCCTCGGGCAACTTAGGTGTCGTCTCACCCCCGATCAGCAGTGCGCCGAAACCCCTGTAACAGCCCTTCTCAATTTTAGCTGCCATGCTGTATGCGTATTGGGCGGTGTCGCCGCTCATTTCCGAGGTTATAATGCAGGGCTTGATGCCGAGGTCCCTGGCTTTCTCCGCCATGGCCTCCAGCGCCATGCGGTTGTTTCCTATCAGGTGATTTACAGAATTGCTCAGTTTTTTAGGCGTTTCCGCCTCCAACCCGTCGCAACCCCGCTTAATAAAATGGACTACTGCCGGCGGTGCTTTCTCCAGCAGGTCGTATTTCCGCAGCACCCCGAATGCATCCTGATAGGTGGATGGATCCGGCACGGCGGGTCCCGATGCTATCACATCCAACTCGTCACCCACGACATCGGAGATTATAAGCGATATGACCCGGGCAGGGGCGAAAAAGCGCGCCAACCCTCCGCCCTTGATAATTGAAAGGTGTTTGCGCACCGTATTGATCTCTTTAATATCGGCACCGCATCTCAGTAGAAGCTGCGTGACAGCCTGCTTGTCCTCTAAAGTCACCTTATCGACAGGACAGGGCAGCAGGGACGAGCCCCCTCCGGATATCAGGCTCAGCACAAGATCGCCTTTGCCGATGCTGTAGCGCGCTTTCATTGACAGCATCTCCTTTACGCTGTTCACACCTACCTGGTCGGGAACGGGATGCCCGGCCCTGCCCACCCTTATCCTTCCCAGTTCTTCTCCCACTGACTTGCTATTTACGATGCCGGCTGTTATGGAATCGGGACCTACTATTTTTTCCAGCTCAGCGGCCATGGCCCCGGAGGCCTTGCCACCACCCACCACAAAAATCCTGCCTTTTGAGAGGTCATATCTATGTCCGTTGATGGATAGGTGTTTTCGCCTGCGATTGTATCGAACGGAAGCGCGCATCAGGTTGGAGGGCAGCACACTGCTGATACCCGCCTCAATCAGCTCAATGGCCCTGGCGCGCTGACCTGATGTAATTAGCTCCTCACGATTCTTGATGATCACCGGGGCAAATCCTCATAATCAAATAAGCGCAAAACGGTAAAAATTATACGCCTTCACTCGGTGATTGTCATCGCTTCGGTCTTAATCCTGCCGTCTCATTCCTCGCAATGGCTCAACGATATCTGTATAATCCCCTCATAATATTGCTGTAAGGATGAGTTAATCATGAGCTGGATACTTCTTGTGTGCGCCATCATCATGGAGGTCTGCGGGACTACCTGTTTAAAGCTTTCGGAAGGGTTTACCAAATGGGTACCATCGGTGCTTATCTTCGTCTTCTACGGAGTGAGCTTTACTTTGATGACGTATGCCGTTAAGAGGCTCGAACTCAGCCTGACCTACGCAATCTGGTCCGGCGTCGGCACCTTCCTCATCGCCCTGATCGGCCTTTTCTGGTTCAAGGAGCCCTTTACATTGCTCAAAGCCGTCTCAATGGCGCTGGTCATAGCCGGAGTAGTGGGCTTAAATCTTAGCAGAACGGGAGGGTAAAGAGAATTATGCAAACACGCACGCAGCTTTACCGGTCGGTTAGACAATAATGCGCCGACAGTCTATAATAATCCCGTATTTGTCCCCGGTCGGGATTTGAACTGATTATTACGCTATGAAAATAGGTGTTATAGCTGATACGCACGTCCACCGCATCAGCGAATTGCCCTCATCTTTGATAAACGCCCTTACCAGGATGGATATGGTGGTTCATCTGGGCGACTTCCATTCCGAGGACCTGGTCAACGACCTCAAGGAGATCAGCAATTTTCGCGGTGTGGCCGGCAACCATGATTCGCACATCCCAGGGTTGCCCGAGAAGGACCTGGTGGAGATAGGAGATAAGCGCATAGGCATCATACACGGTCACGGATGCGTTTTCCCCTTTGGCTTCAAATGGGGTCTGCTCACCCAGTTCGACGGAAAAATGGACGCCATCCTCTACGGCCACACACATTCGGCACGCAACACCATCGAAGAGAGGATACTATTCTTCAACCCGGGCAGCGTCTGCGGCCGCTTCCCGGCCATGCACCGCAGCTACGGCGTCCTGACCGTAGGAGAAGATATCAGCGGGGAAGTGATAACGATCGAGACCAAACGTTATTACTATCTCAATCGCTACATCAACCTGGCCAGCAAGGCTATCTCATACTGCTGCGGGCTTAACGGTCAGACGAACAGCTACCTGCAGTAACCCACAGTTTGGAAATCATGTCTCTTCCGCTTTAAGCCGGGTCGCACGAGATTCATCGCGGAAGTATTTATATATCTTCCAGACGGTCGCACCCACGGGCAGAGCCAGAATTATTCCCCAGTAGCTGCCTATAAAGCCTCCCACCGTCATGAGGACCATAACCACCCCGGGATCGAGAGGAAAATGTTTTTCCTGAACCAATCCCTGTAAGGCCATCACAATCAAATAGGCCGCCGCCAGGACGATAAATACCATCAACATAGCCTGCGGTTTAAGAGCGAGGGTCACCAGCAGGATGACTGCAGCCGAGATGAAAGGCCCGATGATTGGTATTACCTGCGTGAAGGCGGCCACTGCGCCCATGGCCAGGGCATACTCCATCCCTACAATAAGGAGACCCACAGTAACCAGCGTTCCTTCGATGGCGGCCATGATAATCATAAAACGTATGTAGCGCCCCATCTGGTCGCCGAAGATGGTCAGTATTTTGGTGCTGTGCCTGGCCACATTGGCCGGAAATATCTCGTTGAAGTACTTACCGTACCTCTCATAGTTCAGCAGGACGAAGATGAGGAAGAAAGGCAGGGTAATGAAGCCGAGTATGGTCGGCATGCTGGCGGGGATGACCGCGATACTGCCCACAATGAAGTCCTGGATGAATTTGCTGATGGCGGGACCGGCGTCGGTTATGGATTGTTTGACAGTGGTTATGGTGTCGGCAGGCACGGTCGACTGAATTACGCTTACCCACTGGTTGACCTGCGCCATGGCTTTATCTACGAATTCAGGCGCCCTGTTTACCAGCGCCACGGAAGCGCTGACTATAGCCGCACCTATATATGTGATAAAAACGATGAGGAGCAATGTGAACAGGATGAACACAATAATGACCGACAAGACCCGCTTGGACGCCCTGCTTTTACCTCTGGGCGGCAGAAGTCGCTCCAGCCAGGTGACCAGCGGGAAAAGCAGGTAGGCCAGCAATATTCCCACCAGGAATGGTATCAGCACCGGCAGAGATATCCAGCACAGCCAGAGCACCAGTGCGATTCCCAGTATCACCAGCACGGCTATCCAGACCCTTCTGAATGTCGAGACCTCTGAAGCCAAATCCATACCTCCTATGCCGTCGAACCGGTCAGTCCGGTCTTCATGAAGCGTGCTCTAATCATACAACTCATTCCGCCTGCTTTTCCAGTTGGCCGATCGATGATTACAGGCAACACGGCATGTGCGCTCCCGACCTGAAATAAAAGAGGACGAACACATTGTGTCCGTCCTCCATCTTTTACAGATGAATTAAACCGGCACAATATCGACGATGAATTCGTTGGGCTTTTCGGCAGGCATAGTCTTTATGGTGGCAAAGCCTTCGCTGAAGGCCTTCATGAAATCCTGCGGATCAACGCAGCCCTCGGCCGCATAGGCACCCTTCACTTTTACCTGGCCGCCAGCAACCATCTTGGCCACAGTGACCAGCGTCCTGGGCGTGGTGGTCATCCCCTTGCCAACGCCGGAGAATGTCAATTTCGTCTGCTTGCCACCCTTTTTCCCCTTGACTTCGATGATGGTGCCGCCGTACCGGTATTCACGCCCCTCCTTTTTCCATTGCTCTATCTGCTTCTGCACCAGGTTATACGCCATGTGCGAGAGCACCTCGATGGGAGCTATGTCTACGCCGCGCAGATTGACCGGCTGCATCAGATAGTCCTTGAACCCGGCGATGGCCGACATCGACAGTCCCGGAACCTCCGGCCAGACAGCCCCGGCGCAGATCACGTTCTTAACGCCCTTGATATAGCGCGGCAGCGTAAAAGGCTCGGGATGATCGCAGTACAGCAGCTCTATCTTCCCAATGGGCTCCCCGAACTCGGTCGTGACCTTGCCGTCCAGGTCGATCAGCTTACCGTTGACATACTGGTGAGGGAAAGCGAAGCAATGTATACCATGGAAATATTGCGCCAGGCCCACCTCGCTCAAAGGGGCGACCCAGAGGATATTGATATCTTCCACACTTTCCAGCTGATCGCAGCAGTATTTAGCCAGTATATTGGTGAGGCCGGGGCTGTCGCCCAGCCCGCTGATGATGGTGATGCCGGCCTTTTTGGCTTCCTCATCGACAGCAAAGGCCTGGCTGACGCCATCGATATCATCGCACACGTCCACGCAGTTCTTGCCGGCGGCTATACAGGCTTTATACACTTTGCCCGCATTTCTGTAGAAGGGGCCGATGGTGCTGGCCACGACATCCGGATTTTCCTCCTTAATGAACTTCACGAAGCCCGCGTGGTCGTCTATGTCCAGACGCTTTGCCTTGACACGGTCTTTGCCGTATTTCTCCGCCACTGCTTCGGCCTTGGACGGATCGATGTCCGCATTGACTATGGCGGCGTCGCTGTATTTAACCAGCTGCCTTACCGCGCCTGAGCCGATTATCCCGCTGCCCAGTACAAGTATTTTCATTAATGGCCTCCTGGATTTATTTTAATCTATTTGCAGGGGCGCACATTCAGGTGCGCCCGTACTTTGGGGCGGGTTTAAAAACCCGCCCCTGCAGGTCTCATTTTATTTCAATCAAGTAATTCCCGTATTTGGTGATCGATGCCTTGCATCCGGGCATAACCAGTATGGTGGTGGTAGGCTCCTCGATAATAGCCGGCGCGGGTATGCGGTGGCCGGGCTTAAGGTCCACGCCCTTATAAACGGGCGTATCCACCATACCGCCCAGCTCCCTGAAATAGGCTTTTCTGACGCCACTGCGCACAGGCAGGTCTGATGTCATCTTCGCCGGCACGAACTCGGTTTTAGCCATCTTGCCGACGGCCTTGACTCTCCAGTAGACAAACTCCACCGGCTGATCAGGCGCACTGACGGAAAATATTCTCTGGTGCATTTTGTGAAAGTCCGATATCAGTATGTCGAGCTGTTTTTGATTGGTGATGCTGTTACCGCGCAGAGGGACGGATATCTCCCAGACCTGGAAAGGATACCTGGCTTCGGTATAAACCTGGAGTTTACGTTGCTTTCTGGGTACCCTCATATGCTCGAAAAACTCTTCCGCCTGCTTTTTCAGTCCGTCCAGCGCCGAGTTGATGCCGTCGAAATCGAAGCTGCCGCTCTCGGTGAATTTGCTCAGGCTGAACTCGGAGGTTATATCCGCAAAGGCGCCGCCGAAGGCGCTGAGCGCACCGGCCACCCTGGGAATCAGTACTCTCTTGACTCCCAGTTCTGCAGCAATGGCAGCGATATGCATGCCACCCGCTCCACCTCCCGAGACAATCGTATATTCACGGGGATCTATGCCTCTCCAGATGGTGATGTCCTGGATCACGTTCGACATGCTGGCATTCACCGCGCCCCACATGGCATAGGCCGCCTCTTCAACACCGAGCTTCAACGGCTTGGCGACTTTCTCCTCGATGGCTTTAGCAGCCAGCTTTTTGTCCAGCTTCATGCCCCCGCCCAGGAAATAGGCAGGGTCGAGATAGCCCAGCACGACATTGGCATCGGTGACGGTCGGCTCCGTGCCGCCCTTGTTATAGCAGGCCGGGCCGGGCACAGCGCCGGCGCTGTGGGGGCCGATGTGCAGAAGTCCGCCGGTATCCACCCAGGCGATGCTGCCCCCGCCGGCGCCGATGGACTTGCTGTCGACCTTGTTGATACCGAGCATAAAGCCACCGACCTCGGTCTCGCGCGAGACTGCGATCTCCCCACCCGTGATGCAGGCCACATCGAAGCTGGTGCCGCCCATATCGGTGGTGATGATGTTATTGATGCCGAGATCGGTCCCGGCGACCAGCCTGCCGGCACTGGGCGCCAGGGCCGGACCGCAGTCGACGCTGTAGATTGGCTTCCTGACAAGCTCCTCGGCAGATACCACACCACCGCTGGAGGTTAGCAGCGAGAGTTGACCCTTGTAGCCTATCGCCTCCAGTCTCTTTTCGAGCTGCGCCACATAGCTGCCGACCAGCGGCTTGAGAGAAGCATCGATAGCCGTAGATGAAAAACGCCTGTACTCCCTGATACAGGGATTGACCAGGTGGCTCAGGCTGTACGGTATGCCCGGCCACTCTTTCTCTATTATCCCGGCGATTTTCAATTCGTGGATCGGATTGACAATGGACCACAGCAGGGCCACAGCTATGGCGCTGACCTTATACTCCTTCAACCGACTGATGGCCTGACGAACGTCATCTTCATTGAGCTCCTGCTCAATACCACCTTCGGCATTGATCCTCTCGCCCACACCGAAGGTCAAGTAGCGTGGTATATAAGGCTCAGGGTATTCCATCTGCCAGTCGTAAGGATTTTCCTTGCCCGCCTCGCGGGCTACCAGAATATCCCTGAAGCCTCTGGTGCAGATCAGGCCGGTTTTGGCCGTCTTCCCCTCTATGATGGCGTTGGTGCTGACCGTCGAGCCGTGCCCGAAGTATCCTCCTTCGATCGTACTGCACTGCCCCATAAACTCCTTGAGAGGCAGCTTGAAGTGGTCGGCCGCCATCTTCACAGTTTCGATAAAGGCATCTGTGTAATCTCCAGGTGTAGTGGGAGATTTGAATATATCAACTTTTCCTTTCGGATCCGCCACTACCAGGTCGGTAAATGTTCCGCCGATATCTATGCAAAGCCTGTAGCTCATTTCGCTGCCTCCCTGCTCTTTTTCATCTCCTTTCTCAAGGCACTGGTGGCCTCCTTATCAACCGAGAAAAGCTCGGTATCGGTTTTGATGACCACGCCGTATATCTCACGCGCTTTCTCCAGCGTTACATAGCCCTCACGCACATCGTGGCGCACTTTCTCTGTGTCACGATCCAGCGGGTCCCCGAAACCTCCACCGCCCGACGACATAGAGATCATCATCTCATTGGGCTGAAGCGTCTCCATGGACACTGTGGGCAGCTCCGTCCTGGCATCCGGGCCTTTGGCGATGTCGAATTTATACAATTGAAGGGCACTGCCGGGAAGTCCGCCGTTGATCCCCTGTGGCGGGTTGAAGTGTCCGTCGGCGATAAAGCCCCATGAGCCGGCATCGTGCCGCGGCTTCTGCCAGCACTCGATGCCGATGGCGCCGCGCCACTGTCCCGCGCCTCCGGAATCGGGAATGATCTCATGTTTAGCAATTAGAAGCGGCATGGACTGCTCGTCAACCTCGATGCTGTCCATATGGACCACGCCGGCCGTGACTGGAATGCCGTAGCCCAGCCAACCATCGTATCCATAATGTCCGGGCCCGCCGGCGCCTCCCATCATGAGCTGCCTCACATATATTGCGTTGTTCTTGCGCCAGTCTATACCGAAGACGCTGCCAGCGGCGGCGGGCATGAAGGCGCCGTCCGCCAGACCCAGGTCCTTCCTGACCTTTCCGAAGCAGGATTGCACGACGTTGATCACACGGTCGGCCAGGTTGGTGGTAGCCATCGATCCGCTGAGAGGGTGCTTGACCTGGCCGATGACGCAGCCCTCTCGCGTCTTGATGATAATGCGGCTGAACGCCCCCCAGTTATGCGGCAGCGTGGGATCGAGGTTATTCAATACACCCGCCACGGCCGCAGCCATCACCGTAGCTTCGCTCATATTGAGGCCGAAAGCGATGCAATCGATATTGTCGGTGAAGTCCAGCGTTATATAGGCCTCTTTGGGATCGATCGTCAGCTTAACCTTGATCGGCACCCCGTCCGGAGCTACAAACGGCAGCGGATCGTGGCGAGTCTCGTTTTCCCAGGTCCCGGCAGGTAATTTCCTGATGGCCTCGATCATACGGCGCTCGCCGTATTCCTGCCAGAGTTTGGTGAAGGCCACCACGGTATCCAGGCCGTATTTGTCGCACATCTCGATGATCCTTTTCTCGCCCGTGCGCACGGATCCAACGGCAGCCAGGTAATCGCCGTACCACTGCTCCGGGGCACGGATCCTGACTTTGGCCATCCTTATGATGTCCGCCAGGTCCTTGTAATTGCGCTGTACACGGACGCAGGGGAAGTCCAGCCCGCCCTCGGTATAAACGTCCGTAGCAAAGGGCATATAGGTCGAGGGATCATGGTTGCCGATATCGCCCTGATGCGCCCGGGTGATGGTGGTGAAGACGTGCCTGCCCTTGTAGAAGACGGGCGCCATGAAAGTGAAATCGGCATGGTGGCTGTTCCCGTAGTAGGGGGAATTATTCAGGAAGCAATCACCGGGCCTGATGTCATCGAACAGGTCAGTCATGGACTTGGCGGCCAGTCCTGCTCCCACGATATGGATGGGAAGGCCCTCGTCCACACATACCATCTGCGCCTTGCTGTCGGTTATGCCGCAGGAGAAGTCCTTGGCCGTATTGATATTGCCGGAGCGACCGGTGCGAGTCAACGTGTTGGCCATCTCGCGGCTGATGGCCTCCAGCCTTTTGGATAGAACCACCATCAACAGCGGATCCACCACTACGTCTTTTTTCTTTTGTTTTTTTACTGTCATACCTCAACCTCATACTTATTCATATTTAGTTTTAGTGACGAACGCTTTTATTTCACGTTAATACTGCTCTTGGATTCCATGACCGTTTCACGTACCTTTGCGTCCTTGCTCATTACCTCGAAGAACATTGCAGCATCCAGCGCACCTTCCGGTGCCATGACACCAGTCGATTTCACTTTTCCCTCCGCCAGTGCCAGAGCTGCCATAACAGCCGGGAGAGCGGTGCTGTGCGCAACATTGTTGGCCATCAGGTCGTAGGTAATGCTGACCTGGCTGTTCCCTTTTTGACCGCTGACCACGATCTTGAAGGTGCCGGCGCATGCTTCGTATTTTCCCAGCGCATCGTCGAGCACGTCCTTGAAATAATCGGGGGCGAAGCGCGGCATGGATCTGATTATGCGGACTGCCAGCTCGCGGAAGGGCATGGAAACTTCATCATTGACCTTGAACTGCTCATTGCTGCCGAAACCCGTATCGATCAGCCAGCGGTACAGCTCCATCATCTTGGGCGGGTAAAGCGCGCCCTTGATGCTGACGTTTTTAACGCCCTTGATATAGCGGGGCAGGGAGACAGGCTCGGGATGACCGGTCAAGACCACTTCCAGCTTCCCAACAGGAGGCATGAACTCAATGACCTCCGGCTGGGTGAAACCCTGTTGCTCGACCCATTTGCCGTCGATAAAAACGGGCACTTTCTCGGCTGTGATATGGAACCAATGCATCATGGCCGCGGAGCCGGTGGGATCGATGGCGCTTTCGCCCCAGTAAAGCCGGATATCGTCCGTCCTGTCCAGGCGGCCGGCGCCCAGCTTGGCTATCAGGTTGGTTACTCCCGGGCTGGCGCCCATGCCGATAATGGCCGCCATACCGGCTTTGCGAGCTGCTTCATCCAGCTCCAGCGAGTCTTTGGTGGCATCGAAATCATCGTCGATATCGACCAGATTGACCCGCGCCTCTATGGCCGCCTTGATCACAGCTGCTGCATACTTGTAAAAAGGGCCGACCGTGCTAATTACCACGTCGGCGCCTTTGAGCAGCTTGACCAGCGACTCCCTGTCGTTTACATCGGCGCCGGCCGTTTTGACCTTTTTGCCCAGCTCGGCCTCGACGCGTTTCAGCCCTTTGACGCTGGCATCGGCCACCGTGATCTCCGCATCCGACCTTTCCAGCAGCAGCTTGACCGCCTCAAACCCCATGGTGCCCGCTCCACCCAGTACCGTTATTTTTTTCATGTCTTCATTTCCTCCTCTGTCTTATTTTTCATCTGTTCTCGTGTATCGATGCAGCCAATTTATTTCTACAGATTGAGAAGATTCACTACCCTTTCGGATTCTGCCTTCAGTGATTCAGCCCATGGCTCAAACCCTATCACCTTGATATCCAAACTCCTTTTTCTAATCTCCTCAATTAGATTTCCCATAAAGAACGATTTGCCGTCCATCAACTGGTCAAGATTCATTTTAACGGGGTCTACGGCATTCCCTGCATGTATGGCCATTGCCATTTGTTTCATGTATTCAATCATATTGACTTTCTTTGTAACCCCACAGGTCGGGCTGTCGTTCATACCGATCACTCCGCAGATGATAAAACCTTCCCGAAGGTAATCCTCCATCCTGTCGACCACCTTGACAGCTTCTTTTTTACACAACCTGTTGTACGATGAAAGCGAAGCTTTCGCTATTGGAATGAAGAACGGGAACCAGCCGTACCTGACCGCATGTGTGATTATTGGCAAAAATTTATCGAATTCCTTTCTGGCAGCCCCACCCCATCCCAGGCATTCGCAGCAAGGGAGCTGCACTATATTTATATCTTTTGCCAGAAAAGCCTCGATTAATTCGGCGGAGGGCCCTCGTCTGAAAGCCACACCCGGACCGCGCGCATCCACGTTTAACAGGCAATGATTCAAGAAGACCATCTTTTTCAGCCTTTGATCCTGATAATCCACGACAAACCTCCCTTAAACTTGTATTGCTGCTGTGTCCTCGTCGACCTATTTCCTTTTTTCTTTTTCGCGTTTTATCTTCACCCCTTCACGCACCCTGTCCCACGTTTTATCCGTTATCTGCTTTAACTGTTCTTTAACCGGACGTCCGCTGCCCCCGGTGCGAGGTATGCTCGTGACGAACTCGATATAACGGGGAACCATAAAATAGGCCATACGCTCATCGCAGTAGGCCACCAGATCCGCCGGATCGACCCGTTTGCCTTCGTGACAAACTATGGCAAGTTTGACCTCCTCACCCCACACCTCTGAAAAGGCAGCCACGGCCGCGCATTCTTTTACGGCCGGATGCGACTCGACCACCTTCTCCACCTCCAGCGCCGAGATATTCTCATCGCCGCGTCTGATCATATCCTTCTCACGGCCGACGAAGAAAAAATACCCGTCCTTATCCTGGTAGGCCAGATCGCCCGTATGCCACCACAGGTTGCGAAAGGCCTCCAGCGTTTTCTCCGGCATTTTATAGTAGCCTTCAAATATGATATGCGGCTGTCGAGGCCGCAGCGCTATCTCTCCCACCTTTCCGCGCGGCACCTTGCGGTCCATGGAATCGAAAAGTTGCACGTCGAAGTAGCCGCGCGGCTTGCCGAAGGAGCCGGGCCTGATGTCGTCATATGTGGCTACTATGGTGCAATCCCCTTCCGTCAGGCCGTAGGTATTGACCAGCCTGACGTTAAAACGCTTCTCGAAAGCCTGCTGGCTCTCCGGAGTAATGTGAGCGGTTGAGAAGACCCGCATAGGGTTGTCCGCATCGTTCGGTTGCTCGGGCGCCATTAAAAGGATCTTGACCACGACCTCGAACATGCCGGATATGGTACAGTTGTATTTTCTGATATCCTGCCAGAAATCCGCAGGACTGAAGCCGCGTGTGAGTAAAAAACTGCCGCCGTAGAGCATGGCGCCCAGCACCAGACCGAACTGCGGCGCCTCATGGAAAAGAGGAATGTAACCGTAACCGACATCGCCCTTCCTGGCCCCATTGACCGTCACGTACTGGCTGGCGACGAAGAAGGCCTGGTTGTGTGTGATCAGCACGCCCTTGGAAGGACCGGTCGTGCCGGATGTGAACATGAGCGCCATAATGTCGTTATACTGCACTGCTACTTCAGGCAGCTCAGCTTTCTCATTAAGCAGCATGGAAAACGGCAGGGCCTTAATTTTTTTAAAGGGATTGTCAGCGAATTGCCCCTCGATGATGATCGTCTTAACATTTTTGATGCGGTCTTCGACAGACCTGATCTCATCGATGAAGCTGCGGCTGATGACCAGTATGTCGGCATCGGAGTAATTGATGAGGTATTCAAGTATGCTGCCTTTATGAAAGGGGTTGAAGGGGGCCTCTATAGCTCCCAGCAGAGACAGGCCGAACCAGGTAAAGATGAACTCAGGGCAGTTCTCCATCAATATGGCGACGTGGTCGCCCTTTTTAACACCCATGGCGGCAAAGCCGTGCGCAACACGTCTGGATTGCTCCAGCACCTGACGGTAGGTATAGGCTTTGTCTTCGAACCAGAAGTAGGTGGAGCCGGGATATTTCCTGGCTGCTTTTTCCAGCATTTTGCCCAGCACGTATCTCTCGCCAGTTACAAACCTCATATCAGCAGCCTCCTTAAACTGTTTCGATCGTATTAATCCGTCAGCGTCCAGAACTGGAAACCAGCGCCATAATCAAATCCATCTGCTCGTTAATATATTGTTCCAGCGTATAGTGCTCCTTCAGCAGCCACCTGCGAAAGGCCCACATATCGCAAAGCACAACGATATTATTGGCGGCCAGAGCGGGGTCCTTGACCTTGAACTTGCCTGCTCTGACGCCCCTTTCAAGTATTGTCTGGAATATGCGGATAGTGCACTCCTCCTGCATTTTCAGCGCCCCGAACTGCGCAGGCGTGAGTTGTTTAGCTTCCTGATACCAGAAAACGGTCAGATCCTGGTACTCCTCGACCCATTTCAAATATTCCACCACGGCGTATTTAAGGGCGCGCCGTGGCTCCATTTTCTCCACCACCGTCTGATATTTCCTGCTGAAGAAATCGATGGCATTCATGGTATATTCATGGAATAGGCCGAGTATGCCGTTCTTGGAGCCCACGTAATGATAGAGCGTGGCCACGTTCATACCGAGCTCGCCTGCTATATCGCGCACCGACGTATTCAAATAGCCCTTGCGGATGAAAAGAGAAGCTGCGCCCCTCAGTATCTGCCTGCGACGCTCTGTTGCCAGACTTTTACGACCCAATGCCTTTCAAGCCTCCACTCTTAATCGATCGGAACTGCGAAATATATAAATCAAGCGCTTGTTTTATATATTACGCTTGTGCAACCTGTATGTCAATACCCCGAATGGCGTCATAATTATTGTTACCGAAAATAGTATTGTTGCCTCAAAAATAGTGTTACCGAGCGGAGGTACACATGACACGAGGCAGCATACTGGAATATATACGAGCCATAAAAGAACGGTATATTCGTGGGGCAAGAAACACTAAGGGGAAAATACTTGATGAGTTTGTCAGTAATACTGGCTATCATCGAAAGTCAGCTGTCAGGGTGTTGAATAAAAAGAACCCTGGTAATAGGATCGG
>DAOUFT010000069.1:0-23131 GCA_034429855.1 Dehalococcoidia bacterium
CAACTTCCTTGGGGCCTTTGTTGATGGGCCAGAAGCTGAATGCGAGACCGAGCAGAGCCACCAGTATGAGTAGGTAGAGAAGGCTACCTTGCCACCATCTTGCTTTCATATGTTACCTTAGTTCGACAGTAAGCTAATTATAGCAAATGAACCGGCGATGATAAAGAAAAGTTCGTATAAGAAAGATAAGGCAGCCGAAGTTTATTAAGCTTGCTGTTAAAGCGAGACGCCCGGGCGTTTCAAATGCGCCGGGCGTCTACTTATGATATGATTTCGATCTCTAAGGCCAGGGAAGCGCCTTGGGGCTGAGGTGCAATTCTTTCATGCCAGCCTCTTTCAGCGCGGTCAGGGCCGTTTTGAGCTGTCTCTGCTGTTCCGCGCTCAATTTGGACAGGACACGCTTGGTTCCCTCTTTTTTCATGGCCTGTTTTAGGGCGTTCTCTCCCTTTGTGGTCAGTGTGATACGGATCAGGTTCTTGCGCTCCATATTCTTGGTTCGTTTGATCAGCCCCTGTTTTTCCATGCGCATCAGTATGCCTGATATGGAGTGCGGCTCACGCAGTAACATGCGGGAAATCCTGGCAGGAGTGACATCCTTGCCCATAGCGTCCACCAGGAAAAGAATTGCCGCCGAGGTTGCCGACAGGTTCTGGGGAAGCAATTCCCGCTCTCTTACCTTTACGAATATGTCGGCTATCTGCATAATCTGCGTGACAAGAGTGTAATCCTTGTCCGCTTTGATTTGCTGTACCATTTATTTAATCAACCTCCGTTGATGTTTATTCATTAATCCAGATTATCGAGAGCCAATATATTATACGTATGCATCAATATTGGCACAGCATCTTTTTGATCAAGGCAATTAGCCTAAGTTAATTATGACAATAATCGGGGAAAAGTCAAACCCGACCTTCCTGAATTCCCAAACGTATGGGGTCATCGCTATGACGTGTATACTTTGTATCTGCTATTATGCTGCCGGGGCCGTCGTGTCTGTGCTATAATCAGGTATCGGGGATAAACAACCGGTACTATAGTACTACGGAGGAGAAAAATCTGGAGCCACTGGAAATAGCCCGCAGGGCAGTCGAGTTGGCCTCGGATAAGCAGGCCGAGGATGTGGTTTTACTGGATATGAGGCGGGCCTGCTCCTTTACGGATTATATAGTTATATGCAGCGGCGACAGCGACCGTCAGGTGGATGCCATCCATCGGGAGATTTTAAACTCGCTTAAAAAGGAATCAGCCGTGCCCTACCGCAGCGAAGGGAATTCCGATTCGGGCTGGATACTGCTTGATTATCTGGGCACTGTAATCCACATCTTCTCCAAAGAGATGCGTGATTTTTACGATCTCGAAAACGTTTACGGTAAAGCGGTGCGGCTGCTGACTATCCAGTGAGCCACCTGTCCACGTCCCTGGTATAGCTTAGTATCTCACCCGGTTTGAAGAAGATGGCTATTTCCTTTTCGGCGTTCTCGGGGGAATCGGAGCCGTGGATCAGGTTATGTTCCATGTTTATGCCCAGATCCGCCCTGATGGTGCCGGGTGCTGCCTTCTTGGGATCTGTGGAACCCATGGTCTGTCTGGTTGACTCAACCGCCTTCTCGCCCTCCAGCACCGCCGCTATGATGGGTCCGGATGTGATGAAATTGACCAGGTCCTGAAAAAACGGTTTCTCTTTGTGAACGGCATAATGCTTCTCGGCCAGCGCCCTGTCCATGCGCAGCATTTTGAGCGCCACAATTTTGAGGCCGCGTCTCTCGAGTCTGGATAAAATCTCCCCGGCCAGGCACCGCTGCACTCCGTCAGGCTTGACCAGTACAAGTGTCTTTTCCATCTCTTCTCCAAGTAATATTTATTGCCCGCAAGCGGATTCTTATTTTATCCGTAATGACGTGATTTTGCCATTCTCAGATTGTTGTCGGTGGCCCAATCATATAGACTATTACGCAAAATTGTCGGGGATGATTTGATATGGAAGTTCCGAGTTATGCGGCAGTTGCCGTAGATATTATCGTAGCCCTGATATTGGTATTCAGTTTTTTGGGCGGCTTAAAACGGGGGGCGCCCAAAGAGATATGCGGACTACTGGCATTTATTGTAGCGCTATCCATTACTGGCGCTTTCTCCACTTATGTCTTAGGGTGGATGAGTTTTACCTCGGATCATTTATGGAGGTCGCTGCTGACTTTTGTGATCACCATGGGCATCATCATTATCATAATGCACCTGATCCTGCTGTTGCCGCGCCATCTGCTGGACAATATATGGAGCGGGGGGTTTCTCTGGAGCGCCCTGGGCGGCGTCTTGGGCCTGATCAATTCGGCACTGGGAATGGTGTTGCTGGTATTGCTGATGGGCATTTACCCGGTGCTTGACTGGCTCAACGATCTGCTGGCGGCCTCCAGCATTTTGGACTGGCTGGTATCGATAGCGGGTACAACCGTGCTGTATTTGATGCACATGACCGGGGTTTATTGACGGCTGCCCAGGATCAGTATTTCTTTTTGCGCTGAGTTATGGGAGGCTGCCTCAGATAAACAGGTTGAAGCGCAACCGGGCTGTCCGATTGTCCCGATTGAAGCCGCTGCCAGCCCAGATATGATATATATCCAGGCCTTCTCATGCGCTGCTCCCATCCTGGTATAACAGCATTCTCCCCCAGCGAAGTAAGGATAATCTGTATCGCGGCGGGAGGAATCTCGCCGCAAAACAAGGTCTTCTGACGGGTATTCTCGCACAGCTCCTTAACGGAGGTGAGGTGCGCCTCTTTCAGGCGCTGCCATCCGCTCGAATAGCGGTAAAGCGCGGCGGCGAGCTCTCCCCTGCCTGCATCGTGTACCGGGCAGAGCGGCAGGCCGCTGAAAGCAAAAATAAAGGCCTCCGCCTCCAGTGTGCTGATGCCCACCAGGGGCAGGTTGAGGGAGAAGGCCAGGCCCTTGGCCGCGCTGATGCCGGCACGCAGCCCATTGAAGCTACCGGGGCCGATGGCAACGAATACGGCAGACAGCGACCTAAAGTCAGATTTCACCGTTTGCAGCAATCTTTCGATATTGGGGAAGAGCTCGGAAGTATGGTTCTGGCCGGGCTTCCATGTAAGCTCCGCAACCATGTTGCCCTCCTGTGAGACGGCCAGACCGCCCCAGGATGTGGAAGTGTCTATTGCAAGTTCCATCTCTCCTCCCCGTCGTTTTGCAGCGCGACCTTTAAACGGCCGATCAGATCATCGTACCTTTTACCGTGGGAGACAAAGGAAATGCTCCGCTTATCGCCCGGCAGGTGTGCGAGCCTGATGGTCAAGTTATCGCCGGGTAAAGCGGTAGTTCCTTTGTCGGCCCATTCTATGGCGCAGAGTGAATCATCGCGGAAATATTCGTCCAGGCCGAGGTCTGCGATCTCCTCGAGACGTTCAAGCCTGTACAGGTCGAGATGGTAGAGAGTCAGTCGTCCGTGATACTCGCGGGCTATCATAAAGGACGGGCTGCAGGCATACTCGTCTATACCCAGTCCGAAAGCGATGCCCTGTACCAGGTGCGTTTTACCTGTGCCCAGGTTGCCGGTCAGCAGATAGATCTGGTTGCCTTCCGCCAGGCGGCCGATGTGCATTCCCAGCCTGCGCGTCTGGTCGGGGCTGACGGTTATGACGCTGAGCTTGCCGTTGTCCGTTTTCATAGCTTCGATTTGAAGTGGTCCCAGCCGCGCGGCTGATGCGACACCTTTTTTCCGCGGGCGTTGATAAGGGATATCTCTCCCTTCGGGCCCTCCGTTATCTCTCCGATAAGCGCCGGAGGCGGCTGGAAGGCGGCGAGGACTTTTTGAATGGTCTTTACGCCGGCCGTAATCAGGAGGCCGTAGTCCTCACCCCCGCCCAGGGCCATATCGAAGCCTCTGCGGCCAAGGTATCTGCTGAGCGAGGGGTGCAGAGGCAGTTCATCAAGCCGGAGCACTGCTCCCGTCCCGCTGGCCCGGCATACATGTCCCAGGTCCGCCAGCAGTCCGTCGCTGGTATCGATGGCCGTCCTCACGCCCAGCTTGGCCAGTTTGGGCCCCGCGGTGTGATCGGGCACAGGGCGAAGGTGGGCTGCTTTCAGTAGCTGCGCAGTTTTTCTGTCGACTTCGATCCTGTTCTCCAGAATTTCCAGTCCGGCTGCCGAGAGGCCCGGATAGCCGAACAGGGCAATTACGTCGCCCGGACGCGCCGAGCAACGGGTCATCAGCGGACCTTCTGCCGAGCCGGCGAGGCTGATATTGACCACCACCCTGTCCGCTGCCGAGACATTGCCGCCCGCAATGGCTGTGTTGCATCTATTGCATATCGCTATCATGCCTTCATACAGGCCGAGCACGTCTTCCACTGTGTGATGTGCCGGCAGGGAAAGGGAGACCAGCGCGTAGAGGGGACGTCCGCCCATGGCGTTTATGTCGCTTAGATTAGTCGCAATAGCCTTCCAGCCGAGGTCCCTCCAGCTCGTATATGAAAAATCGAAATGCACTCCTTCGACCATAACGTCGGTAGTCATCAGCTCGACGCCGGCCGCTCTTTTCCAGGCGGCGGCGTCGTCGCCGATGCCGATGATGAGATCTTTCCAGGCAGGCGACTGTTTATGGCATTTTCGCTCGATCAGGGCGGAGATGCTCGAGATGAGGCCGAATTCACCTGCATCAGCTATGCGCATGCCGTGATTATAGCACAGGGCCGAGCCCGCGTCGGCGCCGGGTCTTGCTATAGTTGTTGCAGCACGTATATAATGCAGGAAAGTAAAGCTCAGGCGGTGAAATATGCAGCAGATGGTAACGTGCCAGAATTGCGGCGCACAGAATGCCGCCAACCAGCAGTTCTGTGTATCCTGCGGGGCGCACCTGGGAGCCAACCAGCGCCAGGTCCCCCATGTGCCCATCGTAACCGGCATAGCTACCCCCGCCCCTGTGATCACAGGCGTAATGCCTCAACCGCCGGTAACGCCGGCTGTGGCGCCCGATATGCATCATCACAGGCAGATCGATGTCAAGCCTACCTGGGGTCTGGCCTGGGGTCTTTTCTGGCGCATGCTCTGCCTGTGGATATTCATATCGGGAGTGATATTCCTGGTATACATGCTGGTCAGGCTGGCGCTGGGTTACACATCGGTATTCGGAAGCTGGTAAAATATACACCTGTGCAGTTTGCTCATCCGGGGTGCTGCTTCGCGGCAGCACCCTGTTTTTAAACGGGGCAAGCAGTAAATATAAAGGATGGACGCAACGCGATGTCCAAGAAAAGAAATAAAAACAAGAAAAAAGTGATCAAGAAGGTATGGTACAGAAACAAGGCCATAATGGTACCTGTAGTTGCAGGTGTGGTGCTGATCGGCCTGGTGCTAACGTTGATTATGACAGGAGTGATTAAAATGGCCTCACAACAGCCTAAAAGCTATAACTCGCCCATTCCCATGACGATCGATGTCAATAAGAAATACACTGCGCTGATCAAGACCGCCAAAGGGGACCTGGTGCTGGAGCTTTATCCACAAGACGCTCCGGTCACGGTCAACAATTTCGTCAGCCTGGCGCGCAAGGGATTTTACAACGGGCTGACTTTCCATCGTGTAATACCCGATTTCATGGCGCAGGGTGGGGATCCCAACGGCAACGGCACGGGCGGTCCGGGGTATACGTTCCAGGATGAGTTCAGTTCCCGTACGCACCAGGCCGGCTCGCTGTCGATGGCCAACTCGGGGCCTAATACCAATGGCAGCCAGTTTTTCATATGCTATACGCCGCAGCCCCATCTGAACGGCAAGCACACCGTTTTCGGGCAGCTTACACAGGGCATGGAGGTGCTGAAGAAGCTGGTCAACGGCGACAAGATGATCGAGGTGACTATCACTGAGAGCAACTGAAACGCCGGTTCAGATGATGCCCCAGTCGCGGTAACCCTGCTGGATTACGGCCAAGTATGCGGATGAAGGTTTGCCCTCCTCCTCCTGCCTGGCCTTGATATAGGTCACGGCATCGTATAAATCTCCGCCGTCGGTGAAAACGCGCACATCCAGGTGTCTGTAGTTGACAGGATACTCCTCCCATTTGTCCAGTTTGCGCAGGCCGGCCTCGCTGATCTCATAGACCGCTCCGATGACTTTATCGCCCTTTGATGCTCTGATAGTGGCCTCGGCGCCCTTGCGCAGGCGAGAGAAGCCGGTGAATACGAGTTTGTAGTTGGGCAATGTGGCTACGGCCACAGCTCTGGACCCCGGGCAGTGTTCCTCCATCAGTTTGCGGCACATGTTGGAGGCATAGGCGAAGTAGTACATAGGCATGCCGATAATATACACTTCATATACCATGCGATACAACCGGGTGCTCGCGACGTGTATGATATAATCAATTTTCCATGAAATACCTGATCATCGCCGATATTCATGCCAATCTCGAGGCTTTCCAGACGGTGCTGGAGGATGCCTGCGATCACGGCGGGTTCGGGCATGTGTGGTGCCTGGGCGATGTGGTTGGCTACGGCCCCGATCCGTCGGCCTGCATCGAACTGCTTAAAACGCTTGATCCGGTCTGTGTATGCGGAAACCACGACCTGGCGGCTGTGGGAAAAATCGATATTGGCGATTTCAATTCAGAGGCTGCCCGCGCCAACCGATGGACATCCGGCCGGCTCAGCGAAACCGATCGCGATTTCCTGCTCAACCTTCCCGAGGTGCTGGTGCAGGACGAGTTTACCCTGGTGCACGGCAGTCCCAGGTTGCCGCTGTGGGAGTATATCGCGCATGCCTTCACGGCCTGCGACAATTTCGACTGCTTCGACACCAGGTATTGCCTGGTGGGTCATACCCATGTCCCCTTCGTTTTTGAGCAGGATGGGATAGCGGTCAACGAGGGATATATGGGTAATGGTGATATCCTGAAGTTGGGCGGCAGCAGGCTGATCATCAATCCAGGCGGCGTGGGGCAGCCGCGCGACCGGGATCCCAGGGCCAGCTACGCTGTATACGATTCCGATGAAAACGTCCTGAGCCATTACAGGGTGGATTACGATATCGAATCAACGCAGGCTAAAATGGAAAAGGAGGGGCTACCGGAGTTCCTGATAGCCAGAATAGCCAGAGGCGTTTAATTTGAAAAGAAGGCTCTTTAATTGTAGTATTTGATTCGGGCCGTGCTAGGCGGGGAACCAGCGGTGCCCTGTACCCGAGATCCGCTATAGCGGGGCTGAATTCCAGCTCGAGGTTTTGTTTTTTAGAACTGCGACTGTTAAGCGGTGTTGAAGGTTGGGTCTTGCGCGGCGGAGGGCTATGAATCCCGTCAGGTCCGGAAGGAAGCAGCGGTAAATAGTAAGCTCCGGGTGACGCAGGGTTACCTGGCCGGAGCTGGCTGGCGGGAGTAAGCTGAAGGACACTATCGAAGGCCGGTGCACGGCCCTTTATTCTGGAAACAGGCAGCGGGCTGTTGCCACACAAGCACAAAGAGGGACAGAGTATTAAGAGACGGTTTAGAAGCCGGGGGCCCAGGCCGCGGAAAAGCCTGGGGCAAAACTTCCTGGTAGACGATTCCGTCGCAGACGCGATCGTTCAGGCCGCCTCGCTTACAGCGGATGATACTGTGTTGGAGGTGGGTCCCGGCCTGGGAGCGCTGACTGAGAAGCTCGCGGCCCGCGCGGGACGTGTCATTGCCGTCGAGCTCGACGGCTCGCTGGTATCCAGGCTCAGGAAAAAGCTAGCCGCTCATGGTAACCTGGATATAGTTCATGCCGACATATTGCGGCAGGATCTGAACAGCCTGGTGGGTAGTGATCCCTACAAAGTTGTGGCCAATATCCCCTATTACATCACCTCTCCTATTCTGCGCTATTTCATACGCGCTGAGAGAAGGCCGATGTTGATGATTATCATGATGCAGGAAGAGGTGGCGAGGGATGTGGCCGCGCCGCCGGGGAAAATGGGTTTCCTGGCGGTCAGTATGAGGCTTTTCAGCCATCCGGAGATAATACTCAGGGTGCCCGCGGCCTCATTTTATCCCGTGCCCAAGGTGGATTCGGCAGTGGTTAAGTTCCATATGCTGCCGGCGCCGGCCCTTGCGGTCGACGATATCGATAAATTTCTTGAACTGGTGAGGTGTGGGCTGGCCGCGCCGCGCAAGCAATTGCGTAATTCGCTGGTCATTGGACTGAAAATAAGCGCACCTGATGTGGAGAGCATGCTGCTTAGGGCGGGTATAGATGCTGAGAGGCGACCCGGGTCACTCTCCCTCGGGGAATGGTCGGCCCTGTATCATGCAGCAAGAGAAGTAAAATGCTCAGGCTGAAGGCATACGCCAAACTCAATCTTGTGCTCGAGGTGCTGGGCCGGAGAAACGACGGCTATCATGATATATCCAGCATCATACAGACGATAAGCCTGCACGATGTGGTGACGCTTGAAGAGGCCGATCGTACAGGCATGAAAAGCAGCCTGACCGGCATTGATGACCGGGATAACCTTGCCTTGCGGGCGGCCGGGGCGTTGAAAGATGCTGCCGGCTGCAGCCGGGGTGTGGTCATAGGTTTGGAGAAGCACATACCTTCGGCAGCGGGGCTGGGTGGTGGAAGCAGTGACGCCGCAGCCGTGCTGCGCGGACTCAACAGTCTGTGGGGGCTGGGTTTGCCGGTGGAGAAGCTGGCGGAGGTCGGAGCCGGGCTCGGATCGGATGTGCCGTTTTTTATTTACGGAGGTGCCTGCCTGGCACAGGGAAGGGGTGAGCGTATTACACCTTTAGCCGACCCGGTTCAATCGTGGTTCGTTCTGTTGCGGCCTGAAGTACAGGCGCCGCCCAACAAGACCGCCGCTCTTTACGGCATGCTGGGAACGGCGCATTATTCGGACGGCTCCGCTTGCGAAAAAGTGAAGAAACAGCTTGAAAAGGGGACTGAAACAGGGAATCAGATGATCTTCAACGTTTTTGAGAAGGTGATATCCACAGCCTACCCGGGACTGGACAGATATACAGACATATTCCTGGGGGCGGGGGCACCTGCGGTGCACCTGGCCGGATCTGGCCCGGTGCTTTTCACCATGCTCGACAATGAAAAACAGGCATCCGACATCCACGCAGGATTACTGGCGCAACGGATGGAGTCATATATGGTGACGTCCATAGGCAGGCGGTATATTGACCGTTAAAATTGCCCGGCCTGCCGGCTGGTGGGTCAAGTGGCTCAAGGAAGGGTTATTGCTGGTGGGCATGCTGGCCCTGTCGGCTGTAATCGCCTTTCTGCTCTTCCAGTTACGTGACATATTCAGCCTCTCACTGCAGAGTTACCGATGGCTGGCCTACCTGGTTGTTTTTGTCGTCAGCCTGATCGGCAGCTGCACGATTTTCGTCCCCACACCGGCTTCAGCAATAATGCTGGCCGCTTCGATTATCTGGGACCCCTTACTGGTGGGATTAGCCGCCGGCACGGGTGACGCCATTGGCGAAATGACATCGTACTGGATCGGCTATGCCGGGGAAAAAATAGTAGTGGATGAGAAACTGCCCGTCTATCAAAGGGCGGTCGGTTGGATGCAGCGCTACGGTATTTGGGCCGTATTCGGAGTGGGTCTGGTGCCTGTAGTGCCTTTCGACCTGATGGGACTGGCCGCCGGCGCCCTCAAGATAAAGTGGTGGAAATTCATGCTAGCCGCCTGGTGCGGCAAGGTCCCGCGCGCCATCATCATCTGCAGCATCGGCCACCAGGTTCCGCTGTTACTGAACGGCTGGCACTTCTAAAGACCGGCCAGCTGCCGCGCCAGTACGATCTCTTCAGCTCTGGATCGAATCTTCCCATCCAGCCTAGCAGCCAGCAGTTCTTTGAGTATTGATCCCAGCTTGGGACCTTCAGGCAATCCCATTTTCAACAGATCGTTGCCGCTGAGCGAGGTTTTAACATAGCGCAGCGTGTCCAGAAAAAGCTTGAGGTTACGCTGCAGTATAGAAGTCGGAGCGTAACAATAGGCAACCTGGACGGCTATCATATCGTACTCGTGCAAGATCGAATAGATACCGGATCTGCCCATAGCCGGATTGGCGAGTTCGCTGCGCCGGCCCTTAAGCTTCAGGGACTGGTTACTCAGCATGTCCAGTCGGCTGCCGATCAAGTTCAGTCTCCCCAACAACTGATATAGCTGCTCTTCGTCCAGGTTGTGCACGAACAGGCAAAAATACAGAGACGGTGCGATGGAAGTATGCAGTGCACCGGCGCGCCGGAAGGCTGAGCTCACACTTCGATTCCACGTGAGGGCAGGATGCAGCTTGCCGGATATGCCGAGCTGAGAGGCCCGGCGTAAAACCTTTCGGCAATCTTCCTCCCGAAGCCAGAGGAGCAGTTCTTTCTTCAGACGGTCTCCGCTGATGGTGTCCAGCATATCCAGGCTGCGCTTTAACAGTCCGGCCGTGCTTCGCTCAAGCTCAAAGCCCAGCCGCTGCTCGTAACGAACTGCCCGCATCATGCGTGTTGCATCATCCTGGAAGCTCTTATTGTGCAGGATGCGCACCAGTCCCTGTGAAAGATCACTTTGCCCATGGAAAAGGTCGATCAGCACACCCGGGTTGGGCTCATTGATGCCGATGGCCATGGCGTTTATAGTGAAATCCCTGCGTTTCAGATCGTCCCGGAGGTTGCCGGGTTTAACGTGTGGCAGGGCGCCGGGTCGACGATAGGTCTCGCTACGGCAGGTGGCGAGGTCTACGCTGTATCCGTCGAGCCTGAGCGACGCCGTGCCGAATGTACCGTGGACGGTCCGACGTGCCCCCAGTTGCTCCGCCATGCGTATTGCCAGGCTGACGGCGTCGCCTTCAACCGCCAGATCGATGTCCATGCAGGGACGATCCAGCATCAGGTCGCGCACGATACCGCCCACCAGGTAAACTCTGGCGCCGGATTCAGCGGCAAGCCTGCCGGCGGTCAGAGCCAACTTGAGGAGTGGTGGAGGCAGACGCTCGATCAATCCTCCACTCTGCATTCAGGGCTCCCTAGACATCTGTTTTAAAATAGGATCAATTTTTTCTCGGGTGATGAACCTGTCATAGATGAAGAGCAGGATATCGGCCAGTGCAAAAACGATACCTCCGGCCAGACCGGTCAGGCCGACGGTCAACTCATTTCCGCCGGATATAAGAATGACAGCCAGGCCGGGCACGGCGTTGATGGTGCCGTGAAAGATGGAGGCTGCTATGACGGAGCGAGATTTAAGCCGGATGTAACTGAAGAGCGGCGCCAGCAACATCGTCCAGACCGTCATCAGCAGCACGCCGAGCTGAGGGTTCTGCGGATAATTCAGACCCAGCAGAATAAGCGGCGCATGCCACACGCCCCAGATAAAACCGATCAGGGCGGATGATTTCCAGAAGCCCAGAACGGACAGCTCTTTCTGCAGAAAACCTCGCCAGCCCAGCTCCTCACCGAAACCCAGGACTGCATTGATGGTCGTTCCCGAGATAAGGGCCAGCACGAGTATCAGCCATATAGGGTGTACCGGCAAAGAAGCCAGTTGCTCCTTTACCTGGCTGACCTGGTCCGGGGTGAGAGAGGCGGCCATCTGGTCGATAAAGCCGGACATATCGGGGGAGAAGGTTATCCCCGGCATAAGCAGGCTGACTCCCATGACGGCGAAGGCGATAATGGGAGGCAGGAACCATGCCACGAAGAACCACTGGTTGAATTTAAAGGATATGCCCATCGGCCCTGCCACCGGCTGTTTGTAAATGATCTTCTGAACGATGATCGTGACTATCATCGGCACAAACATGTATACCGAAGCCAGCAGAACGATGGCCAGGCTGTCGACAGTACCTCCCAGTGCGATATAGAGAAAAACGAGCGACCAGTCGACAAAGAAGGTAAGCAGAACGAACAGCAGTGTTTTCTTAACGCGTAAACTCATCGGCAAGTCCTTAAGAAGAAATAAAACCGGTTACGGCCTGATAAATCTTACAGTATAACTGCGGATGTTGCCAGAGGAATGTTTCCGTGTCAGCCGATTCAAGGCTGCGTTTTTATAGCTAAAGATCGGGCACAATGCGTCCCATGCTATCGAGCTTGAGCGAACAGCATTCTTCGATCTCCTGGAGCTGTTGCATGGCACCAAAGACAGTGAGGCTGCCGCCGATCTCAACAACGGTATGCAGGGCAGGATTAATCACAATATCGCCGTCCTTCTCCCTGATGGCCATGATGCGTACACCTGCAAATTTCTCTTCAATGTCCTTGATGGTTTTACCGATGAGCTTTGAGTTCTCGTTGATAAAGACCTCTTCCACCAGGTACTCGCCGTCGTTGTCGGCCAGGACCGTCTCGATAAACTGCACTGTTGTCGGCTTGAGGGCAAGGCGGGCCATTTGCTGACCGCCAATCACTTCGGGCAGGATGATGTGGGAGGCTCCGGCCTGCTTGAGCCTGCGCACGGCGTCGTTATTATTGGCACGTCCGATGATGGTCATGATGGGATTGATCTCGCGTGCGGTCAGCACGGCATAGGTATTATAGGCATCGTCGCCGAAGGCTGTGATCATCCCCCTGGCCTTTTCGATGCCGGCGCGCTTGAGGACGTCGTGTTTGGTGGCGTCGTCCATTATAGCCAGACAGCCATCCCGGACGGCACGGTTATAGCTGTCGATACTGTGGTCTATTACGACGAAGTCGGATTTCTGTCTTTTCAACGTGCTTGCTATGGCCTCGCCCACGCGGCCGTAGCCGCACAGCACGAAATGTTTGTCGAGCTTCTTGATTCTGGCTTCCATGCGGGACCTCCTGAACGATCCGAACTCAGCTTCCAACGTCACCTGTACGATATTGGTAAGGATATAGAGGACGGTGCCTACACCGAAGAGCGTTAGAATTATGGTAAAGAGGCGGCCGTTATGTGAGAGGGGATTCACCTCGCCGCCCAGCGTAGCGATGGTAAGCACCGTCATGTACAACGAGTCGAAGAGATTCCATTGCTCGATGAGCATATAGCCGGCAGAGCCAAAGGTGAAGAGCGCGACAAGCACTACCAGCCAGGTTATGTAATGGCGTCTATTACGCATACAATTTCCGCTTAACCCGCTGAGCCGGCTTACTTGCAGCAGTCCAATTTGGACAGCGCGTCATCGATTTCACCGAGGGTCTGGAAACGCTCCGTCTTGATCTCACGGATAATGCCGGTGGAGTCTATGAAAAAGGTTGTAGGGAAGGCAGGGCTTTTATAGAGGGTGTCCGCCTCACCCTGGACGTCCATCAGCACGGGGAATGTTAATCCATGGTTGGCTGCATAGTATCTGACTACATCGAGGTCTCCGCGCACGTTGACGGCCAGTATAGCAAGCTCGTCTCGCCCGTATTTATCGAAGGCTGTTTGAATGATAGGCATCTCCAGCTCGCAGGCGCGGCAGCCTTCCAGCCAGAAATTAAGCATAACCTTGCGACCCTGAAACTGGCTTAGAGAATACTCCGTGCCGTCTATGGATTTCAGCTTGAAGTCGGGCGCCCGCTTGCCCACCTGGGGAGCCGTTTCAACCATGCTCAGCGTACGGATGGGAGGAAGGTCCTGAACAGATTCTTTGCCGCTGCCGTCCTTGGATCTGATCTTCAAATTGTACTCGGTCTCAGGCATCAAACTGTCGAGCTTGACCGTATGCCAGATCGACAGGCTGTCTCCCTGGGATTCCGTGCCGATGAGATCCTTGCCGATGCTGTAATCGACTTCGCCGCCAGCTGGTTCGTCGGTTTTCCATGTCACCAGAATGGATGTGTCGGTAAGCGAGCTGGTGCCGGCTCCAGATATCTCCGGGTAGGACGAATCTATAGCGGAAGTCTTGGCCAAATAGCGTTTGGAGACGATGGAATCGGCCAGCGCGCTGAAGGAGTGTTCCGACACATTAATCTGATTGACGTTATAGACTATTCTGATATGGTACGGAGTATTAGGGGACAAGTCGTTGATGCGCAGAGAGTGAAGCGTGACGGGAACGGGCGTAATCACGGTCAGAATATTCTTGCCGTCGATATCGACCTGCGTAGTGGTGGGGAGCGCGGTGCTCCAGGTTACCATGGCGCTTTTCTCGTTATTAGACTGGATCAGGACGTTCGATATAGGCGCCTGAACGGTATTGATGCTGCGCCCGCTGACGATGGCGTGGAGGATCTGCTCATAGTCGGATATAGTTGTGATGGGGCCCTCAACCCGGGACCTTATAACGCCGTTTTTATCCAGAAAAACGGTGGTGGGCTCATATGTTATGTCATAGCTTGAGCGAAGCTTACCCGAGGTGTCGGCTATGACGGGGAAGGTTATCGAGTACTTGCTCACCAATTCATCTATTTCATCGCTACTGGCGCCCGAGGCTACGGCAATAACAGCCAGATCGGCAGGGGGATATTTTTCCAAAAGCTCGTTAAGTTTTTCGGGCGTATAAAACCTGCGCACGACGCCGTTTACGCTGAAGAACTGATCGTCCCAGAAATCCCTATCCCAGAAGACCACTATGACGTTTTTCCCGCGCATGGAGCTGAGTGCTGTAGTGTTATCATCGCTGATCTGCATGACGAAATCGGGGGCGATGTTTCCCACATCTGTACCCGGCCTCGGCACCAGCAGTATGACCAAGGTGCAGAGCAGCACGCCGAGCAGCACGGCAGCGATGACGACTATCAGTGCCCGGTGTTTTTTTAATTTCTCGCCAATAGATAAAGGAATTTTATTAACTTCTTTTTCAAGCAGATTTATTCTGTCAAGCAGGATCTTGCTCTCGGAATCAAATACGTCGCTTCCGATCTCTCCGACTTTGAAACGGCTCTGCAACAGAGCCAGCTCCTCGCGGCATTTGTCCAGCTCGGCTTTTTTGAGCAGACTATGATTATCACTCATATTAAAATACCGTATTTGACATATTATAACTGAATTTTATCTTCGGGTCAGCTTTATTTGAATGAGCCCATACGCTCCTCTATATCATCGATGCCGATAAAAGGTCCGATTTTAATGGACGTGATGATCCCCCTGTCATTGATGAAATACGTGGTCGGCATGCCCCTGATCTTGTAGAGGCCGGATACGGTTCCGCGGGGGTCGACGGGGATAATGAAATCCATGCCGTTGGCCCTGGCATAGTCTGACGCGCTGTCGGGGTTGTCCAGTGAATTAACCGCCACCAGCACGGTGTCGCTATCTTTGTATCTTTGGTGCAGTTCTTTAAAAGCGGGTATTTCCAGGCGGCAGGGGCCGCACCAGGTGGCCCAGAAATTCAGTATCACGTTTTTACCGCGGTAGTCGCTGAGTTTAAACTCCTTATTGCCCGTGGTGGGAAGCACGAAATCGGGCGCGGCAAAGCCGATCCTGGTTCCTGTTTTCACCTCCGGCTGTTGAGAGGATTCAATCACTGAGCTGCTGTCCTGTGTGGCGGTGGAAGAGTGCATGGATCTATCTATTACAGCCACCGCTGCAATTGTAACGATTATCAGAACCAGGACTATCCACAGCAATCTTTTTGTTTTCGAGAGATCAATGATATTCATGGCAGAAGCACTGTACGGTCGAGACTTTCGGCAGGCAATACGATCGGCCCCGGTCGGGAATAAACGGCTTTCAAATAAGGCGGCGGACCGGACATCCAGCAATTGCAGGCTAAGGCATGATTTTTTGGACTTCGCCGACCAGTTCCTCCTTTGAAGCAAAGCTGCCAATTTTAATGGATTTTATATAGCCGTCCGCACCGATGAAAAAGGTATTCGGATCGGCATTTTTCGGGCAGCAGAATTTCCGGTAAATAATCGTTTTCAGATCGATGAGCGTTAAAAAGTCATATCCGTTCTGGGTAAGGTAATTTTTTGTGGTGTTGATGCTGTCCTGCGTGTTTACGGACAAGAAGACCAGCCCCTGCGGACCGTATTGCTCCACCACCTCTTTAAAATAGGGCATTTCCTTCTTGCATTCGATACAGCTGATCGACCAGGTATTAATAAGCACCGGTTTGCCAGCGTAGTCGCTCAGACTATGGTCCAGGCCGTCGATGCCCGGCAGGGTGAAGTCGGGTGCCTTATCTCCGATTTTCGGGCAGGACGTGGAGGGTGTGCCGCAGGCCGACAGAAGGACGGCGCAGCAGAGAGCCGTGAGGATGAAGGGCAATGCAAATTTCATGGACGTCTTTCTCCTGTTAAAATGCATTCAGGATGCAAACTGGCTGAGCCAGGTAAGCTGGCCGGTTAGCATCAATATACCGACTATTATAAGCAATATGCCGCTGATGATCGAAATGAGGCCCAGGTGGCGGTTAATGCCGCTCCAGAAAGGCACTATATAACTCCAGGCAAGGCCGATCAGCAGGAAGGGTATGCCCATGCCCAGGGAGTAGACGGCCAACAACACGGCACCCTTGACCGTCTCGCCGGTGTAGGACGCGATAAAGAGGATCGAGCCGAGGATGGGTCCGATGCAGGGAGTCCATCCCACGGCGAAGGCCGCCCCGATCAGCAGCGACCTGAGATAGCCGGGATTGCGCGACCCCTGCAAATGCAGCCTTTTCTCGTAATTGAGCCAGGGTATTTTGTAGGCGGCTATAAGGAAGATACCGAAAATGATAATAACTATACCGGAGATAATGCGCAGGGTATCGGAGTATGCGATGATTGAGGATCCGATCAGCCCGGCCGAAGCGCCCATCAGTATGAAGAGGATGGAAAAGCCCAGCACGAAGGCCACGCTGTGCAGCAGGGTAGGCCAGACCCTGCGGGCGGCGCCCGTTTCAATGGCCGATGTCCCCGCCAGATTGGCCAGGTAGGCGGGCACCAGCGGGAGGACGCAGGGCGAAACAAAAGACAGCAGACCGGCTATGAAAGCTGTCCAGTAGGTGACATCGCTTAACTGGCCCACCGCTAAGCCAATGCCTTATCCAGAAGTTTCTGTATGTCTTTCTTGGGGCGGTAGCCCACCAGTTGCTCGAAGGGCTTGCCTCCCTTGAATACGATAAGCGTGGGAATGCTCATCACGTTGTAGCTGGAGGCTACTTTCGGTGCCTCGTCCACGTTGACCTTGGCGAATTCCACCCGGTCCTTGTATTCGCCGGCCAGCTCGTCAACCAGCGGCGCGATCATTTTGCAGGGTCCGCACCACACCGCCCAGAAATCCACCAGCACCGGCCGGGCTGCGTCCAGCACGTTTGCCTTGAATTCCTTTTCGCTAACGCTTTTTACATTGTCAGCCATCTTGCCTCCAATATATTTAGATTATTATGCAGTTGGCGCCCTGTGGTTAATGGTTTGACCTTCCAGGCGTTGCCCTTTATCTATCTTAGCACCGCTGGCAATAATGCTGTTAATGACGATCGCACCCTTGGCAACGGTTATGTCGTCCCACAGCAGGGAATTCTCGATGACCGCGCCTTCAGCTATGCGGCAGTTGCGGCCCAGGACGGCCGGGCCGGCGATATGAGCCTGCGCACCCACGCTGCATCCATCGGCCAGCATAACCGGTCCGCTCAGGCGGGCGGAAGGATGTATTTTACAGTCCCGCCCAAGGATGATATCACCCGGCGTGTGCAGGGGTGAGGAGCAGTTGCCCAGCAGCAAATCGTCGTTGACGCGATGGTACTGCTCGGGCGTGCCCATATCGATCCAGTATGCGGTGCTGCGATAAGCGTAGAAGGGCTCGCCCTGCTCCAGCAGGCGGGGAAATACACCGTTCTCGAACATGTAGAATTGGTTGTCCGGTATATAATCCAGCACAGCGGGCTCCAGTATGTACACGCCCGCATTGATCCAGTGGCTGGTCACGTCCTCCCATTTGGGCTTCTCTATAAAGCGCAGGACGTGTCCGGAGCCATCCGTTTCCACCACACCGAACCTGGTGGGGTCCTCGACATGCGTGAGCGCAATGGTCGCCTTCGCCTGATGGTCTTTATGCTGTCGGTACATCTCCGAATAATCCAGGTCCGTGAAGCAGTCCCCGTTGAGGACGAAGACTGATTCCTTTATCAGAGGGGCTGCGTTTCTTATGGCGCCGGCGGTGCCCAGCGGCCTGTCCTCCAGGCTGTAGGTGAGTTTAACGTCCAATCTGCTTCCGTCCCTGAAATACTCATAGATGGAGTCGGGTTTGTAGCCCATAGCCAGCACAATTTCATCGATACCGTGCAGGGCCAGTTTGCGGATAACATGCTCTATAAATGGCCTGTTGGCTACAGGGACCATCGGCTTGACCAATGAATAGGTTAATGGGCGCAGGCGGGTGCCCTCGCCGCCGACCAGGATAATAGCCTTCATATCAGGATAATTGCCTAATTTTAAACCGTTTGTTTTCGATGGGCAAACATTCCGTGCCCGTTGCAGTATGCGTGTGCGAACAGCACGATATTTGGTTAAATATCGTAGCTTTCGTCGAACTCGCGTTTAACCTTGGATTCAGCCTGCTTTAATTCGTCTTCCGGCGGCACCAGTCCTGCCGTGCTCTCCAGGCGCCGTATGCGTTCATCCAGTTTGTCGTTCTCGGCCAGCACCAGGCGAATGGCCTCCGCCACCGGATCGGGAAGGCGGCTGTGGTCCAAATCGATGACGTGCTCCCTGTCCTCCTCCACGATACGGCCCGGCACGCCTACCACGGTCGCTCCCGGCGGCACCGGTTTGATCACCACCGATCCGGAGCCTATCCTGGCGCCGTCACCTATGGTGATGGCTCCCAGTATGACAGCCCTTGAGCCGATGACGACGTTGTTACCGATAGTGGGGTGGCGCTTCTTCTTATAGAGTGTGGTCCCGCCCAGCACCACGCCCTGGTACATGAGGACATCGTCGCCGATTTCGGATGTCTCGCCGATCACAACGCCCGCGCCGTGGTCGATGAAGAAGCGACGGCCGATGGTCGCACCCGGATGTATCTCGATCTGCGTGAATAAGCGGTTTATCTGAGAGATGACACGGGCTGTGAAATAGCATTTGTGCCTGTAGAAGAAATTGGCGGCGCGGTGCCACCACAGCGCGTGCAAACCCGGGTACAGGAAAAAGACCTCCCAGGCACTGCGCGCTGCCGGATCGCGGTCCATGGCGGCGCGAATATCTTCGCGCATAAGTTTAAAGCACATGATTTCATATTATAGTACATTAAACAGGCAGGCCGAAGAGGCGGTGGGCGTTGGCCGTGGTGACGGCAGCCGCCTCCTGTTCGGAGATGCCCCTGATTGCAGCGATGGCCTGCAGGCTGCGCACGACATCGGACGGCTGCGAGCGGTAGCGCTGCTCCCTGCCGTAATTCACGGGGCAGTCGGTCTCAAGCAGGATCCTTTCCAGAGGGGCCTCCCTGATCGCGCGGCGGTGTTCATCATGGTACTCCGCAGCCGGCGTGGCGGAGATGTAATATCCCGATTCTATCAGTTCTGCCAGCGTGCTGGAGAATCCGGTATACCAGTGGAAGACCAGCTTGCTTATGCCGGCGTCCCTGACCACCTGCAGCGCATCCTTCCAGGCGTAGCGGCTGTGCAGCGAGACCGGTTTGTCATGGAGCAGGGCCAGCGCCAGCAGACGTCTCAGCACGTCCTTCTGGATATCCTTGCCCGCCGTTTTAAGCACGCGTTTGTCGTAGTCCAGTCCGACCTCGCCCAGCGCGACGGCCTTGTGCAGATTATCTGAGATGAAATCGATATTGCGTACGAGCTGCGATCCGTCCATGCTGCCGATGGCCCAGGGATGCAAACCCAGAGCGGGGAAAACGAATCCGGGATGGCGTGCGGCGAGCTCCAGGTTTCTCGTATTGGAATCGATGTCCTGTCCTACAGTGATGATGCCGGACAGACCTGCCAGCCTGGCTCTATCGAAGGCCCCGTCCAGGTCGTCCAGCTCATCCAGGTGGGCGTGCGTGTCAATGAGGCCGGTCACGCATGCTCCCCGTCAGGTCTTCTATGGTGAATTTGTATATCTCATCGGGCTTGATCATACCTTTTTCCGTAATCAATCCGGAGAGCATCTCGAGAGGCACCCAGTCGAAACCGGGCTCAGATGCGGGCAGGCCTGCGGTCAGTCCGCGGGCATCGATCTTGCTTGTTTCGCCAACGGTATAGAAAGGGCGTTTTTTGCGCACCGCCGCCTGAGCCAGCTCCAGCGTGGGCGAACCGTTCAGAAGCCAGCCGTGAAGAGACACGCAGTCGGCGCCGCACAGCACCAGGTCGGCACGCGCGACATGCCAGCCGATCTGAGAATCCGGTACTATGCGGCCGCTGATGCCGGACTCCTGCAGACGTCCGAGCACCATCTCTCCGTAGGATATTCTTTTATAGCGTGACTGCACGGCCAGGACCTTGAAGTCTTTGCCCCCGCGCCTGGCCAGCTCCAGCGCGCTGCAGACAGCGGAGCTGTAGCTGCAGGTCATAATGATGCTGCGTTTGCCGACCAGCGCGGCCGCGTGGCGCGCGGCGGCGGCGGCGCTCTTCTGCTCCCGCCGTATCAGACGGTTGGCTATGCTGTAAGCCGCCTTCTTCAATCTCAGGGGCGATCTGCTGGTGGCGGCGGCCGTCTCGACCTCCGATTGAAAATAGAGGGCATAGTTGGCGATGGACACCATGGACGGGCGTGCGCCGATCAGTGCGCTGACGACGTCGTTGAGGGACGACAGGAGACCATTAATAGTCTCGGCCGGGTCCAGTGAGGCCGCCTCGCGGAGTATCATGAGCGCCTGTGCGGTCAGCCATCCAGCCCCGTGTTCCCTGTCCTTTTTGAGGGCACTGATGCTTTTTCTGAGAGAGACCATTGTAGTCAAGGATTGTACCTTAATCGCCGCTGATTCCTATGCATGCAGCTCGATGATATCGTTGTCGCGCAGCACGTGTTCAGGACCGACGCGCTGGCCGTCGAACTTGCCCGAGCCCCAGATCACGGCATAGCGCAGTCCGGCCTTCAAGTCCTTGTGCACGGCCTCGGCGGCATCTTTAATGGTTGAGCCTGTTGGCAGTATGATGGGATCGGTCAGGTCCACTTTAGCGCCGGGGGACTTGGTATGGACGCGGATGATCTCCAGGCGGGTGAAAATCTGGCGCTTGAGCTCCTCCAGGTTCTGCTTCTCGGCGGCCGATACCCTGACGGCATCCAGCCAGCCGCCGAACCTGGCAGCGAGGGCTCTGATCCCCTCGTCGTCGATATCCAGGTCGCCTACATTGGCTATGATGAAGGCGCGGCGCTCCCTGAGGCCGGTGCCGCTGTTGTCCACGCCTGGTTTAAAGGGCACAACGGAGATCTCCTCCAGCCCCTGCAGCGTTTCCTCCACCTGTTTTACGGGATCGCTGGTGAGGTCCGTCACAATGGCCAGCAGGTCGGCGTTGCGCAGCACGGAATTGGACCAGACACGCGCCTCCTCCATGTTGATGGCGGGCATGTCCACAAGCTGTATCTGGATATTTTCATAGGGCATCATGCCGACGTTGGGCGATTTGGTGGTAAATGGGTAGCCGGCGACCTCGGGCCTGACGCTGGTGAGCGAAGCCAGCAGCAGGGATTTGCCGGTATTGGGCGGTCCGATCATCGCCACCTGTCCCGCGCCCTCACGGCGTATGCTGAAATTTTTACGGCTGGTGGCGTATTTCTTCTCGGCCTCTTCGCTGATTTTGGCGATCTTGCGCCGCAGGTCTGCCTGGAGGTGGTCGGTGCCCTTGTGCTTGGGCATCACGGCCAGCATAGCCTCCAGCGCCTGGATCTTCTCATCCGGCGTGGTGGCGCTTTTAAAGCGCCTCTCCGCTTCAAAGTACTGCGGCGTCAGGTTGGCCGGCATGCTGCATCCCCACGTATCTATATCGCCTATATTTTAACGCATAATGAGGTCAGAATTCAGGTTTGGCCAGGAGAGCATAGATAACGGCCAGTATGGCGGCGGCGCCGGCGATGGCGAATCCCATAGCATATCCCGTGAATGCGCCGCTGATGACGGCGCCGCACAGCGTGCCGAGTGTCACGGTGGCCTGCACGGTGGCCAGGTTGCCGCCCATGCGCGTGGCTATGAACAGGTTGGATACGATCAGGCTGCGCGTCACCAGGGTAAGGCTGTCGCCCACGGCGTGCGTCAGTCGTGTGGCCAGCACATTGCCGAAATTGGTGGTGAAGAGCAGCAGGATATTGGTCAGTCCCGACACCGCAATGCCGACATAGAAAAGGATGGCCAGCCCCTTACCGCGCGAGTTGACGCGGTCCGCGTAGTATCCGCTGACGATAGAGAGGACGGCCATGAAATTGGCGTGGATGAAGTAGAGCCAGCCCACAGTTTCCTTGTCCATGCCGATGTCCTTGTTGAGAAAGAGACTGAAGCTGGACTGCTCGGCGCCGGCGTGCAGGGAGAAGGCGAAGACCAGTATGACGAAGACGAGCACCGTTTTATTGGACAGGTCGGCGCGGTAATCGCTGAGCTTGACGCGCGTGCCGGGCACATCGGCCAGCAGCAGACTGAGCAGCAGCATGGGGACGGTGCCGATGAGGGTAAAGATGAAGATGGCGTTCATATCGAAGGCCGTGTAGATATATCCGCCCGCCAGCGATCCCAGGCCGTAGCCCACCAGTATGCCTGCGGTGTAATAGCCCAGCTTGAGCCCGCGCACGCTGGTACCCAGCGTCTTGTAGAATAGGGCCGGCAGGGCGTTGTTGAACAGCGCGTTGCCCGCGCCGCCCACGGCCAGCAGCAGCATGGTGGGCCAGAACTCCCTTGTTGTCATCAGTCCCGCGATGCTCAGCGCGAAGATAAACTGGCTGGCGATGATCAGCCTCTTGGGCGGAATGCGGTCCACGAATATGCCGAAGGGTATCATCAGGACCAGCGATACCAGAGGGAAAACGGCGACCAGCATTCCGACCTGCATGTGGCTGAAGCCGAAATCCACCCAGTAGATGGTGATGTAGGTCAGGACGATCCACAGCAGGGTGGAGCCCATAAAGGCGATAAGGCAGGGTACCACATAGCGTCGGAAAAAGCTCAACTCGTTCATAACCGATTTGGGAACAAGAAGTATAACAGATGAAGGACGAAATAGTTAAATAAACCGGTCGGTTTAAGTCCGACAGTAACGCTGCCAACGGCTGAATGCAAAAGTTCAGAAACATATTGGACTCCGATAGAGGTGATAATGCGGGGCCCATGTGCAGCAAGACTATGTAGAAAAATACTTCAGAAACGGCTATCGTCGTTTCATG
>DAOUFT010000070.1:0-12969 GCA_034429855.1 Dehalococcoidia bacterium
CGCCACAACAGCAGAGTAAATATAAACCGGCTGCAAACCATCCCTGGCGACAGTACACGCAAGCAAATATTTGCAGGGGGTGACAAAATCACTGAACAATTAAGGGGACATTTTCACTGGACAACAACAGACAACGCTATACGTTGCCGCAAGATATACATGGAATATATGAAGCGGTGGTATACTGAAAAGCTGTAAAAATATGCTATGCTTTAGTGATGTTTGAAGAACTGACTGAAAAGCTCAGCAGGATATTCAGCGGACTGAACAACAAGGGCAGGCTGAGCGAAAAAGACATCGATGAGGCGTTACGGCAGATACGCCTGGCTTTGCTGGAAGCAGATGTAAATTTCAAAGTTGTGAAGGGCTTCCTGACAGCGGTGCGTGAGAAGGCGCTGGAAGCGAAGGTGATGGAAAGCCTCACACCCGCACAGCAGATAATAAAAATAGTCAATCAGGAGATGGTGGATATTCTGGGCAGGGACCCGTCCAGGCTGAAAGCCTCCTCACGACAACCGACGGTCATTATGCTGGTGGGATTACAGGGATCAGGTAAGACTACAACTGCAGCCAAACTGGCGTCTCACCTGAAACAATCAGGCCAGAAGGTGTTACTGGTGGCGGCAGATACTCGCAGGCCGGCGGCTATCGATCAGCTCAAGATACTGGGTGGCCAACTCGATGTTCCCGTATATCATGAAGATGTATCGGTCAGCCCGATACTCATCAGCCGCAATTCCCTTGCCAGGGCGGAGCAGATAGCGGCTTCCTGGGTGATTATCGATACCCAGGGAAGGTTGCACATCGACGCCCCCCTAATGCAGGAATTAAAAGACATCAAGAATGCGGTACAGCCGTCTGAGATACTGCTGATAGCCGATGCTATGACCGGACAGGATGCGGTGAACATCGCCATTGAATTCAACAGCAACCTGGGTTTAACCGGGCTTATACTGACCAAGATGGATGGCGACGCCAGAGGTGGTGCGGCGTTGTCGATCAAATCGGTGACCGGCGTCCCCATTAAGTTTCTCGGTATGGGTGAAAAGACCTCATCGCTGGAGGTTTTCTATCCCGACAGGCTGGCGTCGCGCATACTGGGGATGGGTGATGTGCTGACGCTGATTGAGAAGGCGGAGAAGGCCTTCGATAAACAGCAGATTGAAAGGATGGAGTCGAAATTACGTAAATCCGAGTTCGATCTTAACGACCTGCTGGAACAGATGAGACAGCTGAAGAAAATGGGCAGCCTCAGTCAGATTATGGATATGATACCCGGATTTTCCAGGTTGACAAAGGGGATATCGGATGCAGATAGCCAGGAAAGGACAAAAAAGATCGAGGCGATGATCCTGTCCATGACACCTGATGAGAGGGCTAATCCGGACCTGATAAACGGAAGCCGCAAACGCAGGATAGCGAGGGGTAGCGGGACAACGCCGGGTGATGTCAACCAGCTGCTTAACCAGTTTTACACCGTTCAGAAGATGACGAAAATGATGGCGAAAGGCAAACTGCCGAAGAACTTGCCGGGCCTGATGGGCCGACAGTAACAGGCTATTTACCCGTTTTAGTGACTCCGCCCAGTTTGACCTGGCCTTCGCTGCTCGTAATCTCCTTCAGTTCGAAGCCAAGCTCTTCCATGGGTGCGTTCAGTTGGAAAAGAATATTGATCCAGTCCTGCACCGCTTTATCAACGTTATCGGGAACAGGTAGTTTACCCAGGTAGAAGTCATGGATCACAAAGACAGGCTTCCCTTTTTGGGCATCAATAGTCCCGATGAAACCGGTTTTAACGGGAAATCCGGGGAAGTTCCAGTTGGTATAAGTCATTATGTAACCGTCGTTGAAATTGATCAGCATCTCCTTGGCGGGAATTGTCCCTTCGGCCAGGGCCATGACAATGGTGGAGTTGACCTCCTCCTCCGTGATCAACATCTCGACATCTCTACTGATCTTTGCTTCCTGAGCTGCTGCGGTGATTTTCTTGACATCGCCTATCTTTTTATTAAGGCTGTCGACAGCCTCTGAGGATAGAACCACAGGTCTCATGTTGGCGCGGATATCGGGCGTAAGCAATGCCAGGACGTAGCCGAATACCAGGGCGAGAATGGCCAGTATGGCCAGGACGCCCATAAATATTAAAAATCCTTGAAGGATTCTCATCGGTTCCCTCCTTAGTCAGCCGAAGATCACTCGAGGTAATCTTTTAGCTTGCGGCTCCTGCTGGGATGCCGCAACTTGCGCAAGGCCTTGGCTTCGATTTGCCGTATACGTTCACGTGTCACGTTGAATTCCTTGCCTACCTCTTCCAGTGTCCTGGCCCTGCCGTCTTCAAGGCCGAATCTGAGCAGCAGCACCTTGCGCTCGCGTTCCGTAAGCTCGCCAAGAACCTTGTCGAGCTGGGCTTTAAGCAGCTCGCGTGAGGCAGCGTCAGCCGGGGGTAGGTTGGAGCGATCTTCGATAAAATCGCCCAGATGGCTATCCTCTTCCTCTCCGATGGGCATTTCCAGGGAGATGGGCACCTGGGAGAGTTTCATGATCTCCCTGACTTTTTCCGCCGATATCTCCATGCCCACGCCGATCTCCTCGCAGCTGGGTTCGCGTCCAAACTCCTGCGACAGCTTCCTGTTGACTTTGAGCAGCCTGTTGATGGTCTCAACCATATGCACCGGTATACGAATGGTGCGGGCCTGATCGGCGATGGCGCGTGTGATGGCCTGTCTGATCCACCACGTAGCATAAGTGCTGAATTTATATCCTTTACGGTATTCAAATTTCTCCACGGCGCGGACCAGGCCGATATTGCCCTCCTGTATCAGGTCAAGCACGGGCATGCCGTGGCCGACATATTTTTTCGCCACGCTGACCACCAGCCTGAGATTAGAGACCGTGAGCTGCTTGCTGGCCTCCCTGCCGTCCCTGTCGATGTGTTCGAATTTCTGCTGAAAGGGCTGACTGTTGTTGTCTATCTTGGCCGCAAGTTTGGTCTCGCCGTTTTTATTGACGATTTGCTTGACTTTATCCCAGGTGGAATTGCCGTCTATGATGGTAAATATCTCTGGATTCATGATGCGCACGTAAATCGAGTAATCGACAAGTTTCTTCTCTATCTCGTGGGGCTCGACCTTCAGTTCAGACGCGATTTTTATGACCATTTCGGGGTTGATGAAATCATCGATCGCCTGGTGCAGCTTTTGGCTGAGCAGCTTCTCCTTGAAGCTGGGCTTTTTGGTAACGTTGAGATGTTCGGCCAGTTTATCGATAACGGTGTCGCAGTCCGCCAGGTTCTTAAGCAGCTGGATAACAAAATCGGAGATGCTGGGGAAGCGATTCTCCTGGTGGCGGAATGATTCCCTGATATGGGACATGTACTTGTAGGGCTCGATCTTGCTGGCCAGCTCGCGTTCCAGTTTGGCGTTCAGCAGCGGGTATTTCCCGATCTCGTGCAGATACATACGGACCGGGTCGTCGATAGCCTCATGCTCGGCCAGCTCGATTTCGAGCTCTATCAGCGGCTTCTCTTCGACCTCCGGTTTCAGCCATTCTTCGGTAAACTCAGGGGCCGCCTCTATATCGCTGAAAAGAAGCTCTTTCTCGTCCTGAGGTATGGTATCGGCTTCGATCTTGCCCCAAGGATCAGGTCGAACCTCGAAATCTGTTTGAGCCAGTGAGGAGCTCTGCATTTCTACGGCCGCGGTGTCAGCGGATAGTTTGACTTTAACCTTGACTTTGTCTCCAGCCACCTTGACCGGGCCGGTCGGACTTCTGTGCCGTGCTTTGGCCGGGCTTTTAATCGCGCTCTTAACCGGGCTCTTAACCGGGCTCTTAACCGTGCCTCTGCCCGCTCCCTTATCAGGACTCTTGACCGGGCCCTTTACCTTACGGTCGAGCTTTGCGTGAGAGGTCTTTTTAGCCTTCACCTTGCTTGCGTTTTTCGCCATTCAGGCTCCCTTTGTACGGCTGAAAAGACGGCCGCGCTTCTTAAAAATATCGTGCAACTGCTGACTCTCCTTAATGCCGTGTTCGATCAATTTGGCCAGTTGTCCCTCCGCATCGCCCCGCTCTTTTTCGGCTGACAGGATCATTTTTTTCTTGATCTCAAGATTTCTGATGTGGTTTTCCAGCAACCTATTGATGCAGTCGTTCAGAGTGTATTCCCTTTCACGCTTATTCTCATGCAGAGAAGGGGGCAACTGACGGCCAAACGAGATCAGATGATCGTAAAACTCCTTGATTGCAGGATCGATATCTGTGCCGGACAGACCGGCCTCCGGATGTGTCTGCCATTTTAATAATATATCTCTATTTTCGGGATGTTCAAAATAATTGGCCGACAACTTCATACCTTCCTCACGAAGGTCATCGAATTGCAGCAGCATCGCCAGGAGATACTCCTCAATATACCGTGACGATAAAGTGCGGTCAGCATAATTCTTTACGGTTTTACTTCCAGCCGCCGTTCTGGATCTCTTCTCCCTGGCTTGAAGTTCGAATAGCGCATCGCGTACGAATCTTTCGTCCAGGTCGAGCAAGCGTGAAAGTTTCTCAACATAATGGGCACGCCGGACAGTATCATCTATTCGAGATAAAATCGGTAAAAATTTTGATACTAACGCGGATTTGTCTTTGGGATTATTTTTGTCTATATTAGCAATTTCTTTTTTCAAAGTAAAATCGATTATAGGCTGCGATTCCTTGAGCAACGCGTCCCATTTTTCGGGAGCGCTGCGTATGCTCTCATCCGGGTCCTTGCCTCCCCTGATCTCGACTACATGGACCTCGTGCTTGACCAGTTCGCTGTAGGTCTTCGGTTCGATCCATGGCATCCAGTGTTCCTTGGGGATCTGTTCATCGATGGTGGTTATGCTGCGTGCCGTGGCCTCCAATCCGGCCGCATCGGCATCGAGAGCTACGATGATATTCCGGGTCAGCTTGCGCAGGGTCGATATCTGTTTTTCCGTCAGCGCGGTGCCCATGGAGGCAACCGTATTGGCGAAGCCGAACTGGTGCGCGGCCAGTGTATCCATATAGCCTTCTGTGATGACCACGCTGTCACGCTGCTTGATTGCCGGGGATGCGCGGTCAATACCGTAGATAATGGAGCTCTTGTCGAACAACAGTGATTGCGGCGAATTAAGATATTTGGGAATTGAATCGTCCAGCGCGCGGCCGCCGAAGCCGACCACTCTTCCCTTAATATCCCGGATAGGAAACATCAGCCTGTTTCTGAATCTGTCATGGAAGCCGCCTGTATCGCGCTGGACGACCAGTCCGACAGCCAGCATATCTTCGTCCCTGTACCCCGTCCTTGATAGATGGCCCAGCAGACCGTCCCATTTATTGGGCGAGTAGCCCAGCTGAAAATTATCCATAATCGTCTGGGAGAGGCCCCGGCCGGCAGTGTATTTCCTGGCCGATTCAGCTTCTGCCTCGTGCAGAAGAAGGTAGTGATAGTATTCCGCGGCGACCTCGTTCAGTTTAAAGAGCATGTCCTGCCTGGCCTTATCCTCCGCAGTGGTCTGGCCGGTTTTAGGAGAAAGAGTGACGTTGGCTCTTTCTGCCAGCATGCGCAACGCCTGACCGAAATCGATCCCCTCCTTTTTCATCACGAAGGTGAAGATATCGCCGCCGGTGGCGCAAGCTCCGAAGCAGTGCCAGCTCTGCTTTTCGGGAAAAACAAAGAAGGAAGCCGTTTTTTCGCTGTGGAAGGGACAGGTGGCTTTATAGTTCCGGCCGGATTTGGTCAGTTTTATATACTGCGACACCACGTCCACAATGTCCAGCCGTTGCTTGATCTCATCCGTTGTGTTCATAGCATGCGCGCTGCTTTTATATTACTTCACCGTAATAAAAAGATGCTTATCTAAGATTTTCCGCCGTGAGTATAGCATAATGGTCCGTCATGCCGGCTATATAGTCGGCGATGCGGCGTTCATTGCCGCCGCTCAGCGTCCTGTATTCCTCGGGCAGCAGGGAAGGGTTCTTGAGGAAATGGCGATATAGCAGCAGTATTATCTCGCGTGCGTCCGATGCCTTCTCCTCCTCCAGACTGTTGTGGTAAACGCGGGCGAAGAGGAACTCGCGCAGCTGGTTGGCCGCATCCAGGATTGCGGGGCTCATACCGATGATCTGCCTGTCGGAGGCGCCGCCCTCCATCTTTTCAGCGGAGCAAGCGACGATGTTGGTGACCAGCGTATTGATGCGGCTGGAGTTGGACTGCGCCTGCGTCTTGATTGTGGAGGCTGGCAGGTCGGAGGGGGAAATGATGCCGGCGCGGATGGCGTCTTCCACATCGTGGTTGATGTAAGCTACCAGATCGGCCATCTTGACCACCTGCCCTTCGACTGTGGACACGTTGTTCCATCCCTCTTCAAGTATCTCCAGATCGCCTTTGGAATGGTTCAGTATGCCGTCCCTCACCTCCCAGGTGAGATTCAGCCCCATGCCTCTGTTCTCTATACAGTCCACAACGCGCAGGCTCTGCTCATAATGCTTGAATCCGCCGGGTACCAGATCATTCAGTACGTTTTCCCCGATATGGCCGAAGGGTGTATGGCCCAGGTCGTGGCCGAGGGCAATGGCCTCGGTTAGGTCTTCGTTGAGTGAAAGCGCGCGCGAGATGGTGCGTCCGATCTGTGAGACCTCCAGCGTGTGCGTCAGGCGTGTGATATAATGGTCGCCTTCCGGCGCAATAAACACCTGTGTCTTGTGTTTAAGCCTGCGGAAAGCATGGGAGAATATGATGCGGTCGCGGTCGCGCTGGAAGGCGGTTCTCAACGGGCACGGCTGCTCGGCAATCTGCCTGCCGCGGCTAGCATTGCTGCGCGCCGCGTAAGGCGACAGCTTCTCCTCGGCCTGCTCCAGCCTCTGCCGGACATTCATTTCTGACATAGGTATCGCTTGCTGTGTTGATTCAGTCGGCCCGGCTATTTACGGGCAGAGAGCTTCTCTTCCGCTCTGGCTATAATCTGTCTGGTCTCATCGATCATATCGGGCGTCACCGAGATGGATGTGATACCCCAGCTTACCAGTTTTTCGGTTATTTCGGGATAGGTTGATGGCGCCTGGCCGCAGATGGAACAGGTGATGCCTTTGCCGACGGAGGTTTTTACCGCCTTTTCGATGGCCAGCATCACAGCCTCGTTCCTTTCATCGAATTGGGGGGCGAGCTTGGAGTTATCCCTGTCTATGCCCAGAATAAGCTGAGTGAGGTCGTTGGAACCGATGGATATACCGTCTATGCCGGCATCGATGAATCTCTCCATCAGAAATATATTGGAAGGCACCTCGACCATCATCCACAGTTTGAATTTAGGGAACTGATAGAATCCCTCTTCGGTTAGTATCTTCTTGATCTGTGTTATCTCGGACACAAAGCGCACGAACGGAATCATGACGTAGAGGTTGTCGTAAGACCGGCATACATTCTTAATGGCATCCAGCTCCATGCGGAAGACCTCCACCTCATGGGTATATCTTGAACAGCCCCGGTAGCCGATCATGGGGTTCTCCTCGGTCTCCTCGTATTTATAGCCGCCGGGAAGGTTCCTATATTCGTTGGTCTTGAAATCGGTGGTGCGGTAGACGACCGGCCTGGGGTAAAAGGCCCTGGTGAACATGGTGATGTTCTTGGTAAGCACATCCACATACTGAGCGGCTTTTCCCTCATGAAGCATGAAACGCGGATGCCCTGCCATTCTGGCCATGATGAACTCCGCCCTTAGCAGCCCTACGCCATCCACGTCGCGCTCAGCTATCCTCTCCGCCAGCTCCGGTTCAGCCAGATTTACATAAAGTTTGGTCCTGGTCTTGATACGCACGCCCGATGCAGCTTTGGCAACGGCCTTTTTGCTCTTGATGGCGACGTGGCCCGCATAAACCTTGCCGGACGAGCCATCGACGGTGACTTCCTGGCCGTCCTTAAGTATGGATGTGGCGTGCACGGTGCCCACCACACAGGGGATGCCGAGTTCCCTGCTTACGATAGCTGCATGGGCAGTTCTGCCTCCTCTGTCCGTAATGATGGCGACCGCCCGTTTCATGGCAGGCACAAAATCCGGCGTGGTCATCTCGGCCACGAGGATATCTCCGTTTATGACTTTATCGAGGTGGGAGGGATCCGGGATGATTTTGACGATACCGCTGGTGGCACCTGGGCTGGCCGCTACACCATTCAGTATGGCCTCGGCCTTTATATCGTTCACGGTGGGTAGGTCGACGGGCTGTTTGAGAGTGGTGACCGGACGTGTCTGCACGATATAGAGCTTGTCGCCATCACTGGCCCATTCAACATCCTGCGGTGTTTTATAGTGCTCCTCCAGCTTTTTGCCTATGGTAGCCAGTCTGATGATATCATCATCGCTTATTTTTTGGACATTTTGACGGTTGGGAAGAACGGGCACCTTGATATTGGTCTCGAGGTCATCCGGCTTCACTTCGAGGTTGCGTGTCAGGTACCAGTCCTGCTGCACTACCTTTCTTTCCAGGATATTCAGGCTGCTTTTATCAAGGGTGTACTGGTCAGGGGTGAGATCGCCGGAGACAATGGCCTCGCCCAGACCGAAAACAGCCTCGATCAGTATTTTACTGCGGTCGCTGTTGAGAGGCTCGACCGTGAACATCACGCCGGCGGCTTCGGACTGGATCATCCTCTGCACGGGCACAGCGATGCCCACCTTGAAATGGTCAAATCCCTGCTCGTTGCGGTAGAAAATGGCTCTCGATTCAAACAGCGACGCCCAGCATTCCTGCACGGCCTTGACTACAGATTCCTCTCCTTGGATATTTAGGAAGGTGCGCTGCTGTCCGGCGAAAGAGGCGTCCGGAAGGTCCTCTGCGGTGGCTGAAGAGCGCACGGCCACCAGTCCTCCTCCCAGCTTGCGGTATGAGGTTTGTATCTCCTTCACCATGTTTTCCGGCACGGCCACGCTGACGATCTTCTCTTTAATGCGGGACGATGCTTCCTGTAAGGCCCTGCTGTCGTTGGCATCCACGTCCTTCAGCAGCTTTTTGATCTCGTCCGTTAGATTGGTTGCTTCCAGGAAATCGTAGTAAGCAGTGGCAGTCACGACAAAGCCGGGTGGGACGGGGATACCGGCGTGGACCATCTCGCCGAGATTGGCGCCCTTGCCGCCGGCGATGCCTATATCTTCACGTGTGATTTCTTCAAACCAAGCTATGATCTTGCGGCTTTTTTTCATGGGACTCCTTCACAGCGGATATACCGGAAGAATCGCCGATTATTATAACACCGTACTTTAAAGTCGTGAATCTGAATTGGGAAGGCTGTGGGGGCTAAGTACGGCCGCGTTCATCCCTACACGTTGAACAGGAAGTGAATAATGTCCCCGTCGCGTACGGAGTAGGTTTTACCTTCCAGCCTCAGCAGTCCGTGTTTGCGCGCCTCGGCGGTGCTCCCGCATTTAATAAAATCGTTATAGCTCATAACCTCGGCCCTGATAAAGCCCCTCTCGATATCGGTGTGGATCTTGCCGGCCGCCTGGATGGCGGGAGTATTCTCCCTGATCGTCCAGGCCTTAACCTCATCGTCTCCCACCGTGAAAAACGATATAAGTCCCAGCAGACTATAGGAGTGCCTGATGACGGTATCGAAGGCCGTCTCGTTGAGGCCGATGTCTTTGCGGAACTCCTCCGCCTCGTCATCCTGCAGCTGCGCCAGTTCCCGTTCCAGCTTCCCGCACATGGAGATAAGCTCCACCTGAGGCATGGAGTAGGATGCTTTGAGGTCGGTGAGCAGGCTCTCTGCCTGGGAAAGCTGCTTCTCGCCGATATTGATTACGATCAACATGGGCTTGGCCGTCAGGAACTGGTAATTGCTGATCGCCTTGATCTCGTCCTGGGCCAGCTTTTGCAGCCTGATGGGTATACCCTGTTCCAGAGAAGCCTTGATCTTACCCATCAGCGCCTGTTCTTTGACGGCCGCGTCGCGCTCGGACGATTTGCCCATTTTCAAAGCCGATTCCAGGCGACCCATCCTTTTCTCGACGATGCCGAGGTCGGAAAATACCAGTTCCATATCCAGCGTCTCGATATCCTTGATCGGATCAATCCTGCCGTCGATGTGGGGTATATTCGCATCCTCGAACGCCCTTACGACCTGCAGTATGGCGTCGGATGTGCTGAGGCTGTTGAGGAACTGGCCGCTGACGCCCTGCTCCCGGCCGAATCCCTTGGGGAGGCCTGCGTAATCCACGTATTTGATCTCGGCCAGGGTGGTTTTTTTGGGGTGGAAGATACTGCTGAGCTTGAGAACGCGCGCGTCCGGCACCTTTGCCACCGCCGGGAAGATGGCTAGCCCGGCGCCGCTGTGCTGCCGGGGTTCTGCAGAGCACTTGGTCAGAGCGTCGAAGATGGTTGTTTTTCCGCTGCCCGGCAGGCCGATAATGCTTATTTCCATATGGTTCTGCCCTGTTAGAAAACTATATGACAGCCCGAACGAAAATGCAATTTTGGTGCGCGGGTCCGAAGTTTGTTGTGAAATCGCGCACTATGCTATAATCAGTAGAATTTCGTTTGGAGGATTTATTGTGCCCGGTTACGAAATGGTTTTTATTTTGAATGCAAACTTGAGTGAAGATGATTTCACCCGGGTATTGGGAAAGGTCAACGACCAGATTACCAAGCTCGGTGGAACAGTATCAGAGACCAACCAGTGGGGAAAAAGAAGACTTGCCTATCCGATAAAGCGGCAAACGGAAGGCAACTACGTGCTGGAAAAAGTGCAGATCAAACAGACGGCTTTGAAGGAGCTTGACGCCGGTTTGAAGCTGACAGAGGATGTATTAAGGTACCTGTTCGTTCGCGAGAATAGCTGATCTATGGAGGTGGTTGATGGCGAGCTTGATCAAGATTATTTTGATTGGCAGAGTCGGGGGAGATCCTGAGATGAGGTTTACTGCGGACGGCGTGGCGGTAACCACTTTCAGCCTGGCAGCCAACCGCAATATGCGGCAGCCCGATGGATCCTTCAAGGAGGAGACCGAATGGTTCCGCGTCAGCACGTGGAGAAAGCTGGCGGAGACGTGCAATCAGTTTTTAAACAAAGGCAAGCTGGTTTATGTTGAAGGAAATCTGCGTACGCGTTTATATGATGGCAAGGACGGTCAGAGGCGGGTCAGCCTCGACGTGACTGCGGACCGGGTGCTTTTCCTGGATAAATTGGGACCTGCTCAGCTGCCGCCCGAGGATGTACGAGTAATTGAAGGCGATATTGAGCCGGAGGATATCCCCTTCTAATTCCTTAATAGTGTGAGAAGGAGTTTTTTATACCGATGGAAACCAACACCGTACAGAAAAGGGAAAGGGGGCGCAAATTTATCGTAAAGCCTAAGGTGTGCATGTTTTGTGCCGACAAAGCGCCTATAGACTATAAGAACGTAACCATGCTTCAACGTTTTGTTTCCGATCGTGGCAAGATAGTGCCACGCAGGCGCACGGGTGTATGCGCCAGGCACCAGCGCAGCCTGGCCCAGGCTATCAAACGGTCTCGTTTTCTGGCCATGCTGCCGGCATCGCCCAACCATGTCTACAATATCAGCGCAGCCGATAAAAAGGCTTAATCAAATTTGGAGTACTGAATTGCCCAAGAGGACATATCAGCCGAAAAAAAGGGGAAGAATCAGGAAGCACGGTTTCCGTGCACGGAAGTCCACGCGCGGCGGCCGTGATGTATTGAAGGCCAGACGCGCCAGGGGACGCTGGAAGCTCACACAGGTGTAGCAGTGAGATGGCCAAGAAATTGGCTTTAACCAGGAGAGCACAATATTTAGCTGTATATAAATCCGGGAAAGCTGCAGCGGACAGGCTACTGGTAATTAAAGCTCTTCCCAACCATCTTGATATTTTACGCGCCGGCTTCTCGGTTACCAAGGATATCGGGAAAGCGACGGTCAGAAACCGTGTCCGGAGGCTGCTAAAAGAAAATGTGCGACTGATGTCTATCGAGTCCGGGTGGGATCTGGTTTTGATCGCCCGGCGGCCTGTGGCAGGCGTTGATTATCACGAGATCAACAGGTCGATAATCAGGTTGCTTAATCGACTGGGTTTAATGATTGCAGATGCTGAAAAGCGTAGCGCTTAAATCGATTAAACTGTATCAGGGGACCATCTCGCGGGTCACACCCCCGGCCTGTCGCTTCACACCTACCTGTTCGCAGTACGGCTACGAGGCGATACAGAAATATGGTTTGCTCAAGGGAGGTTGGATGACTTTTCTCAGGATCTGCCGCTGCAATCCCTGGACGCCCTGCGGTCATGATCCTGTTCCATAATAGACCGGCTTGGATTGAATGAAACTTTACAGGATTATATATGAGAAGAATTAGAAATTTGGTCAGGGTTGTTATTCTTCTGGGGATACTTTTGCTGGTGTTTATTTCGGGCTGTATGCCCGGAACGGACGGAGGGTGTTCCGGTACAGCGGCCCAGGGCTGGTCCAGCTTTGTCCCCTACAATGAGGTGATATGTTTCGGTTCTATGGAGGGGTCGCTTATAGCGCTCAGCCCCCAGGCTCGTAGTGAGGGCAAAGCCTTTCCCGCTGAGACCGAGTGGGTGTATGTGATGAAAACGGCTACGCCCGGCTCGGCCTGCGGCGCCATGTGCGCCCCCTCTACCTCCGTCTCCGGCAGGGGTATCTACTCCACGCCTGTGGTGGTCGGCGATCTGGTATTTGCAGGGACATACACCGGCAAGGTCTATGCCATTAATGCCAACCGCGGTGTGGTGCGCTGGATCTATCCCAGGGAAGGCTTCGAGACGGTAGGAGCGATCGTAGGAGATATCATCACCGACGGTAAGGCACTCTATTTCGGCAGCGCCAACGGCAAGCTTTACTCCCTCGATGCGGAAACGGGCGATTTCATCTGGGAGTTTCAGACTTCCGACAAGATTTGGACTGCGCCAGCCTTGGATAACGGCATAGTCTATGCCGGCAACTACGGCGGCAAT
>DAOUFT010000071.1:0-4213 GCA_034429855.1 Dehalococcoidia bacterium
CCTATCCCCCAATGCCCCCACCACCTCTGCAACCACCACCGGCCGCCATACCTCCGCAGACGACGGTGGTCATGATCGGGGAAGGCCTCAAGAAGCCTCAGAGCACGCGTGAACAGCTCATGGAAAAATTCGGCGAGCTATTGCAGAAATACGAGGAGGAGCTCTCGCAGGGACGGGAGCTGCCGCCGTCGCCGGTGCAGGAGCTGCCCGAGATGACCACTCTGATCGATAAGAAGGAGCTGCCCGCGCCCGAGTATACAGGCACGGTTGATTCCTCAGCGAAGGAAGAGCCGAGCGCAGAGGAATGCGGCTCCACTTCCAAGAAGCTGCTGCGCACAGTCGTCACACCCTGGAAGAACGCCGCCATCAGGCCCGTTACCATCATTCCCGGAGATAAAAAAAGCGCAGCCATGGCGGGAGGAAGGACCGTCACCTGGACGCGCGAGTCTTACAACGAGTGGGAACTGCATATCTGCAAGCTTCCTCTGGGACACAAGGGCATCCACAAAGGCGTTACCGAGATCGTATACAGCCTGCTCGACTCTATCAGTGAAGACGTCAACTACGGTCCCAAACAACCCCTCAAACCGCCTGCCCCGCACTACACAGACGGTATGCCCGAGATCAATATATCTGCCTCGCAGATCATCCCCTCCGACCAGCTGCCGGCCTGAACAGCTTTAAACTGCGCTGCCCGGTGAAACGTTCTATAATCAGGGGTAACCGATGGATATCCTCAAATACACAACAAGGTCTTTGCTCGCAGCGCTAACGGTGGTGCTGTCGGTATCTTTATTGTCGGTGCCCGCGCAGGCCGGGCGCATGATCTGGAGCGCGGTGGATACGCCCGGCATCCAGTTCAATGTCGTGGTCAGCCCCGGTGAGATCAACTTCCTTGCCGGGGCTAGGGACGGCCGCACTTTTTATGCCGCCGACACATCGCAGAGCAAGCTTTACAGGTCGGACGACGCCGGAGGAAGCTGGACGGATATCAGTGGGAACCTGCTCTCCGCCGGGGCCGAGCTCCCCGTCTGGAACCTTGCCGTCTCTCCCGACAACCCGCGGTTTGCGGCGGCGGTGACCAGCTCGGGAAATCGACCGCGGCAGGTTTTCATCTCTCAGGATGGAGGGCAAACATGGGACGATACCGCCTTCCCCGCCACGGCCGACATCGGTGCGCTGACTATATCGCCCGTATACGGGGGTTTCGATATCGCAGCCGGCACACGTTCGGGCGGGGCAGGAAACGTCTATGTATACAGGGCCGGAGGCGTGGGCGGCGCCTGGTCTGAACAGGGGTTCAGCGGAGACGTGCTATCCATACGCTTCCCAACATCTTACCGCGCGGATCCATCCATAGCGGTGCTTTACTCTACAGGCGCGGGTACCTATTTTAACACCGGCGTACATGACCTCAATGCCAACACCACCGACTGGAATACGGTCTTCAGCGGCAATCCTCCCGAGATAACGGTCAGCGGGGCCGGCGGCTCACCTAAAGCCGGGCAGGTTGTGAGCGGATGCCTTCAACTCACGGCCGATTACTCCGGACAGGCGCCGGCCCTTTGCCGGGCCTATTTAAGCATCGACGCGCCCGGCGCCAATGCGGGCATATTCAGATTGGATGACGCAGTGGTCTACCAGCTGATGCCCGCACAGTCCAACCGCCGCATCTCAAGCATAGCCTATTTCGGCACCTACTCAGGCGGCAAACTGCTGGCCGGAGCGGTTACGGGGACGCTGCGCAGGGCACCGTGTTGACCTGGTTCACGGATTCACCCATGACCTGCCCCACCGCCTGCTGGTACCAGACCGAAAAGCCGCCCACCGGCGCCGGCGGCTCCGCATACGGCAATGCCATTGTTCTCTGGTCACCCGACGGCAGCCGCGCATTCTGCGCAACTGCCTCGGCGATGCTGAACGGGCCGGCGGCCTGGCCGGCGGCATACCTCACGGGCACGCAGATGGATGAATCGGCTTTTTCATTGAGCAAAGACAACGGCAGGACATGGAATCAGATCAGCCTTATCGACACAAATATCGATTTCCTTTCCGATGTGGCCGTCAAAGCGGATTCAAGCGTGATCTACCTCGCCACTATCAACCGGTCCGGCGCGGGACTTGATAGTATCTGGCGCTCGGGAGGATCGGCCACCGGTAGATCATGGGAACGCGTACTATGCCTGCCCGCAGCGCGTAACGATATCATACTGCGCATGAGTAACTACGGAAACGACGGGGCGGTTTTTATGTCCTCGCGCGGCACGGACGACCTGCGACAATCGCAGGACGACGGACAGACCTGGAAAACGCAGCTTCCGGCAATGAATGTGACCGACTTCTCGGTCACCCTGATCGACAATACACGCTACCTGTATGTGCTCTCCACTACCTACGCACGCAGGGCAAATGTGTCCTCCCTGACGCCGCAATGGTCTCAGCAGGCGCCGGTTGGGCTGAGCGGCTGCCACACGATTTTCGCTGCTCCCAACGGCATCGTGGTGATCGGGGGTGACGGCTCGGACAGCAGGGTGGCAGCTGCCTCCGGAATGGGACCGTTCAAAGTAACCTCAGAACTGCCGGCGGCAGGCAATATTCACACCCTGCTTGACTACAGGTTCGGGGATACTACGATTATCTACGCCGCCGGCGACTCCGCCGGCAGCGATATTTATTACTGGCTGGTCGGCTACAGCCGCGACTGGGATATCATGGGCGCTCCCTCAACCTCCTTCTGGGGACTGGCTCAGATGGGCACGCTGTACGGAGCCTCCTCCGCAGTCGGCTCCTCCGTCGACAGGACGCTCTATCCGGAAGTACTGGGACCCCCCAACATCGAATGGGATGCATTGAATATGGGACTGCCGGCGGGCGTGGCTTTCACAAGGGAACCCGTTTCGCTCAAACTGTCGTCGGGCGTCAATCTCTGGGCTATCGACAACAGGCCTTACGATTATATAGCCGGTACGGGCAGGCTGTGGACCTTCTGCGACTGCCTCTCCCCCACCCCTCGTTATAGCCTTCCGGCGCCATCGCCAACCCAAAAAGAGGCCCCTGCTCCACTCTCTACCCCTATCCCGCAGGAGCCAGCGCAGCAGGTTGAGACACCCGATGTACCTGCACAGGCGCCCTCCGAGAATATACAGTCTCCGCCGGCAGCGGCGCCTCCCGCCACAACACCACCGCCAGACAAACCGGCTCAGCCGCCTGCTACCGATAACGTTACATTCAATCCGGCTGCGCTTCTGGTCAACGATATCTTCCTGTGGATATGCGGCGTAGTAGCCGTGCTGGCTATTGTGCTGACCATTGTGCTGATCGCCAACTCCGTCTCGCGCAGACGGATTTAACACCGGTCATCACACTAATCCGCCGCTCTGCTGAGCTCCTGGCTGGCTATGGCGCAGCGCCCTGCGCCTGGCAATCACAGCCTGCGCCGCCTCGCGGCCGCGCTTGAGAGCGGCGAGATAATGCGCCCTGAGGTTCTCCGATTTGAGCTTCTCGCCTTTGGCGCACCACTGGTAGATGGCCTGACCCACAGTATAGGTGCCCGCATACGCCACTGCGATCTTGGGGATAACTCCATAGGCAGGTATGAGGCCGACCAGCATCCTGGCCGCCTGCCTCCAGAGAAAGGCGCTGCCCACCACGGCCGCCATCTTGGGGGCCGTCTCCCTCCAGTCTCCCGTCAATCCCATGGCCAGAGATATCTTATAGGCCATGACGGCCTGGTTCTTGGTCAGTATCACAATATCAGCCACATTGAGAGGGACGTCGAGAAAAATGTTGATCTCGGCCAGCCCCGTGGCAAGACTGTATGTGCTGTTGACCATGCACGTATCATCGATCAGTTTGCGACATACGGCCTCGCGCAGCATAGGCACATTGCGCGCAAGCTGTATCTCGCGTCCCGGACAGGCGCGTAGCATGGCCGGCGCCAGAGCTCCGGTGATCGACTGACGATCGCCGGGATTCACATACACCGTCTCAGCATCTCCCCACTGCCTCTTGCCCGTTTTCGCCGGTTTATTATCCTGAGGCAGATCCGTCCGGCTGTAACATACCACTACAGGAATTTTATCATCGCGCAGCTGCTTGAAGACCTCCCTCTCGCGCAGGTGGTGATCATGTGCGCCGACCATGAGTATAGCCAGTGTAGAAGAGGTGGGCGGACCGTTGCCTTCCAGACCGTATTCACCCACCCGCGACACGA
>DAOUFT010000072.1:0-7949 GCA_034429855.1 Dehalococcoidia bacterium
ATCAACTCTGGTAAGTCTATTGATCGTACGTAACGCCAGTCCCGTGTTAACAATATAATCATTATTGTCATGTCCGGGAGGATACGTGAGAAGAGACGGAGCAGCCTGGACGGGATAGCCCATCACCATAGATAGTGTCTCTCGCAATATACCGCTAACTATGCAGTACGTCTGGGTTCCAAGAGCGCTTTCCGGGTGGCCTGAATTGTAGAAATTAACTGTTTTTTCAACCTCTTCCTTGACCATTCTGACCTTATCCCCGTCGCTCATGGCAGCTGCACCGGAAAATGGCAAGCTGCGAATCATCTCAGGTATGCCGTTGTTCATAATAGTAATATCAAACGTGTTGGGACGAACGTTTACCACTATAGCGGACTTTTCATCGATCACGCGTGATACCGCCAGAGGTCGCAATTCAAGATATTGAATACGCAGCCCGCAGAGCTTGAGGGTATCCATGACGGAATTAACATTTTCTAAGGGTATGCCCAGCAAACAAAGCGCTATTTCATTGTCAGAAATTTTTACATCAGCCCACGACGTATACAGCGAAGAAAGCGGCACCGGAATCGCTCTGGCCATTTCTTTCTTGGCGGCTTCGGCCAGTAAAGCGCGGCTGAGTTTAGGAATATACACAACGCGATAGATTGACTGCATTCCGCTTACGCTGGCTACTACACCCTTATCACGTATATTGTTATGTGCCAGCACCATGCTGATAACCTGGCTGACATGCGCTTTCTCAAATACTATACCGCCCTGCACCCACCCGGCCTCTAAAGGCGCTTCGGTAGCAAAAACCACTTGCTTTCCCTTCACCAACGTGATTTTCACGAGGCCGTCTTCGATATTAATAGTAATCATGCAACGTTACCGGACCAAATCAGTTGTTACAATACACCAGCAGATTTATGGAAGCGCCATCCAGTTCTCCATACACTGTAGCCGGCCTGATGATGACACTGGTAAACTGACATGACGGTATCTTGTTACCCAAAGCAATCAGGAAATTTTGAAAACTGGCCACCTGTCCGGTCAAGCTCATCGAATAGCCAAGCACGGGGTAATCCGCACCCAGTATCTTGTTCATGGACTGAGATACGTTCATATCGACAATGGTAACGCCGTTTTCCCAGGCCAGATCCATAATAATTTTCGACACTTCCGGATTATCCCCGACATTTTTGTACTGCAACGCAGCCTTTTCAACCTCAGCTTTTAATTTAGCTGACTCCGTTGCAGCAGGATATTGAGAACTCATCCTGGACTGTATTAAATCAAGCTGGGACTGTACCTGGTCTATCTGTGATTGAATTGCAGTCTGCTGAGATACCTGTTTGATATAATCGGTAACCATCGGAATCATGACAATTAAGAACAACGCGAGAATAAGTATCATCCAGACGGATGTACTCAGACGCGGCAGGCTTTGCCGGATACTCGTTTTGACTGTTTTCGGAGTTTCTACAGGCGATGCCACTTTCTTCTATTCTTGAGCTATTTATTCCTATTATACATTAAACCTGTATTGCAAACTCAAGGATGGGATTCAGCGGCGATCGTATCCCAAAACTGTCGTTACAGAGGTTCCACCTCCGCCTGCAGGCCCACCACCCAGCCCCCAGCCCGGCGGCCATGGCAACGTTTCAATTCCCGTCATATATTTCACAGTCGTACTGCCGGACATTATCACATTTTTTGCCACAACGGCTCCGTAGATATTATAGCCGAAGTCGCTGGGCGTTCCGCCACTTATATCGGCTGAGCCATTGGGAGCATATATGACTGCAGCAATATGCGAACTGCCGGAAATGATAAAATCACCGTCATAGGCTATGAAAAAGGGGATATTGCCCTTGTCGAGATGAACGTCTGAATTTCCGCTCACCGTAATCTGCTTGGCCACTATGGTATATGGTCCCTGCACAACGGCGCCACCTGATATTGACAAGTTACCTTCCACGTACACTGTGCCTTTTAAGGTAACATTAGAACTGCCGCTTATTGTCATATCGCCGACAACGTAAACCGGCCCCATGGTTATAGTATTGGTACTGATGTTCAGATTACCTCCGATCCATGCGGGGCCCATCGTTATGTTATATGACGACCAGTTTATATTGGCATTGCCGTTAACCGTAATCTGACCCAGGTCAGAGGCATCCCAGGCTGTGCTGAGCGTTGGATAAACAGTGCCTCCTTTAATATTGGCCTCATTCTTGTACTGATTAATATCGATGGGTTGCGGGGTCCACACAGGTGAACCGGGAGTTTGACTCCCGTATATTTTCGCCCCCCCGCTGGTATTAACGGTTATGGAACCGGTTGCGGACCCATTTCCGTACACCTGTGCGCTCGGTTGCAGGTTGATACTGCCGTTAGCAAATATATTTCCATCTGAGATATCATTGGTGGCAATAACATTGTCTACATAAAGAATAAAAGCCCCTTTATCCACAGCCTGGTAAACTCCTATCGATCTGACAGCGGAAAATGCAGCCGGATTGGCAATGGGCAGCGTTACCCTGGTTCCGGTATTGGCCGGCAGGCCGGGTATATCCAGGTATTCCACCGTTCCACCCAGAGCATTGGCCGTGGCTATCATGAATCTAATATCGCCCGTGTTCAAAGCCGTGGTCGAATACAGCCAGACGGAAATATATTGATAATTGGTTATGTTAGTGGCAGTCGTATTACGATATGCCAGGGCCTCCACAACAGCAGCATTTTTAATATCCAGCTTTGAGCTCCTGGGAGTAGTATCCCAGTATACATTGGTTTCGACGTATGGATTTGATGTAACGGTGGAACAGGAGATATGAGTTGAAGCCGCCTTCCTCGACCAGGCGCTATCGCAGTAATCGATAAGCACCACATCATCGGAATTTATCACGGCGCCGCCGCTCATCGCTACGTCGCCATTCAGGCTGGCCACCGCATACTCAAAGAGATTATTCCCCTGCGCGCCTGTCCTCCGTATATGCACGTATACCTCTGCCTTGCTTACCGGTCCGGATTCGGCGCTCGACATCCAGTAGTAGTCCTGCCCGCTGGTTTTAACCGGCGTTAATTCAACATCCATACCGTTTATATCCTGCAAAATATATGAGGCCGTCGGTGCGGCGCTGTACTTATATTTCCAGATCAGATCCGCAACACCTGCCTCGGCAGCATAATATGCCCGTGTGCTCTGACTAACATTTCTGTTTATTGTCAGCATGGACTGCACAACCCAAATACTCGGGACAACTATCACCGATGCCGCAACCAGTAAAACCAGCGCCATGGGCAGGGCCAACCCGCTTTGCCCCCCCTTCAACCAGGCTTGTACTATTCTAATCATATCCATTTACATCCGTTTATGGCGCACGCTGCCTTATTTTATATACCTGTTTATACTCTCTATTCTGATATGCCGTTTTCAACTTCAATATGTAGGTGTTTGTCTGGAAGGGCGCCGCCGGCGCCTGAACAAAGGTAGTGTCGGCATCCGGATAGACAATGAATTGAGCAGCAGTTTGTCCCGCCCCACCGTCCACGCGGCGAATAAGTACCCCTCCTATCACTACGTATTCTACGATTGTGCTTCCTGAGATCTGGTTACCGTCCCAGACATAACGCTGCATGGAGCATAGAACCGTCCCGTTGTCAGTATTAACACTATTGGCACTTTCAACATCCTTGGTTATCCAGTTCGCCGCCTGATTCACCTGGCTGATAATCAAATTCTCAGCCGTGTCGGTGGACACCGTACTGGTGACTATGCCGAATGTCATCGCCATAATGCCCATTATCGCCCCCAGAATAGCTATGATGACGAGCACTTCGATTAAAGTAAAGCCGGATCTACAACCTTTTTCAGCACAAAGCAATCTTTTCATTACCATATTAAAATCCAGTTAGTTGTTCACCACGAATGTATCGATGCTAACTTCCTTATTGCCCTGGTAGTATACCTCTGCTCTAACCTTGCGAATATTACTATCGTATGCCGGCAGTGGACTGATGGTAATTGTGACGGTATATCCGATATATTCGACAGGAAGATCGCTTCCATTATGTGCAACATCCCATACCGGGCCCTGTACGGATGGTATGGTATAAGGAACTATCTGGTTCACTATCCCGTCCCAGTTGTTGGCAGCCACTGATTCAACATATTCCAGTTCGTATTTCGCCAGGCCCTCCGCCCTTATATTCTCCCGGGATATCTGGGCACTCCGGACGTTTATATACGCACCTCCCAGAATGGCCAGCCCCACCAGAGAAAAGATGAGAAGAGCAATCAGGACCTCAATCAGCGAAAACGCCCGTTGCCCACTTTGAATACGTTTGACTATCATAAGATTGCGCCACTCACAATAGCGCCCCTCTACAGCGGTTATCCTCTGTCTGCGCTTTAATAACACTGAAGAATACCTTCCAGTTCCTGTCCTTGGCCAGACTTACAACTAATTAAGTATAGCAAACAACTTATAGCCTCTCCAGTATTGGCGCGCAATCTTCAGCTTGCAGCTTCATTACCGGGCAATAAAGTGATTTGGAAGCAGCGCGGAGATATAAAATGCACTCGCATCGGTAGGATAAGACGGTCCGTCAATGGCCGTTTTCTTTGAGATTTGCCTGATGAATTAATCACCCGGGCACAGGCTCGTATGCCGGTAAAATCTACTGGCTGTATCGCCTTAAAACCGCACCTGCTCCGCTTGCAATAATTCCGGGCAGCGGAGTGCCGATGCTTACCTGAAAATTAATAGTGCGATTGTTACTTACTGTGACCGATTTGCCGATGAGGCTGCCGTACACGATCCCATTATTTCCCATCTCTATATGACCGTTGGGAGCGTAAATGGATCCAATCGCTGCGCTTTGAGTTACGGTAACGTCGCCGTCCAGGCACAGCAGATTAATAGTCCTGTCCAGCTCGGAACCGACCTCCACTGTAATATTGTGGCCGGCGCCGCTGGCAACGAAGTAACCGTTGCCCGAACAGGTTACACTGCTGCTTTTTATGAATATATTCCCGTCCACCCAGACCACACCGTCCAGAATAATCGACGAGTTCGTTGTTATATAGAGGTCACCGATAATGTGCTTCGGCCCCAGATGATAATTTGTCTTCTTTTTAATCTCCGGCAGCGGTGCTGCAGGCCCGCCTTTATCTGCTTCACTCAGATACCAGGACGTATCGATAAACACAAACTGCACCGGCGCCATATTAGGGTGGCTATCAGTGCATCCTGATGGGCTTATGGATCCGGTGGCAGCTATCACACCGTCGACACTGCTGCAACCACCCGTCAAATTTATATTTCCCGTTGCAAACAGGTCTCCTTGACCGGGGGGGGTCGACGTAACCTTGGCGGGATTATACACATTTATATCTCCACCGGTCGTAGCTATGGCATAATCGAACGGTGAAACGCTTGTATTAACATCAACTTCGGCATATATATTGCAGATCGTTTTTAACCCTTGTTTGGCCGAGGATAGAATCGAATATGTCGTGGCCGGTCCATTGGTTAAAGGCTGTTTTACCTGGGTAAGAACGACTTCCATTCCATTGACATTATCGGGTAACGTGTACGGAAACGGGGGGCTCATCCTCTGGTTAAACCGCCAGATTACATCTGAAATCCCTGCATCGGCTGCATAATAGCCCCTGGTATCAGTTTCGCTGTCCCGATTAATAACCAGAAAGGATTGTAGCGCCCAGAGGCCGGGCACGATAACGATTGATGCCAGAACAAGCAATATCAATGCCATAGGCAGCGCCATCCCGGACTGATCAGCGACAATACGCCTGGCGTTTTTTAACAGCTTATTCATGATCATAACCATGTAATCCCGCTTTAACAGAGTATTGTTCTTATTGCGGTACCTTCCGGGCTATTTTATATTGCGCTTTAAAACTGCTGCCTCCGTACGAAGCTCTTATCTTCAATATATACGTATTATTCTCAGCAGCAGTCGAAGGTCCCTTGCTGAAAAAGGTATCTTGATCAGGATAACTAATATATTGAGCCACCTGCGAGACCCTCGTCCCCTTACTGTCGGTTATCGTTCTGGTCATATTGCCCCCAGACGCTATATCGTAATATATTTGAACCCCGCTCTGGAATGAACTACCATCCCACGTGAAGCGCTGCAAGCTCAGCAACCTCGTCGGTGAATTAACCGGTGTAACAACGGCAGCACTTTGAACATCTCTGGCGATCCATGCCGCCGCCTGATGAACCTGGCTCAGAACAATACTCTGCGCAGAATCGGTTCGCGTTATATTCGTGGCCAAGCTGAATGTGAGTGCCATCACGCCTGATATTACCCCTAGAATTGCTATGGTGATAAGCAACTCCGGTAGTGTGTAACCAGTCCGGCCCCTGTTTCGTTGTATCATCATATCAAGATCTCTTCATCCGGATTCACTGCTGTACCAAATACTCCTCAATGGATAACACCGATTTACCGTTATAATATACGGCAGCAGTTACCTTTTGAATACGATCATCGCTGAGATAAGGCGCGCTGATTACAGGTTGTGCAGATACATCAATGGAATATCCATCGTATCCGGAAGGTAAAGCAGTATGAGTGTTATCCCAGGGTGGCGCCGGGGGTCCGGGTAAAGTGTAGGACCATGGTGCAACCGTCCAATTCTCCACGCACACATCCTTCAGATATTCAAGTTCGTATTTTGCCAGTCCTTCCGCCATTATCTGCGCACGCGAGACTTCATTACCCTTTACCGCCACAAACACGCCGGCAACCACGACTGCCCCCACTACAGCCAGTATGAATAAGGCTATTAATACCTCTGTTAAAGAAACGCCTCTTTGCAAGCCGCGGAAATTCATGGATTCTATCATTTGGCTCCCACAAGGCTCATGCTTGAATAAATAGGAATGAAAATAGACAGCGCAAGGAATGCAACACCCAGGCCGATAATGATCGTCATGGCGGGCTCAATCATTCCCAGAACCGTCTGCAATTTATCGCCGGCTTCGATTTCGAAACTGTCGGCTACTATACTGAGCGTATTGTCAAGGCTTCCGGTCTCCTCACCGACACGCGTCATCTCAACCATCAGCGGTAAAAACTCAGCACGTCTGCTCATAGCTGAAGCAAGCCCCTCGCCTCTGACAATATCCTGTTCAACATCCATCAACGCATTATGGATAACCATATTGCCGCTCGACTCAGCCGCAAGTTTGAGAATCTCCGGCAGGGGCAGGCCTGACCGAAAAAGAATAGTTATGCTGCGGCAAATGCGAGCCAGCGTGTTCAGCAGATTTAATCTGCCCAGCACGGGCATTCGCAGTAAAAAACGGTCTTTCTGTAATGCGCCGTCCGGTGTCTTGGTGTACATATAGACGATAATGCCGATAGCGACTGCAGCCATCATTACATAAACGCCGTAATTCCCCATAAATCCAACAAAGGAGATGAGCAACTGGGTCATGAGCGGCAGCTTTCCACCCAGTGACTTAAACATATCCATAATAGGGGGAAGGATAAATGTTACAGCAAGAAATCCCACACAAACAGCTAATACTATTACAATGGCCGGATAGGTCATGGCCTGCCGAACCTTGCGAATAGCCGCATTAGACTGCTCGATATAGCTGGCCAGGTTACGTAGAACGCTCTCCAACTGGCCTGTCTGTTAACCGACTGCAATCATCTTGCAGTACATTTTGTTAAAAGCCTTGGGATGCTTGTCCAGCGCAGCTGAAAGGGAAGTACCCGAACGCAGATCCGATATTACTATATCCAGCACCCCTGCAAAAGTTTTATTGGAGGTCTGAGCCTTCAGCAGGTCCAGGCTCTGGACAATACCAACTCCTGATTCCAGTAAAAGCGCCAGCTGTCTTGAGAAGAGAATAATTTCCTCAGGCTTGGCTCCCTTCTCAAAAAACGACGGCATACCCGTAACCGCCAGCCCTCCCGAG
>DAOUFT010000073.1:0-72180 GCA_034429855.1 Dehalococcoidia bacterium
AGAGCTGGCTCCTATCAAACACCCGGCTGCGAGGGAGGCCACCAATCAATTTTTCGTGGAGCAGGCCTACGAGATGGGCAAGGCCACCAATACGGCCTCTTTTATGGAGATCGATGCCGTTATCGATCCAGCCGAGACCCGGCGCTGGATTATGCGCGGCCTGAAATCGCTGCCCGCCGGATCAGGTAAGAAAGGCGGGGGCAGGTATATCGACGCCTGGTAACAATTCGGAATTCGGCGATAACTCATCCGCAGTTTCGGCTATAATGGGTGAGGGAGGTTGAATATGTCGGATAAACGTATACAGGAACTGGCGGAAAAATTCATTGCCGCATGGAACACGCAGGAGGTGGACAAGGTTGCTGCCTGTTGTTCCGAAGACCTTGTCTATATCGATTCCAATTTGAAAGGGGAGATAACTGATCAGCAGGCCCTGCGACGTTATCTGGCCAAGCTGTTTGTGACGTGGAAGATGACCTGGGCTATAAAAGATGTGCAGGCTTTTAAGAATATAGATGGCGCCGCAGTATGCTGGCATGCCACCTGGCAACTGGCGGGGGTGGAAAGACCGTGGAAGCCGACGGAATGGATTTCATTGCATTCAAAGGGGATAAAGTTCAGCGCAATGAGGTCTATTTCGACCGTATGGTCATCGCCGACCTGCTAAAGAAATGAGATTTTTTCCACCAGCGGTCATATGTGGCTGCTTAAATACATACAAATGGCGCCGCAGGCGGCGACATTCAGGGATTCAGACTTGGCTACGTTTATAGGCAGCCTGACTCTGTAGTCCGACCTCTTCAGGAGTATTTCTGACAACCCGGCCGCCTCGTTTCCCAGCGCAAGCACCAGCCTTTTGGTTTTTTTCAGTATCGAATGCTCTGTCTGTCCCCGCAGATCAGTGGCAATCAGGACATAGCCCCTCCTCCTCAACTCGCCCACAAGATTAAGGTAGGCAGCCGACCTTCTAATCCAGAGAGACAGGATGCTGCCTGCGGTGGATTGTACACACTTGGGGGAGAAGGGATCGGCACATTTTTCCGTGAGTATGATCCCGGAGTAATCGAAGGCAGCGGCGGTGCGGATGAGTGTGCCCACATTGCCGGGATCCTGTACATCCTCCAGCAACAGGATCCTGGTACCCGCCTCCGCAGGCAGCTTGTCTGTATATGTATCGACGGGCAGTTGTGCCACAGCGGCTATCCCCTGCGATACAACGGTGGAACTGATGAACTTCATCTGGGCTGCTGTCAGCAGTCGGAGGGCGTAGCCTGCATAGCCGGGAGGTGGGTCCCCTGTATGAAGTATCTCAAGTAGGCTGCTCGGACTGCTCTTTGCTACCTGGTCGATGGCGCGTGGACCCTCCAGCAGAAAAGCGCCTGCTTCCTGTCGTCCCTTATGTGATGAAAGCTCTTTGTACCACTTAAGCGGTTTCAGCGGTGGGCCCTCCAGTGTTTGATGAATTCAGCTGCCGATGGGATCAGCGATACCGCGATGATAGCCAGTATAAAGATAGAGAAATTGTCTCTTACGAATGGCAGGTTGCCGAAAAAGTATCCGCATAATATGCAGACGGCCACCCATAGCAGGCCGCCCGTTATATTGAAGAAAAGGAAACGGAGGTAGTTCATTTTGCCTACCCCTGCGACGAAAGGGGTAAAAGTCCGGAGTATAGGCGCAAATCTGGCTAGAACGATGGCCGTTCCGCCGTATTTCTCAAAGAAAGCATGGGTGCGGTCGATATACTCCCTCCTGATAAATTTATAGTCCCTGATGTAGACCTGCTCCCCGATGAGGCCGCCGATAAAGTAGTTGAAACTGTCCCCCAGAGCCGCGGCCAGCCACATAAGCAAAATCAACAGCCAGAGGTTCAACGCACCCAGCGCTGCAAATCCGCCCATCGTAAACAACAATGAGTCTCCCGGTAGAAAGGGTACTATCACGAGGCCGGTCTCGCAGAAGATGATTATAAACAGTATTGCGTAAACAAAATGGCCATATTGTCGTATGAGCGCACCGAGGTAAACATCTATGTGTAGAACGATATCTACAGCCCTGGATACCCACTGCCCGGCCGCCGTGTCTTTTAAAAAAACGACAGCCAGAACGATTGCTGTAAGCAGTATTAGGGCGATAATGAGCCAGACCAGCAGCAGCCTGTTAGATAACACCCGGTCAAGTTTCCGTATATTAAAATCCTTTCGTCGTCATTAATAAAAGGGGCCGCCTCTGAAGTACCAGGGATAGTAGTAAAAAGGTGTTATACAGGAGTTATATCCCTCACGCAGGCCCTTATTGTAACCTGTAGTTTCACCTTCTTGATAGCCCTGGTCTTTTCCTTTGGCATAACCTTCATCATAACCTGCCTTGTTGCCTTTGTCATATCCGGATTTCTCTCCGGCCTGGAATCCGAGGTCGTAACCGATTTTTTGGCCGTTCTCGTAGCCCCTGGCGAAGCCCGCCTTGTCGCCGTCAATCTTGCCTTTATCGTAACCTGCCTGATATCCGCTGCCGTTGCCCCACACATATCCGCCGAGCAGTGCGGCGGCTATGATTATTACTATGGCTGATATAACAAGACCCAGGACCCACCCGCCGAGGGAAAGTGCAAATTTACCTGACATAGCGCACCTCCTAGTTCTTCAATTGCCGTCTTTGCAGCTGATGCTGACATATTATTAGTCCCGTATTTAGATTGTACAACCTTTGATATGGACTGTGCATTTCCAACGTGATACTCTTTATGATAAGGCAAATTAACCAGGGGGTGCTGTATGTTCAAGGTTGGCAAGATCTTACTTATCATAGCTGGTTTCCTGCTGATTGTGGACGCTGTCTTGATGGCTGCAAGAATACCAAATCCGTTGCTGGGCTGGCCGCTGCCGTGCCCGGTTACACTGACCCTGCTGGGACTGGGCATAATACTGACTGCTTTCAGCAGCAAAGCCCGAAGCAAGTAATGGTCTGATAAAGGCACACAGGCGTGGGGAAAAAACGCAGGATCGCCATACTGACGGGTGGCGGCGACTGCCCAGGCATAAATGCAGTTATCCGGGCGGTGGCCAAGAAGGCCATGCTCGAGCTGGGGCTGGAGGTTGTGGGTATATCGGATGGTTATGAGGGGCTCCTGCATAACCGGCATCGGATGCTTCATTTCGAAGATGTATCGGGTATCATTAATCTGGGCGGCACCATACTGGGCACTTCCAATAAGGCCAATCCCTATAGATACCCTGTAGGAAAAGAAAGATCACCGGAATTCAAGGATCTGTCTAAGGTAGCCATCGACAATTTCGCCAAGCTCGAAGCTGAATGCCTGGTGTGTATCGGCGGCGACGGTACTCTGAACATAGCTAATAACCTGTATAAAGATGGACTGCCTGTGATAGGTATTCCCAAGACCATCGACAATGATATCAGGGGCACGGATGTCACGTTCGGATTTGATTCCGCCGTCTACATTGCCACTGAAGGGCTGGACCGCGTGCGCACCACCGCTCAGTCGCATCACAGGGTAATGATCGTTGAAGTGATGGGGCGCAACGCAGGCTGGATCGCTCTGCATGCCGGAATCGCGAGTGGAGCCGATATTATACTTATCCCGGAGATTCCCTATAATCTTGATGTTATTATCGATAAAGTCGACGATAGAAACTGCCGGGGCAAGAGATTTACCATAACAGTGATTTCTGAGGGCGCCAGGCCGAAGGGAGGGGACAGGGTTATTCAAAGGATCGTCAAAGAAAGCACAGATCCGGTTCGGCTGGGCGGAGTAGGTTTCGTGCTGGGGTCTCAAATTGAAGCTGAAACCGGCATAGAAACGCGCACAGTAGTGCTCGGTCATTTGCAGCGGGGCGGAGTGCCAACTCCTTTTGACAGAGTGCTTGCTACCAGACTGGGAACGAAGGCCGTGGATATGATGATGGACCGTCTATACGGTCGGATGGTGGGGGTCAAAGGCAATGATCTGGTGGAGGTGCCTCTGGAAGAAGTTGCGCGCGGCCAGAGAAGAGTGCCGGTAGGGGATTCATTGATTGCGTCGGCCAGGTCCGTGGACAGCTGTCTGGGAGACGTCAGCGACATCAAATCGGAGTGTAGACAGAGCTGACGCGTCAGCCTTTACTTCTGACCTGTGGATATTCTGTAGTTATTGCAGCCGTGTGATCGCACGTAGTACATGCATTTGTCGGCGCAGTTGATCAGAGTATCGATATCCTGTCCGTCATCGGGAAACACGGACGCGCCCATGCTGACGGTAACCAGTATCTTGTGGCCGTTAACCAGAAAATGATGCCTGAAGGCGTCAACTATTTTATGACTGACTTTATCCACGCTCGCAATGTCTGTGATCTCAGGTACCACTATGGCGAACTCATCTCCTCCCACGCGTGCTACCGTGTCGCTCTTGCGTAAAACCCCCGTTAGGCGGTCGGCAGCCGCCTTGAGTAGATTATCTCCCACGGCATTTCCCAGTGTTTCATTTACAGTATTGAACTTATCGAGATCCAGTGACAATATGGCCACTTTCTTTTTACTGCGCTGCGCATGTAAGATCGCTATTTGAGCACGATCGCGGAACAGTGTTCTGTTGGGGAGTCCGGTCATGGTATCGTGTGTGGCTACCAGGCGAAGTTCACGCTCCAGACGCTTTCGCTCCGTCGTATCGTGGATATTGCAGTGGACGATGCGGTCTTCGTTGATCCTGCATACGGTTGAAACGATTTCTACATTCAAACGGCGGCCGTTTCTCGTCTCCAGGGGAAAGTCTTCATATTTCAAGTGATCCTGTTTTTTCAGATGTTGATGTGCCGCCTTGCTCTTTTCGGCATCGATAAATGCTTCAATATCCCACAGGTTTTTCCCCACCAGATCATCATGCGAATAGCCAAGCATTTTCAGCAGATGCGGATTGGCCCGCTTGATTTGGCCCGTATCAGCATCGAGTATCACTATCCCATGCTCTGCGCTCTCAAAAAGCTGTCTATATTGACTCTCGGAACATCTCAGCTCTTGCTCTATTACTTTGAATTCACTCTCCAGCTTTTTAAGTTTGCGTACCTGCTCACGCAGTTGCGCCAGCTCTTCAGTCAACTGTTTTTTGGTTTTGGCCTCTTCTCCCGGCATGTATGCCTCCCTGATTTCTTATACGCTAATCTATTGCGATGTATATAAGATACTTTACTAAACCGCTTGCAATTTCAATTTAGTATTTATTAGGTTCTTTGTCAATTTTGCTGTATAATGAGGCCATAGTTCAAGTTCAGGTTATTACAAGCTTATTATAACCATTCCGAATTATCACAAGCACTGGATGGCCCGAACCCCGCTAAGTAAACTTATATATGAGGTCATTCATTGAATTTCGAAGATTTCAACCTTCATCCGGATATCTTGCGTGGTATTGAGGCACAGGGATATGCGGAACCTACCCCTATCCAGATTCAGGCTATCCCGCCAATCATGCGAGGCCGTGATATCATCGGCTTGGCTCAGACCGGCACGGGTAAAACTGCAGCCTTCCTGTTACCGGTAATGGACCGCCTGCTGAAACTGCCGCGCGGTCGCATCGCTGCTGCTGTCATATCCCCTACCCGTGAATTGGCTGAACAGACCTGTGAGGCGTTCGATATGCTGGGGCAATACACCCCATTGAAAAGCATATCTATTTACGGCGGCGTAGGTATGGAACAGCAGATCCGCAGGCTGCGTAGCGGCGTGGATATCATCGTGGCCTGCCCGGGACGCCTGCTGGATCATATCTGGAAGAGCACTATTGACCTGTCCTTTGTTGAGATGCTGGTCATCGATGAGGCCGATCGTATGTTCGATATGGGATTCCTGCCCGATATCAGGAGCATACTCAGGTGCCTTATCAGGCCACGGCAGACCATGCTTTTCTCTGCCACCATGCCGCCCGATATTAGAAAGCTTGTGCAGGAAGCGCTGCGCATACCGGTTACGGTTCAAATCGGTCATACAGCGCCGGCCGATACGGTGTCGCACAGTATCTATCCTGTGAAACAGCATCTCAAGTCTAAGCTGTTGACGGCAGTGCTGCGTAGCTTCGATACCGACTCGGTGTTGGTCTTCACCCGTACCAAACACCGCGCCGATCGTGTGGCTCAACAGCTCAAGAGGATGGGTTTTAAAGCTACTGCTCTGCATGGGGACCTGGCGCAAAACAGACGTCAGGCGGCATTGGATGATTTCCGTGACGGTTCGGTCAAGATACTTGTGGCCACCGATATCGCAGCCCGGGGAATTGATGTTCTGAGCATCTCACATGTTATCAATTTCGACATGCCTGAGAGCGTAGATGCATATACACATCGCATCGGGCGCACGGGACGTATCGATCAGAAGGGCGATGCGCTGACATTTGCGACCGACGCTGATGCCGCCCTGGTTAAAGAGATAGAAAGAGCGCTGAAAGCACCGCTGGAACGACGCAGGCTGCAGGGTTTTGATTATAATGCGCAGGCTCCATCGGTTACTTCAGATGGTGAGAGGCAAATTTCGGCATTAAGGAGAAGAAGACGACCACAACGTACCACGGGCGTGTCGAGGAAATAGTGGTTATTTCTTGCGCCTGCCCATGATACCGTAGAGCATTATATCCAGTACGGCCGAGTATATATGTCCCACCGACTTGCCGTGCGATAGAACCAGGGGGCTCTCGGCAACGTATAGCGTTGCTTCTGAAAGTATCGTCTGCACAAGGTTCCAGTCTGTCTCAGAAGGAGTGATCAGCCCGTCCCGCTTGGCTGCGTTAAATACACGTCTGTATATCCCACGGATCGAGGCAAGACGGGCCAGCTGGTATTCCGCAAATATATCCGGGTATAGCTGTTTGAGCTCGAGGATGCGTGCGGAAATATCCCCCTTGGGCATTGAAGACACCGCCTCTTTAATTAAAGTGGCGGATTTCTCTGTATCGTAGTATCTGTGTTTGTCCATGCTGGCCAGCGCCTCGTTAAGCACATTTACCATGTGCAGAATGCTGGCTCTTATCAGGTGCCGCTTGTCTTTAAAATAGCGGTATACAGTAGCTCGTGTCAGCCCGCAGCGTTCTGCAACGTCCTCGATAGTAGTTTTTTTTATGCCGTGAGCAAGGATAACGTACAGGGCGGCCTCGACGATCTTCTCTTCAGTCTGGTTGTACTCAGACATGATATGATATTAACATACCTTGTTATATTTGACTACTGATTATATTGGAGGTAACTGTTTTGCAAAAAAAGTGTATAGATAATGATTTCCTGCTAAAGGCCGGACCTTATTCGCATATGGTTGAAGCCGGTGGGTTCCTTTTTTTAACCGGTATCGATCCAATAGACCTGGAGAAGGGACTGATAATCACGGATGATATAGCTAAAGCCACCGAAGTCGTGATGGAGAACATGAAACGGTCTCTTGAGTCGGTAGGAAGCAGTATGGCGAAGGTGGTTAAAGTGAACGTTTTCCTGCGCGATATGGGTGATTTCGCCAGGCTAAATGAGGTCTATGCCAGGTATTTTCCCGAGCAGCCGCCGGCCCGCACTTGCGTAGCCGTGAAAGAAGTGCCCGGTAATTTTCAGCTAAAGGTAGAGGCTATCGCTATCAAATAGCCGATTTCTGCATTTGATTAAAGACCTTGCGCGCCGCCTTTACCGTAGCGACGATGTCAGACCGTCTGTGGGCCAGCGAGATGAACGACGCCTCGAACTGGGAGGGCGGCCAGTAGATACCTTGTTCCAGCATGCCTCTGAAAAAGCGGGCGAAGACGGCTGTGTCACAGCTCAGTGCAGAGGCATAATCGTTAATGACCTGCTGGCTGAAGAATACCGTGAGCAGAGACCCCTGTCGTGCTATCGACAAAGGCAGGCAGCAGTCGCAGGCTGCGGCAGCCAGTCCTTCCTGCAGAAACTCTCCCCTTTCCTCCAGCTGCTCGTAAACGAATCGGTCATTCAGTATCTCGAGCGTAGAGATACCTGCGGTCATGGCCAGCGGGTTACCGGAAAGCGTGCCTGCCTGGTACACTTTACCTGATGGCGCTACCATTCGCATGATGTCCCGGCGTCCCCCGTAGGCGCCCACCGGCAGGCCTCCACCTATTACCTTTCCCAGACAGGTGAGATCCGGCTTTATCCCGTAAAGCTCCTGGGCACCGCCGTAGGCCACCCTGAACCCTGTAATAACCTCATCGAAGATGAGCAATGCGCCGTGTTCCCTGGTCAAATGATGCAGGCCACTTAGAAATCCCCTGGCCGGATGTACCACTCCCATATTGGCGGCGATCGGCTCAACAATAACTGCTGCGATGCCGGCAGGATATCTGGCGAACAGCCGTCGCACCGAGTTGAGATCATTATAAGCGGCCACCAGCGTATCCCGGGCTGTGGATGACGTCACGCCGGGGCAATCCGGTATTCCCAGTGTGGCCATGCCCGAACCACCGCTGACCAGCAGGCTATCGCAGTGCCCCGGGTAGCAGCCGGAGAACTTGATGATCCTGTCCCTGCCGGTGAATGCCCGTGCCAGCCGAATGGCGCTCATAGCCGCTTCTGTTCCGGAGCTGACGAAACGAATCATCTCCATGGAAGGCATAGCATCACATATCATCGCGGCCAGCCTGGTCTCCAGCTCCGTGACGGTGCCGAAGCTGGTGCCCCTGTCTGCCGCGTTTTTCAGCGCGTTTACCACGCGCCGGTCGGCATGTCCCAGAATGAGGGGACCCCAGGAGCAGACGTAATCAATGTAGGTATTGCCGTCTGCATCCTTGATTTTCGATCCGTTGCCCTCAACTATGAAGCGCGGTGTGCCTCCCACCGCCCCGAAGGCCCTGACCGGGCTGTCTACTCCCCCCGGCAGATAACGCCGGGCATCTTGGAACAGGCGCTGGGAAGTTGTCGTTGTTTGCATCTTACCGCACCTGCCCGCCAAGCCAGGCGGCTGCCTCTTTGGCGTGATAACTGATGATAATGTCAGCCCCCGCCCTTTTAATGGCGCCCAGTATCTCCAGCGTGACCTTTTGCCCATCGATCCAGCCGCGTGCTGCAGCCGCCTTGACCATAGCATACTCTCCACTGACGTTATAGGCTGCCAGCGGATAATTGAAGCTGTCACGTGCCCGCCGTATCACGTCTAGGTATGCCAGAGCCGGCTTGACCATAACTATATCGGCGCCCTCACTGATATCCTCTTCTATCTCTCTCAGAGCCTCGCGCGTGTTGGGTGGATCCATCTGGTACGACTTACGGTCGCCGAACTGGGGAGCAGAGCCTGCCGCCTCTCTGAAAGGCCCGTAGAAGGCGGAAGCGTACTTGGCCGCGTATGATAGAATGGGTATGTGGCTGAAGCCGTTGTTATCCAGCATCTTTCTGATCGCCATCACCCTCCCGTCCATCATGTCCGACGGTGCAACCATATCCGCGCCTGATGAGGCGTGCGAAAGGGCAATAGCGCTTAGCAGAGGAAGCGTGCTGTCGTTATCGACCTCTCCGTCGACTATCAGACCGCAGTGCCCGTGATCGGTGTATTCACATAGACAGATATCGGTGATAACTATCAGCTGCGGGGCTGTCTTCTTAATGGCCCGCACTGCTCGCTGGATGACGCCCTCAGGGTCAAGGGCAGCCGATCCTCTCTCATCCTTTCGGTTCACAACGCCGAAGAGCAGTACCGCGGGCAATTTGAGCTCGACCAGCTCATCTATCTCCGCAGCAAGCTTATCTACCGAGAAATGATAAATGCCGGGCATGGCATCTATCTCCCTCTTGATTCCTCTACCTTCGATAACGAAAAGGGGAAAGACCAGATCGCCGGGATCCAGATGGCTTTCCCTTACTAGCGATCTCAACGCAGCGCTCTTTCTCAGCCGTCGCATACGTAATTCCGGATATATGGACATTCAGGCCTCCTTGCGGAAGTATCCTTCCATAGCTTCGATCAATCCCATCATCGTCTGCTCCCTGGCGATTATGTGCACCCGCAGCCCCGCTCTTTGGGCTGTCTCAGCGGTCTTGGGACCGATACAGGCTATTTTTGTTGTTATTTGCCTGATCTCTTTGTTGCTCAGACCTGCCAGCAGGTTGGTCACTGTCGATGAACTCGTGAAAGTGATTACATCAAGATTGCCCGGTTGCAGCAGGTCTTTCAGCCTTGCCATATTGCGGCGGGGTCTTACCGTATGATAAACGGCGACCTCGTCCACACGGATACCCAGCTTCATTAATCCCTTTGTGATCTCATCGTCCGCTATATCGGCGCGGGGCAGCAGGAAGCGTTTTCCCTTTATCGCCATCTTTTTCAGGTCTTTGAGAAATCCTTCACCAGTGTGTACTGCGGGAACATAGTCCGCCGTGAGACCGTATGCATTGAGAGCCCTCGCCGTCATGGGACCGATGGCGCCTATAGTCAGTCCGGCCAGCGAACGGGAATCCATCTGCATCTCATGCATGCGCTGGAAGAAAGCCTGAACACCGTTGGCGCTGGTAAAGGCCAGCCAGTCATACTCGTTCAAATGGTTGATACACCCGTCCAATTTTTGTGTTGATCTGATGGGTTGTATTTCGATGGAGGAGAAACGCACGGGCTGTGCGCCGCGCTGTATGAGCAGTTTTTCCAGCCCGCCGGCCTGGCTGCCTGCACGTGTGACCAGCACACGTTTGCCGAAAAGGGGGAAGGTCTCGAACCAGATCAGTCGTCGCCGCATCTCCACTACACGGCCGATGACTATAACGGCCGGCGCGGTCATATCGGCCTCGGCTGCTTTCTGCGCGATATTCTTTAAAGTGCCGGTAACTGTGAATTGTGTCGGCAATGTGCCGTCTCTGATTATAGCCACACAGGTGCGAGGGCTCATACCGTGCTTTAAGAGAAGTGTCGTTATGGCTTGCAGATTTTGCATGCCCATCAGTATTACTATCGTGCCGCCCAATTTGGCCAGAATATCCCAGCGGATGTGGGAACCTCGCTTGGTCAGATCCTCATGACCGGTTAGTATTATCAGTGAGGATGCCAGTCCCCGCTGGGTAACGGGGATCCCAGCATAGGCAGGCACCGCCGTCGCCGAAGTTACGCCGGGCACGACTTCGTAGGGTATATCGGCGTCCCTGAGTGCTACGGCCTCTTCTCCTCCTCTGCCCAGAATGTAGGGGTCGCCGCCTTTGAGGCGTACTACCGTCTTTCCGCAGCGGGCCAGGCTGACCAGTAGCTGGTTGATTTCATGCTGCTCGACATGGTGGCTTCCACCACTTTTGCCTACGTAAATTTTATCAGCCGAGGCAGGCGCATGGTTGAGAATGATATCGCTGATCAGGTGATCATAAACGACTACGTCGGCAGCGGCCATGCATTCACTACCCTTGAGTGTGAACAGCCCCGGATCTCCCGGGCCGGCGCCGACCAGGAAGACATTCCCTTTTTTTAGCGGCATCTCGCATCCTTGATCAGGCCGGCGGCGCCCGCCTTTAACATGCGTCGCGCAAGTTCTGCCCCGACTTCCTGCGGCTGATTTGCCGGACCTTTATAAGAGTCTCTCAATATAACATCCCCTTCCCTGTTAGACACCATGGCATTAATGTTCAAATTATTGTTGCAAACCGTGGCCAACGCCGCTACAGGCGCCCGGCAGCCACCTTCCAGCATGTGCAGAAATTGGCGTTCGGCGGTTATGGCCTGCCATGTGGGTAAATGGTTGATCTGTTTGACGATCTCCTTAACCGCACTGTCACCCTCTCTGGCCTCAATAGCCAGTGCGCCCTGACCGATGGCTGGCAGGCATAATTCAGGGGAAAGATAATTGGTGATTCTGTCACTCCAGCCAAGCCGCAGCAGCGCTGCTGCGGCTACGATCACGCCTTCCAGTTGTCCGGAACTGACACGCCGCAGGCGGCTGTCCACATTCCCCCGGATATTGCAGATCTCCAGATCAGGCCGGATGTGTTTGAGCTGCACTGCGCGGCGCAGGCTGCCTGTGCCTATTCTGGCGCCGGCCGCCAAGTCATTAAGCGGCGAACAGGCAACGAGCGCATCGCGGGGATCCAGCCGTTTTGTCACGGCAGCCAGACACAGCTGCAACGGCAGTGCGATTGGCAGATCCTTGAGGCTGTGTACGGCTATATCTATGCTGCAGTTTATAAGCTGTTCCTCCAGCGCTTTGACAAAGATACCCGTATCGCCGGCCATATCGATGCTGATGTTTCTGTTGCGGTCGCCCTCCGTCACGATCTTTCGTATCTCGATATCAATTTGGGGGTGCAAGTGTCTGATCTCACAGGCCACCGATTCCGTCTGTATCATGGCCAGTCTGCTGCCGCGTGAGCCGACCACAAGCTTGTTTTTCACAGGTCCTTACCGTCTCTCAATCCGAATAAATGTTTGATCATTTCTATTCGTTCATCTCCACCGCCTGCTTTAAGGTAAAGTATTGGATCTCTCAGTATCTTGTTCACAATCGACTTCGTCAGCAGGTCGACCTGGATTTTATCATTTTCGGAAAGGGAGGCCATTTTTTTTAGGGAGTTTTGATACTGCGCAGAGCGTATCTTCTCTGCCCTGGCCATCAACGATTTTATGACCGGGCGTGTGTTATATGACATCCACCATTTAATCAGTATATTTGTCTCTTCTTCTATGATCCTTTTAACGGACGTCACCTCAGATTCCCTCTCCTGACGGTGGTTCTCTGCCAGCTCACTAAGATCGTCGATATTGTAGAGATGTACGTTGTCGACGGTGCCGACCTCGGGCTCGACATTGCGCGGCAACGCGATATCTATAATGACCAGTGGTGCTCGCGGCCTTGACCGCATCGCCTCGATGACCTGTACTGTGCGCAGCACAGGGTGGGGTGATGAAGCGCATGTGATAATTATGTCTGCGCTGCGCAGCTCTTCGGCCACTTTATCCGGGCTGATGGGACGTCCTCCGCAACTGCCCGTTATACCTATAGCGCGTTCCAGCGTTCTACTGACAACTGCTATATCGGTTGCGCCCCTGCTTAAGGCCACCCTCAGCGCAAGTCTGCCCGCCTCACCCGCTCCTATAATAACGATCTTGCATCGGCCGATGTTATTCACGATATCCAGGGCTTTGTTAACTGCGATGGAACTGATGGATAACGGATTTCTGCTGATGCCGGTTTCATTGCGGGCCCTTCTGCCGGTGATGATAGCGCTTTCGAAGATGTGCCTCAAGGGAAGATTAAGTGTGCCGCATTTTTCTGCCGCTGCCAGTGCCTGACCTACCTGGCCCAGCACCTCGTACTCACCAATCACCATGGAATCGAGGCCGCAGGAAACTTCGAAAAGATGTTCGATAGCGACCCTGTCGCTCATCACATATAGATATGAGGCGGCCCCGTCGGTTATTCCCATGGTTTTGCTCAGGAAATCGACACATGCTTGCTCCAGCTCAGCGGCCTGGCTGCCTAAGGTATATACCTCCGTACGATTGCATGTAGAAAGCAGGACACCGTGCTGCAAATCACGTCGTAAGAGATGCAGATATGCAGTCAGACCATCCGCAGTGAGGGCGGCTTTTTCACGAACCTCCAGCGGCGCCGTGCGGTGATTGACACCGGCGAGGCTAACATGCACCGGTATATTCCTTCTGTGTGGTCATTTTGCACATTTCCTGAGTTTTTTAACTATTATTTCCCCGGCTTCTTCTCCTCGCCCTTTCCTGATAAGCGAAATCAGTCGATCTATATCAATGGTTCTTTGCCAGTCGCGGCTGCTGACCTTGAGCCCCTCTTTTCTAATGCGGTGGCGTACGTCCTCGATAATCGTGACCAGCGACGCATATTCCTTGCCGAATTCTTCTTCCAGCCTGTTGCGTATCTTGCGCGCCAGCGCGGGGCTTTTAGCGGAGGTTGACACCGCGATGGAAAGATCGCCTCTGCGCAGTATTGAAGGTACGATGAAATCGGATAGCGCAGGGTCGTCTACTACATTAACAGGCACCTTGCGTTTTCTGGCCTCCTCTGCTGCACTGAGGTTGATCTTATGATTACTCGTAGCGATGACTGCAACAGATATGCCCCTCATATCGCCGCCGCGATAAGGCCTGTTGATGGTTTTTATCCGTCCCTCCTCCGCAAGCCGGCGCAGGCCGGCACAAAGCCTGGGGCTGACAACGGTCACCTTGGCGCCGTGTTCCAGCAGCGAGGCAGCCTTACGTAATGCGACCTGGCCGCCACCTGCGATAAGGCATTTCTTGTCCTGCATATTCAGGTATACCGGATAATACATCGTTTTAAACCCTGTAATTTATTCTTGTTTTTTTAAATTCCCTTATACTGAATAGTATGATGTAATCTTTAAGCTCCGTATCGGCTGCCATTTTTTTAATTATTTCGTGACAGGTTTCCTCATCTGTGCTGTGCACCATGGCAAACAGGTTGTAGTTCCAGGCATTGCTGGTCGCTCTTTCATAACAATGACTTACACGCCTGTTGGAAGCCAGAACACGGCCAGCTTTATCAACCTTGCCGGCGGGAACATTCCAGCATGTCATGGCGTTAGCCCTGTATCCCGCATTTCGATGGTTGATGGAAGCGCCGTAGCGTCTGATGATGCCGCGACGAAGCAGCGACCGGCTGCGCAATAGCAACTGGTCCACGTCCATTCCAAGGCTGTGGGCCATCGATGCAAAGGGGTCGGCGCTCAGCGGCAGGTCCCTCTGCAGGCTGTTGATTACATGCCGGTCCGTCTGTGATAACCTCACCCTGCCGGGCAATCCGTTTCCTCTCAAAACATCATCTTCTTCAATGGTGTCATCCATATGGCTGAAATTGGTTCTGAGCTTAAATACCTTTATTGCCGGAAGGGTTATAACAGCTTCGGCTTGAGAACCGGCGCAGACGTTAACTACCTCAGAGTGTAAATCCGTGCGAGGCGGTACCGACAGCGTCACCCAGATATTATATTCATGCTCTCTCTGATAGCCGTGGCTGATGCCCGGATGCGAAATCAGGTACTCCTCTGCTTTTTTTATCCTAGGCCCCTTAACCTTCAGTGCAATCAACGTGCTCTGGAATCCGAGTTTTCTGGCGTCCAGAACCGGGCTGATCTGGCGTACAATGCCCCTCTTTTTCAAACCGGCTATCTTCCTGATTACATCCTTGCCGCTGATGCCGAGTCTTGTGCCGATATCTTCATAGGGTTCTCTGGACAGAGGGAACGATGACTGGAGCATGCCCAGCAGCCTGTTTTCAATGGAAATACGAGTACTGTCATGCATTGACATATTCTTCTGTTGCACCGTGCGGTTGATAGATACAATAGGGTTCGGCCGCAAGGTAATCTCCTGTACTCTCAAGCGCGCGCGCCCGGCAGCCGCCGCAGACTCGCTTGTATTCACAGACACCGCATTTTCCCTTGAGGGCACTCAGGTCGCGCAGTTGCTGGAACAAAGGCGAATCGCGCCATATCTCGCCGAAAGACTGGTGCTGGATATTGCCTGCGGCAACATCCAGGTAACCGCACCCCTGCACCCTGCCTGTATGCGATATGAAGCAGAAACCGCTGCCGGCCATGCAGCCCCGGCTGATAGAATCGGCCCCCCCACGGCGTCCGTGCGGTGCGCGGGTGGGCGGAGCTTTCAATTCCTGATTTCCATTACGCTGCCTCAGTATGCGCATATAGTGCGGGGCATCGGTGGGTTTAAAGAAGATCTTGTCTCCCAGATCTAGTTGTTTATCGTAGATCCAGTTTAAAGCTTTTTCGTATTCCTCTGCACTGAGCTCAACATCGCTTAAGCCCCTGCCCCTGCCTGTGGGCACCAGGAAAAAGGGATGGAAGGCTACCGCCCCCTCGTTCAGAGCCAGGGAAAGCAAATCGTTCAGGTAGGCGATGTTCAGTCTGGTGAGTGTGCAATTGACCTGAACCTCCATGCCTGACTGGCGTATGCAGCGGATACCGGAAAGGGCTGCCTCAAATGCGCCCTGCTGCCCGCGGAATCTATCCTGTGTCTGCGCCGAGGGAAAATCCAGGCTGACCGAGATTCGCGATAATCCTGCGTCTTTGAGCCGGGCTGCGACTCTGGGTGTAACCAGAGTGCCATTGGTTCCCATGACCACACGCAGGCCGCTGACCGTTGCATATTCGGCTATGGAATACACGTCGGAGCGTACTAGCGGCTCACCTCCGGTCAGAATGATGATAGGATTGCCGACTTCCCTGATCTGGTCGATTAAGGTAAATGCCTTCTGTGTGGACAGTTCGCCCTTGTAACTGCCCGTTGTGGAGGACGCTCGACAGTGCGCGCAATGCAGGTTACACGAGCGAGTAATCTCCCATGCCACCAGCTGAAGCTCGGGTTTTATTAGATTCAAACTTGAGATATCGGCGCTCATTCTATTAAACCTATCTCTTTGTCGCTCAGATAACAGGCAGGGTCCTCTGCCCATATATCCCCGTGTACAGCCTCGGCACGAACGCGCAGGTTACCGTTGCACAGATCCAGATGGGCGCAGCGGGCGCAGCGGCCTTTGAGCAGGTGCTTGCGGTTTTTCAGCCCTTTCAGCACCGGCTGTGACATGTCCGTCCAGATTTCGCCGAACTTTCTCTGTAAAACATTTCCCGGCGAGTAGCTCTGCCAGAACTGGTCAGGGTGGACGGCCCCTCTATCGTCTACCGCTCCAATCCTTATCCCAGAGTTATTGCCACCATTAAGTTTGAGCAACTTTCGTATTCGTTCAGCTTTCTCACTCCCCTGTTCCCTCATCTTCAGATACAGGTATACGCCGTCAGCATGGTTACCCACCGTGAGCACTTCTATGGGATATCCTCGCCTGTGCATTTCCAGTGTCCGGTCACAGATCATGTCCACAACTCTTCGCTTTTCGGAGTGAGGGAGGTCATGTTGTCTAAGTTTATCGCCCCGTCCGGAATAGGCCAGGTGGTAAAAACACACACGGTTGATATTTTCCCGTTCTATCAGCGAGAAGATATCGGGAATATCTGTGTGGTTGTATCTTGTTATAGTGAGCCTGAGAGATACCCTGATGTCCCTTGCCACGCAGGCACGGATACCATCCAGGGCCTCTTGATAGGCACCATCTTTACCGCGAAAGCGATCGTTGGTTATGCTTGTGCCATCCAGGCTGATACCGACCTCGGCAAAACCAGTCTCACCGATCTTGTCTGCTGTTTTATCATCTATTAATGTGCCGTTGGTTGATAGAGCAATGCGTAGATTACGGCTGACGGCATGTTGCGCCAGATCGAAGATGTCGCTTCTCATCAGGGGTTCACCACCCGAAAATAGAATTACCGGCACATTGAAATCAGCTAGGTCGTCGATGAATCGCATACCTTGTTCGGTGTTCATCGAGGGCGCATCTGCACGGCTGCTGGAGCCCGCATAGCAATGTATGCATTGAAGGTTGCACCGGCGGGTGCAATTCCATACCACCACCGGTCCCGGCTCCCTTTTAGCCTGGACTGCCGGGTCGCGGTAACGCAGAACGTCGCCTGGGCTTACGGTGCCGCAAAGCAAACGGGATATCGATATCATTGATGCGCCGCTCTGCTGCCAGCATTCTTTTGATGTTCGTCAATCATGGAAATAAGTGTCATATCTATCAAGTGGTTGGCAAGTGGTATGGCCTCTGCAATGCGGCCCCCACGTGCCTCCCGTTTTCCTGCCAGGCCGGCTGCCGACTGCATGATCAGCTCCCGGTGCATGAGAAAGGCTTCCGTAGCTTCGGTCAAAGGCATTCCCATCTCGGCCAGCAGAATGCCGAAACATCTGCCCGTGTCGCGGGCAGCGGAGAGCGATTCCTCCCTTCTGGCTGGCTCGCTGATGTATCTGGCCGTCAGGTGAAGCAAGCGGCGTCCCAGCTCTGCCAACCGTAGCTGGTGCTCTTTACATGGCTTGACCGCTTGTGGAGACCTGTCGAAAAAGCCGCGCGCTATCTCCCGGTGTCGGGGTGTGGTATCTTCCAGCTCGCTGACCAGGTCTTTGATGCCCAGCACCTTCTGCCCGGAACGTGTGAGCTTCTTCAGGTCGGATTTAAAATAACGCCTGTGTCCTCCCGGGGTTACGAATGCGCTGAGCTTGCCCTCGTCCGGCCACTGTCGCAGTGTTGCTTCGTTGACCCCCAGTATCTGGCTGGCTTCTCTTATGCTGATTACGTCTGTTCTTTTCACCGCAAAGCCCCTCATATTTGAAATAAGTTCATCCGCTCAAGATTTAATGGTAAAGAATTCTATAGAAATATGCAATTTTCTATAGAATCACATGGATAAGGCTGGGATGGAAGTATCAGGATTCCATTTGCAGCTCTATTTTTTCGACCTTGGCATAGTCTTTTTTATAAAAGAAGGAGCCTGCGAAAAATAGAGCCGCAGCGACGATAAGGTAAATGGGAAGAAAGCTCATGGCCGTCTTTATGCCATAGGCGTCGGAGAAAGCGCCTGTCACTATCGGGCCCAGTGACGACCCCAGCAGGTGCTGGATAATCACAGCCAGGGCGACGGAAGTGGCGCGCAGACCGGCGTGCACCACATCCTGGCAGACTGCCAGAGCGGCGGGTATGAAGCTGGTGATGGCGATACCTACCAGAAGCAACATTAAATACTGTACCATGCCTTCCAGCAACGAAAATGATAAGTAGACCAGCGCGGCGGTGATTATGATCGAGATGGCGCAAAACAGCAGCCGCGCGCGCAGGTCTTTTTTATACCACAGGTCGGCCAGGAATCCGCCTAGCGGTGCCCCTATGATCGCAAGTGCCATGATTGCGCTGGCGCGCAGTCCGGCCTGATCCTCTGCTATACCTCCGACGCGGAAGAAATAGGTCGGCAGCCAGGTGATGAGAGAGGTGGTAACGAATACTACAGCGGCGAAACCCAGATAGGTGAACCACAGACTGGGAGTCTTGAGGAACTCCCTGCTGATATCACCAAAGGTCATTTTTTTCTTGCCTGTTCCTTTATCTGAATCTACCGTCTTGACCAGTTCAACGGTTTTATAGTCCTTTACGAAGAAAAATAGGATGGCCACGATCAGACCAGGGATGGCTACCAGTCCAAAGGCATGCTGCCATCCCAGTGATTTGGCGATTATCCCGCCCAGGGCAATACCTACCGCACTGCCCAGCGGTATGGAGGCGTTCCAGATGCCGAACATTCGGGCACGCTGCTCCTCGGGATATATTCCGGCTATCATGGCGGATCCGCCGGGAGCGTAACCGGCTTCGCCGATGCCGATGGCCGTCCTGGCGCCGAAAAGCGCTTTAAAGTTGGGCATAAAGGCGCAAGCCGCAGTGGCCAGGCTCCAGAAAACGGCCATCAGTCCGATAGTTTTCTTTCGGCTCCAGCGATCGACAAGTATGGATACCGGAAAGGTAAAGATCAGGATGGCCCAGTAAACCGCTGAAACCAGCATGCCGCATTCGGCATCCGATATTCCCCAGTCCCTTTGAATAAAGGGAAAAAGCGAGGTGACTACCGTGCGATCCACATAGTCGAAAAAATAAAGCAGGAAGAGCAGGACGAATATATACAGCCGTGAGGCTGACGACAGCTGGTACCGTTGAGCGTCAGGCTGATTATACATCCTGCTCCTCCTTTTTCGTCTTTCCAGAACAGAAGCTATTTCTTCTTCAGGTGCAGTAGTTCCCTGGCTTCTTCAACCGTGGCAATCTCGAAATCCAGCTCCCTTGCTATCCTGACAGCCTTTTCAACCAGTTCGGCGTTGGATTTGGCCAGCACACCATGTGAGATATAAATGTTGTCCTCAAGTCCGACACGTACACTGTCAGCGCCCAGCAGCATGGCAAGGGTTATCATGGGGAACTCATCTTTACCGATACCCAGCGCCTGCCACTTGGAATTGGGGAACATTCTCTTGCCTTCTTCGGCTATATACATTAGCTGCCTCGGTGTGGCGGGCTGGCCACCGGCTACACCCAGCGGGTAGTCGATGTGAAATACCATGTTTTTATCAAACAGACCTTCCTCGCACAATGCCATTGTATTGTAGAGATGGCTGACATCCCAGATCTCTAACTCCATGCCCCAGCCTTTTTCCAGGATGCCCTTGATCACTTTTCTCTGGAAGGGCGGAGTGTTGCTGAATGTAGAAAAACCATATTTACCGATGGACATGTCGAAGGTACCCATGTTGACCGTAAGCATGTCCGGTTCAGGCTTGATGTCAAGCAGCGCCAGCTTTTGTTCTTCGGAAGCCGGGATGATCTGCCAGGTCTTGGTATCGACCCAGGCACCGATACCGCCACCCGCTTCGATAATGATCGGACACTTTTCCCGAATGCGTTCCACTACCTGCCCCCATACCTTGATATCGGGGGTTGCCAGCATGCTTACAGGGTCTCTGGCGTGGATGTGGCAGAGAGTGGCGCCGGCGTTATACGAACGGTATGCCTCCTCCGCGACTTCTTCTGGTGTTATTGGCAGATAAGGCGTTCTTTTGCCGAGATTGGGTAAATTTGGCGTTTTTTCATGCAGTGTATTGGAGCCGAATGGTGCCACCTGGATGATAAGTTTCTTGGCCATGTGATTATGAACCTCCTTTGTGTGAAAATTGTTATTTTAAATACGCAATGATGCTGTCGAATTCTATTAAGTTGGCCGGTTCAGGCTTTCTCTTGCCATCCTCTATCTCCTTGACAACTCTGGTTACCATCTCGTTGGCCGGTGTTTTCAGTCCGACCTCTTTCCCCTTCCTGACCACATAACCGTTGACGAAATCAACCTCGGTCTTGCGGCCCTTCTCAATGTCCTGCCACATGGACGGCTTGGTGGCCTTGTGATTTGCAAAGCCTATCTCCATCAGCTTGGATGCCTTCTCGAAGTCCTCCTTATTGCGCACCAGTACCACGGAGGGAGAGACGCCCATCAGGTCGGCGAATTTAACGCCAGCCTCGATACCGACGTCGTAAGTCTCAGTTATCACGGGCAGCGCCACCTTGCGGGCTGTCTCGTTCTCGATAACGCCTCCGTATGTCAGTCCTGCCGTTGTGCCTACGCCGGTCAGCGAAACGGTGATCAGCAGCTTGGTCCAGCGGTCACCGATGATGTTGTCCGATACCTCGGTATTGAAGGCCTTGGAAAGTAGAGCGGCCGTATCATCCACTATTTTGCTCTTGCCCGTGGGCCATTGTCCGATGATGAATCCGCCGTCTGTGGTCTGCATCAGCTGGCCCGGACCCTTATTGGTGCTGCCCCAGGTGATGCTGCAGGCGATTGTGCGCTCGATGCCGACGATTTTGGAGATTGTCTCCTCGTTGATGCCGTTCTGCAGTGAGACGACGGGAGCAGTCTTTGATATCGCCGGTAAAACGGATTTCAGCGCATTTTCAGTGTGCAATCCTTTGACTGCCAGAAGGACGATATCAGCCCAACCGGCGTTTTTCTTGTCCACGAAATCGCCGGGTAGCATGGCCTTTACAGGCACGGTCAGCTCTCTGAAGCCGCTGATCTCCAGGCCGTTGTTCATACGTTTGACATGCTCTTTATCGGCATCCAGCACTACCACGTCCAATCCCTGTTTGCTTAGCAGTGCTGCTGTGATGCCGCCGATAGCGCCTCCGCCCACCACTAAAATCTTATTGAATCCCATGGGTCAGAGTACCTCCTTTCGTCCCCGAGGGACGGTTTGTCACTATCTCCAGCAGTTGACGGTCGATCTCCTGCATGGTTTCGTCACGGCTGCGTCCGCCATAATCATAGAAGCCCCTGCCTGTCTTCATGCCGAAGTGGCCTGCCTGAACCAGCTCGCGCAGATGGGCGGCGCGCGGGTCGCTGTGCGCGTTGGGATCTAAGTTCAGTATCGCCTGCCAGATCAGGTCCAGGCCGATCAGGTCCATGGTCTTGAAAGGCCCCATGACCGATAGGCGCGGGCCCAGTCCCTGTGTAAAGGCAAAGTCTATCTCCTCCAGGGTGGCTACCCCACGTCCCAGGAAATCCAGCGCCGCGGCCATTATCGCCATGTTGAATGAGTTGACCAGATAGCCGGGCACAACCCTGTCGCAGATAATCGGCCTCTTGCCGATTTGTTCTATCAGGTCAGTAGTGTCTTTAAATGTTTTATCGGAAGTAGAGCTGCCCCGAGCCACCTCAACTATCGGCATAACTTCCGGTGGATTGATAAAATGCGCCAGGATCGTCCTGTCTTTGCCAGAGACCTTTTCGGCTATTACGTCTATGGAGATGGTGGAGGAATTGCTGGCCAGAATTGCCCGACGCGGGCAGGCTTTTTCCAGGTCGGCGAAAACACGGCTTTTGATCTGTATATCCTCTTTAATGGCCTCAAGAATAAAGTCAGCTTCGGCCGCTGCCTCCGATAAGGATGCTGTAAGGTTTATTCTGCCCGCGATGTCCTTTCCACCGCGATTACTCGAATTCGAGGTATTCTCGAATAGACGGGCAATGGAAGTGATGCTGCTTGCAGCACGCTCGAGCGCAGCGGAGTCTATATCGGCCAGTACAACGGGGAAACCGTGCCGGGCGAACGATACGGCGATACCCGGGCCCATTACGCCCGCCCCGATGACGGCAATACGCTCAATTCCGGGCATGACTTGTCGGCTTCTCCTGATCAGGCCGGGCTACAGCAGGCTGGCAGGCCTGATCTTTTTTCTCGCTTTCTGGATGTAGTAAAGTGCCAGTCCCACGATGATGGCCAGAACAAACAGTATGATAGGCCAGTAGACCTTCTGCATCAGCATGAACACTATGAGCAGCAGCATGAATATTACATTCAGCACGGCGGCGGTTATGGCTGTGAAGGATACCACGCCCGGCTTGAATTTATATTGCGACAATTTAACCTCGTTGGGGTGGGTCTTGTGCAGTCTTGATACCGCTATCAACACCAGCGTCACCATCCACAGCATACCGAAGTTGAGCATGGCTCCGTAGATGGCCAGGCTCTCGCCTGCCAGCAGCAGTGTGATCACGGTCAGCGCCCAGGGCAGAGTGAGCCCCCAGTGTGGCGTGCCCCAGCGCTTGTTTATATCGGCCAGAAACTTGGGGAAAAAGCCGTCTTGGGCATAGACCATGACATAACGGCCGGAGACGGTCATCAGCGCGTGCAGAGTGGAAATGCAGGCCATTACCGCGCCGCCGATGATGAAGAAGAAGAACCAGAAGGAATTGGCGCCGAATATCTGCCTGCTGACAGCGCCCAGGTCCTTAGATGCCGCAAGCTGGTCCCAGGGCATGACACCTACCGCCACAAGCTCTACAAAGAACGTGAGCAGAAACACTCCCACCATCGCCAGGAACAGTCCGCGGGGTATGGTGACCTTGGCATTCTTCACCTCCTCGCCCAGCTCGATGCCGAAGCGTCCGCCGGCAATCAGCGTGTAGCAGATAGCCGCTGCCGCGATCAATCCCACCGTCACGCCCAGTGTGGGAGGCATGCCGGGAAACTTCAGATTGCCTGTGAACATGGTCGAGAAGTTGGACCACTCGATCTGCGGAAAACCGCCGAAAATGAAAGCTAACAGTGCGACAATCAACAGAAATACCATGCCGAACTGCACCCAGGCGGTGGGCTTGATACCCACAATGTTGATGATATAGAAGATGGTAATCGAGATTATCGCGATCAGCACCACCCATGAGATGCCCAGCCCCGGCACCATCGCAGGGGCGTCCGGGAACAGCATCATGAGGAAACGCGCATTCGTGATGGCGAAGAGGGGAAGGCCGCCCAGCGGCACGGCTACCAGCAGCACTATAACAGTCGCTACTGCCAGTGGATACGAGGCTAGCTTGCTGTACTGGTAGCTGGCTGCCGACTTGGGAGCGATGGAGGTAATCAGCATGTAAGGAATTATGGCTAAAAATACGGGCAGTGAGCAGATTAACTGCGCAATGATAATTGAGGGGCCGGTCAGACCGGCGGCGACCGTGGTCAGCGTGAACAGCGAGCCGCCGATATTCAGGCCTATCATGAGGAAAACCAGCAGTAGTAAAGTTAGCTCTTTTCTGAGTATGCCCTGGCCTTGCTGTGTCTCTTCTTTCATCCCTGTCAACTCCTTCATCTTATTTGTAGCTGCTGAGAAAAGGGTGGGTCAAGGCATTATACAATTTCCATTTCCCCTGTCAATATACCTGTATGAACAACATTTATATCTATTACCTGTAAATGCCGAATGCTGTAACAAAAGCCTGCCGGCTATTCTGTATGTCCTTTTCGGTCATGACGCCCGACATATAGACATGTCCGGGCAGCACCACTGCGCCCGGATTGCCCAGCAGCAGCCCCAGCCTGATCATCAGGTCGAACTCGTAGACCTCCAGCACCTGGCTCATGTCGAACTTTCCGTTCAGGCCGAAGTGCACGATGCTGTAGATGGCGTGGGCCGAGACGTCCATCTTCAGCTCGGCTGCCACCTCGTTGATCAGTTTGGCCAGGTCTGCGGCCCGCTCGACGGAGTTCTGAATGTAGTTGCCTTTCTCAAGCTCCTCAATGAAGGCGATGCCGGCCGCCATGGCCAGCGGGTGTGCGCAGAACGAGCCCATGGGGAAGAGCGGTCCGAAATGCTCGGCCCTGGGATCCAGCGCGCCGACCACCGACATCACGTCCTCGCGTCCTCCCACCGCTCCGATGGGTATGCCCCCGCCGACCGGTTTGCCCAGGCAGGTAAGGTCCGGCTTTATGCCCAGCAATTGCTGTACCCCGCCGATGGCCACCCTGAAACCGGTGGCCACCTCATCGAATACCAGCAGGACGTTATATTTGGTCGTCAGTTCGCGCAGCTGCTGCTGGAAGCCCTCGGCAAGCGGTGTGCCACCGGACGAAGCGCCCAACGGCTCCAGCACGATGGCTGCTACCTGCTCCTTGTTGTCCTTAAGTGCCTTCTCCACGATGCCTATATCGTTGGGAGGCAGGTTGATCAGGTTGTCCCAGTGGTTGTTGGGTATGCCCGCCGTGAAGAGTGTGCCTGAGCCGGCCGCCAAAGCATCGTAAGACAATACACCGTTCCAGCCGTGATGATGGCCGGCGAACTTTATGATCTTGTTTTTACCCGTGAAGGCCCTGGCGATCTGACAGACAAGCTCGGTGGCCTCATTGCCTGAATTAACGATTTTTATTTTCTGGATGGACGGGTAATGCTGCATCACCTTCTGCGCCCACCTGGTGGCCAGCTCCTCGCACATCTCCAGGTGGAAACCGTATTTGTCCAGCGTCTTATCGATGGCCTTGCGAATGGCGGGCGCCTTGTGCCCTATATAGGAGATGCCTTGGTCGATGAACATATCTATATACTCGTTTCCGTCCACGTCGTAAAGGCGGGAACCTTTGGCGCTGTCTATGAAGAGAGGATACGGCCTGTGCCAGATCATGTAGGCGGGTGCGCCCATGGGCACTATGAACCTGCGGGATTCCTCGTTGAGTTTCTTGGATTTAGGGGTTTTCTTCTCGTATCTGGCTATGACTGCCTTGTATTTCTCATCACTCAGTTTCGGTATGCTCATTTTCACCCCCCTTTGTCCGTCCGGCCCAAGATGGCCCTGCAGGTGGCGGACTCCGTCATTTTAATCCACGGTGTTACAAAAAACAACTTTTTTGTATAAATTGTTTAGCTCCAGCTACGGCGTCAGTATTGTGCTGCTCCTTCGGCTGAGTTATACTTACCATAACGCGCGATGTGAGAAGTTGATGGAAATAGGAGATCAAAAGAAGAAGTCCACCGGGCACAAGTTCAGCCATCGCTGGTTGATGAATCTGTTAAAACAGGTCAGGTCGGGTGATCTATCTCTACAGGATGCCGTCGGGCAGCTCAGCGTCCTGCCTTACGAAGATATGATGCATGCCAAGCTCGATCACCACCGCAGTTTGCGCACTGGCTTTCCCGAGGTAGTCTACGGGCCGGGCAAGACGCGCAGACAGGTGGTGGATATAACAGAGAGATTGGCGGCACGTTCGGACAGGGTGCTCATCACACGAGTAGAGGACGATGTGTTCAGGGCTGTTAAAAGAAAATTGCCGGATGCCGTATATAACACGCAAGCCCGGGCCATAATCGTAGACCGCACGGAGAAAAAGACGGGTAAACCGGGTATTACCATCGTAACAGGAGGAACAGCGGATATACCGGTAGCCGAGGAAGCTGCTGTAACAGCGGAAATGATGGGCAACAAAGTTGAGCGTATCTTTGATGTAGGAGTGGCCGGCATCCATCGTCTTTTCGATCATTTGGAGCAGATCAGAAGCGCCAGGGTGATCGTGGCGGTGGCTGGTATGGATGGAGTGCTACCGGCAGTGCTGGGCGGGCTGGTGACCTGTCCCGTCATCGCGGTGCCCACCAGCGTCGGCTACGGGGCCAATTTTGAAGGCATCGCACCCCTACTGACCATGCTCAACAGCTGCGCGCCGGGTGTTGCAGTGGTGAATATCGACGGGGGGTTCAACGCCGGCTATCTTGCCGGACTGATTAACAGATGAAGTCACGGAAATTGAGTGTTGAAAGCAAAACACCGGATAAAGTCGCTCACCTGGAAAGCATTATAGATAGAATGGGCTCCGCTATGGTAGCGTATTCAGGAGGGGTGGACAGCACGTTTTTATCCGTCACTGCTTTCGAAATTCTTAAGGACAAGGTGCATATCGTTCTGGCAAAATCCCCACTGATGGAGCTGGAAGAATTCAACGCGGCAAAAAATCTGGCAACTTCGCTCAAATTGAATCTAACTGTGATAGAGTTCAACCAGCTCGATATTCCGGACTTCGCGGTCAACAACAAGGACAGCTGCTATCACTGCAAGTTGAATATGCTTGGTATATTGAATGAGACTGCCCGGGCAAAGCATATAAGATACGTGTGCGATGGGACCAACTACGATGATCTCAGCGATTTTCGACCGGGCCTGGTTGCCATAGCTGAGCTCGGTGTACGCAGCCCGCTGGCGGAATCTTTTCTGACCAAGCGGGAGATAAGGTCTCTTGCCAGAAAAAAAGGACTTTCGAACTGGCAGAAACCGGCTAATCCCTGCCTGGCCACCAGGATACCTCATCGCACACCTATCACGCATGATATCCTCCGTCAGGTGTCGGCAGGCGAGTCTTTTATCAGAGGACTTGGGATCGAGCATGTCAGGCTGAGGCATCACAGTAACATGGCCAGGATCGAGGTGGACCAGAAAGGATTGGCCAGGCTTATAAAAAAGGACAACCGTCAGGCTGTCGTCGACACGCTCAGGAAACTCGGCTATAAGCATGTAACGCTCGACCTGGCGGGCTATCAGATGGGAAGCATGAACCGGCAGACCTCATGATTAAATCAGGTAATTATATGGGTAGACCAGCCTACTTCGACCTTTACGCCGGATGCAGTGGCGATATGATACTGGGTGCATTGCTGGACGCCGGCCTGTCCAATGTAGAACTGGAGAAAGAACTCAGTAAGCTTTCTCTGGACGGTTACAGGATTAAGTCCGAGAAGGTCAAGAGAGGTGCGCTTCGTGCAACCCGGGCACGGGTGATACTGGACGATAGTGTAAAACAACCCGAACGATGTTATAGCGATATAGTGGATTTAATCGTGGGCAGCAGGCTTGGTGATGGGCTAAAAAAGAAGGCGCTGGCCATTTTTCGCAACCTGGGCGAGGTGGAGGCCAAAATGCACGGAGTCAAGCTGGATAAGGTGCATTTCCATGAGATCGGAGCGGTTGATTCTATAATTGACATTGTGGGCGTTGTCATCGGTTTGAACCTGCTGGGTATAGAGCGTTGCTATGCATCACCTTTTCCACTAACGGAGGGAAACGTCGAGTGCCGTCACGGCGCCCTGCCGTTGCCAGCGCCGGCTACCGTAGAGCTCATTGCTCGTGTTAGGGCGCCCGTAGTTAAACCGCGCCATGCTGCTATGCAGGGAAAGGAGCTGGTCACACCGACCGGTGCTGCAATTCTAACTACGCTGGCTGAATTCAGCCGGCCTTTTTTAAACTTGGAGAAGGTGGGCTACGGAGCTGGCAGCAAAAATGCCGCTGAATATCCCAACGTCATGTGTCTGTGGATAGGTTCATCATTCGGCCATGATGTCAGTGAGGACATGGTGCTACTGGAGACGAACATAGATGATATGAACCCGCAGATTTACGACTATGTTATGGAGAGGCTGTTCGCACAGGGTGCGCTGGACGTATGGTTCACGCACATACAGATGAAGAAGAACCGTCCTGCCGTGATGCTGAGCGTGCTCTCTCCTGCTTATGCGGAGACGGAGATGGCGGAGACCGTAATGCGGGAGACCTCCACGCTGGGTATAAGGGTCCGGCCGGTATACAGACATATCGCAGGCCGTGATATAGTCGAATTCAAATCAAGTTACGGCATGGTCAGGGTAAAGGTAAAGCGATTCGCGGAAGAGATAGTCAGTATTGCCCCGGAATATGACGAATGCAGGAAGATCGCAGCTGAGCACGGTGTTCCCTTGAGGGAAGTTTACCGGACTGTTGAGGCTGAGGCGCGCAAGCTGATTAAATAGCAGCTTACCATGGATCGATAAACGTGCGTCCGGATGCCTGCGGAATTTTTTTCTGAACCGAGTCAAGGCTGCGCATGATCCAGCGGCGTGTCTCGGCCGGATCGATCACGGCATCGATTTCCATGTAGGATGCCATATTCAAGCCCTTGCCCATGGCGTAGGCCTGCTCGACGAAAAATTTGTAGGTCGCCTCTCGCTCAGCAGGGTCCTTTATTGCTTCGAGCTCTTTTTTAAAGCCGTGTTTGACTGCTCCTTCCAGACCCATGCCCCCGAACTCTCCGGTCGGCCACGCAATTGTAAAAAATGAATCATGAAAGCTGCCCGCCGCCATTGCCATGGCGCCCAAACCGTATCCCTTGCGGAGAACGATGGTGAAGTATGGGACTGTCATATGAGATCCGACTACGAACATGCGACAGACATGTCGCACCTGCGCTCGTTCCTCAATCTCAGGCCCGACCATGAATCCCGGTGTATCGCATAGTGATAGTACGGGAAGGCGATGCACATCGCACAGCTGAAGAAAGCGTGCTGCCTTATCGGCGTCGTCTGCCTCTATGGCTCCTCCCATATGTCTGGGATCATTGGCGATCAGGCCGAACGGCCTGCCCTCGATACGCACCAGTGCTGTAATCATACCGGTTCCGAAACGCGGCCTCATCTCCAGCACGGACCCTGTATCCGCCAAACCTTCTATCACCTTCCTGACATCATATACCCTCAGCCTGTTCTCAGGTATCAGCCAGCGCAGTTTGCGCTGGTCGGCGGATTTCCAGGAGGCGATCGGTCCCTGGAAATATGACAGGTATTTTCTGGCAACCGATACTGCCTCAGCCTCATTGGCGACCTCTATGTCCACCACGCCGTTACGAGTTTGAACATCGATGGGGCCGATATCGTCGACTTTAACAACCCCCAGCCCTCCTCCTTCGATCATGGCAGGGCCTCCCATGCCGATATTGGATCCTCGGGTGGCGATAATAACATCACAGCAGCCCAGCAGGGATGCATTGCCGGCGAAGCAGGCGCCCTCCACTATACCGATGAGGGGCACCTTCCCGCTCAAAGCCGCAAAACGGCTGAAGGTTGTGAGATCAAGCCCGGCCACCACGTTGGCATCGGTGTCGCCCGGACGGCCGCCACCCCCCTCGGCAAATAAAACGATTGGGAGATGCCATCGATCGGCTATGTGCAGCATCCGATCCATCTTCTTGTGGTTGAAAAGACCCTGTGTGCCGGCCAGTACGGTGAAATCGTAGGCCAGTACCATGCAGCGTGACCTGGCTTCGTCGAATAGATTGCGGTTTACGGTGCCGATTCCCGTGATAAGACCGTCGGCGGGCGTTTTCCTGATAAGCTCGTCCAGCGGACGCCGGCCGCGCTGGGCAGCCACGATCAGAGCACCGTACTCGATGAAGCTGCCGGGATCGCACAGGTCATTCACATTCTCGCGCGCCGTGCGCTGGTTCTTCCTGCGCCTCTTGGCAACAGCTTCGGGACGGCGCTCATCCAGTGTGAAAGAATGCCTTTCTATCACCTCGGCAAGATCGGGACGGATAACGTCAAGGTCGGGTTCGCTTTCAGTGGTCTTGATATCGGCGTTGACCTCGGCTTCCTCCAGGAAAAGCAGGGGCGATCCGGCCTTCACGCTTTCATTCAGTGAAACGCTGATCGCGCGCACATATCCGCTGCAAACCGCCGTAATGACATGTTCCATCTTCATGGATTCCAGTACGACTAATTTCTGGCCGGCTGTTACAGCATCTCCCTCGATGACCTCGATATCCACTACGCACCCTTGCATGGGCGCTTTCAGTGGTATGGTTCCTGGAGGCGCCGGGTGCTGCTCAAGCTCGGCTTGAGCTGACCGTACAGACCGGTCGCTGGAGAAAAAACGCTCTTGCCATTTATCCTGCATCAGTGCCAGAGCATTGGCATTGTCTTCAATGAAACGCGTATGGATATCGTTATTTTTCACTTCTTGCCTGGATAACAGGTTTATCAGGAATGGTATATTCGTTTCTACGCCCTCTATGCGGAACTCCTGCAGTGTTCGCTGCATTCGTACAACCGCATCCTGATATTTATCTGAACGAGAGGTGATAATCAATTTAGCCAGAAGTGAATCGAAGGCAGGATTGATGGTATAGCCGCTGTAGCCGCAGCCATCCACCCTTATGCCCGGCCCGGATGGTGCCTCATAGACGCCGATCCGCCCTGCCGAAGGTATCACATTGCCGGCATGATCTATGCGTTCCAGATTGATGCGCGCCTGCAGAGCGTAAATACGAGGATGAGGCCAGTCATGCACAAGGCCAAGTTCCGGCAGTGTCTTACCTGCGGCTATCTCTATCTGTGCCCTGACAAGGTCGATGCCGGTAACTTCTTCCGTTACGGTGTGTTCAACCTGCAATCTGGGATTGGTTTCCAGAAAGGCAAATAAAGGTTTGCTGCCGGATGAGCGGTCGACCAGGAATTCGAAGGTGCCGAGGCTGATGTAATTTACGTGCCTTGCCATCCTCAGAGCTGCCCCTGTTAACTCAGCACGCAGTTTGGTGGAAACCGAAGGGCTCGGTGAGACTTCGATCAGCTTCTGGCCGCGTCTTTGCAGAGTGCATTCGCGTTCTCCCAGATGAATTACCTGTCTACCGTCGCCGATTACTTGTACCTCGATATGCCTGGCCTGCGGCATATACTGCTCAATATATACGTCCCCGCACCCGAAAGCCTTAGCAGCCTCCGACCGGCAAAGGTTATAGGCTTCTTCCAGGTCATCCAGCCTGTAGACGGGACGAATTCCGCGGCCTCCTCCCCCCTTTACCGCCTTCACGACAACTGCTGCATCGTGACCCAGTGACACAAAAAAATCCAATGCTTCTTTAAGTGTGATCGGTCCCCCGCTGCCGGGCATCACTGGAACGCCGCATTCTCCTGCTAAATTGCGCGTGCGTGCCTTGTCCCCGAACAGTTTTAACGTTTTTGCAGACGGCCCGATGAATGCAAGATTTGCCTGCGCGCAAAGTTGCGCAAAATCGGCGCTCTCGCTTAGAAAACCGTAGCCTGGATGCACGGCATCGCATTCGGCATCAAGTGCCAGGGAAATAATCTGCTGCTTGTCCAAATAGGCGCCCGCCCCGCTCCCCATTAAAGCATAAGATTTGTCGCCGGCCAGCACGTGCAGTGATTCTGCATCGTCCTGGGAATAAATGGTGATTGCCTGGATGCCCAGATCGGATGCCGCCCGTGCTACCCGTATTGCTATCTCACCCCGATTGGCGATAAGTATTCTGTGAAATTTCATTGAAGGTCCAGTCAGGTATTTCCAACCTCCACTCAGATATAAAAGTATAGCAGAGCTGTCAATGAAAAAGCCGGTAGACTATTTGGTGATGGAGTCGACCTCAATCGCGGTTATAGGCGTTAGCACCTTCTACCAAGCGACTCTCGCTAAGATTTACCGACACTCGCTGGCCTGTCTACAAACTAATGATATCCGACGGATTGTCCACGGCAAGAAATAGGAGCAAGTATTCTTTGACATGCCTGGTTATCAGAAAGTTCTGTTTGACGTGCTCATGGCCGTTTCTACCCAGCCAGGCCGCGTATTCTGGGTTGCTCAGCAGCTGTTTGAGGGCATAGGCTGCTCCATCGACGCTGTGGCAGAGAAGTCCCGTAACCTTGTTCCTCACTTGCTGAGGTATGCCGCCCACAGCGGTGGCAACCACCGGCTTGCCTTTCCATAAAGCCTCGCTGATGGTCAGGCCGAAGCCCTCCTTGAGCGATTTCTGAAAAACCACCGTGGCGGCCCTCTGCAAAGCGTTAATCTCTAGGTCACTGCCCGGGGGAATGGCGAGTATTTTTATGTCTTCATCATTGCCGGCACATTCCCTCACATCTTCCAGCACACGGGTCGACTCCGGATCATCCGTGGCGGTTCCACCTGCCAGCACCAGCTGGCAATCGATGCCTTTCCTGACCATTCTGAATGCCTGAATGACTCCCACGGGATCTTTTAAGTAATCGAACCGTGAGATTTGAACCACCATCGGCTTGCCGTTGTCCAACCCGTATTTATTTAGCACTGACTGTATCTCCGATTGCGACATCTCACGGTTTTTATTGCTCAGTGGATCTATGGAAGGGGAGATCAGATATTGTTTGACCGGAAGTTGCTGGGAGAATTCGGGGGCGGAGAATACTGTGGCATCGTATTCCACAATGTATTTCCTGAGGAAATTCCATACCTCTTTGTCCGGATGCGAAACGTCGACATGGCAGCGCCAGATCCAATCACCGCCGGATGATTTTTTTCTCTCAATCAGCATAATCGGTTGCGGATCATGAATGTAGAATATGTCGGCATCCAGCGCCATTTTTTCATTGTTCCTGCGGCTTGTCTCGACAAAGATGTTCAGGTCATCTTTGGTGAATGTTTCTTCCTGGCCGTGAAGGGCATTGTGAAATTTTTTCGTGACATTGAAAAATTCCTCATCACCCTCAATTACATCCCAGGATGCATCGACTCCCAGCTGTTTCAACAGCGGAACCATGCGCGCGAGAATCTCCGCCACCCCGCCGCCCGAGAAGGTGGAATTTACATTTTGCACCTTTCTGCCGGCTAAATGAGAACCCAGGATCTTCAGTTCATCGATTATGTTCTTGCCTACAATCGGCTGGTAATCCTCCAGCCTGTTTTTATACCGGTTGATTATCGCATTATCCATATTATTCTCTATTTAATTCGTTTCTCGATGAGTTGAATAATTTCTGAACGCAACCCCTCGAGAGTAGTGGTATAAGGCACGAGGTTGTCGATCTTCTCGGCGAGGTCGGACTCATCAAATGAGTCCTTGATCCATACAGAGAAATCGTTGGAACGCCTTTGCAGCCGCAACCTCGATTCGAATACATGGTAGTAAAGGGAATTTAGGGTGATCTTGCGCAGGACTTCGACGAACTCGCGCAGATCCCATGCATAATAGTTGGTAGGAGCGATGATATTTACCACCTTAACGAAATGGAATTCACGTTCAGCCTGGGAAAATCTGATACCCGGATTCTCAATCATATACTGTTCCATAACCGAGATCAGGGCGTTTTTTAAAGACGCAAGGCTGGTGAACTCAAAAGTGTCTATATTGGCCAGTTTCTCCGACAGTATGGGATTGTCAAGGGCATCTCCCACCCATAATGCGAAATCGTTTGCAGGCTCGGGATTGAGATATTGATACTCCTCCAGAAAGTGGTGTGTATGGTAGTACACTATTGAGTCTGGCGCCGCTTTGAGTATGTTCACCAGTGCAATCAAATTTGTCGCTTTCAGACCGGTGAGTTCCTTCAGATGCAAACGGGTGTAGAAATGAAATGGTTCTGCGGCTTTCTTAAGCGGGCGACCATAATTCACAATGGTTTCTCTGACCAGTTTGCTGTTGGGTATAACCATGATAATCTGGTCAGGTGTTCTGACGACAACGTTCCTCCATCCTATGTCGGTAACATAGCCTGCATCACCGGAGCCGATTTTTATAAAGTCGCCCTCTTTCACCATGCGGCTGGCAGTGATCTCAAATCCGGAGAATATATTCAGTATCGCATCACGTGAGGCCAGGATAATCACGAGCATGATAAAGGCAACCAGAAGTATTAAAGGGGTCAGTGGCCAACCCCAATAGTCGAGCAATATCAGTAATCCAACAACAATCAGTGTCGATCGCAAAGCGATCATAATATATCTGGCCGGCCGCTTGACGTTTTTAAACTCGCTCAGGTAAATGCTTAGCAGTCTTTCACTGAGGATGATGAGCAGCCAGATAATGGAGATAATGAAAACGCTGGCGATTATTTTGATAATCAGGGTCTTGGTATCTTCCGGTATACTGGAAAATGCGATAGCAACATACAAACCAAGCAGAATAAACCAGAAGAAGAAAGGCCCGCGTGTAGTCTGAATCAGCACCTCGCGTCCTCCCCATCCTGATTTAGTCAAAGACCTGTTTAGATTGTTATAAAGCACACGCCTGGCCCAGAGACCTATGATGCAGAATGCCATAAAGATGGCCAGTGGCACCACCACCAGCAACCAATTATGTTGAAACCACTCGATCATGTTTTTATCCTACGCAATCTTTAGCACTTCAGCAAGTACGCTTCTAACCTCAGCCGTGTCGTTTAAATAGTAGGCGGCGTTTGTTTGCTGACCGGCATTTCCGATTAGTACCGATACTCCGCCCGCATTATTGATAGTCCGGAACGCATCTTCATCTGTAAGGTCATCTCCAAAATATATGGACAGCGAGGATGCGCGCACATTTTTCGGCAGGAATTTGTCCAGTATCAGCTGTACCGCCTTACCTTTATCCCAAGGAACTGCCGGCCTTACCTCATGCACTTTTTTCCCTGATGAAGTTTTGATTTTCCCCCTTTTTTTGCCCAGATCAACGGTATTGTCAAAGATCGCTTTAACCTGAGGCAGTTGCTCTGAATCAACTTGTCGATAATGTACGCTCAGGCTCAGGCCTTTATCCTCCACAACTACTCCTCCTATGCTGGTCAGAGCCCTGGACAAAACACGGCTGACTACGAGCATGAAGGATCGAATTTCATCAGTTAGAGGATATATATACCGTATTCCCGGCCCCTCGATTTCCAGGCCGTGGTTTCCGGCTAAAATGACGTTGTCTATATCGACCATATTACGTAAATCCGCGATTGCGCGGCCGCTGATAATGCCCACCGTCACGCCCTGCTTGCGAGCAAGCTTCTCCAGTAAGTTTTTAGTTTCGTGCGGCAATAGTGCCATCTCGGGCCGATCCACTATGGGTGTCAGTGTGCCGTCGTAATCGGACAATAACACCTTGCGTTTCGCGGCCTTCAAATTCTTCCAGATACCATTCCAATCGTTAAAAAGATATTGCATTTATCCTGATGCTATTCACTTGATCTCTACCATGGCTGCGATGATATCGGCCGCCCATCTATAGACGTTGTATTCACGCACCCTCTCGCGCAATTTAGTCATCTTCTCACGGCGCTGTTGTGGTTGCATCTCAATCGCGGCTCGAATAGTCTCGGCGATATCCTGTACCGAATAAGGGTTGACCAGCAGCGCCTCCTCGAGCTCCCTGGCGGCGCCCGTGAACCTGCTCAGTATGAGTACGCCGTCATTGTCCACTCTGCTGGATATATATTCCTTGGCGACCAGGTTCATACCATCGTGCAGGGAACTGACAAGGCAGAAGTGCGCAAGTCGGTTGAAAGCCAGCAGAGTAGCAGGTGATTTGTGCTCTTTTATATATATTATAGGCCTCCATCCGTCGGTCTCATGCCTGTTGTTGATTTCTTGAACCAGACTGTCGATTTCGGTATTCAGATCCTGATACTTCTTGATCTTGGTACGGCTTGGCTCTCCAAGCTGGAAAAATACCAGCCTTTTTCTGAATTTGTATTTGGGATATTTTATCAGCAGCTGGTCGATGGCCATCAGCCTTTCAGGTATACCTTTAGTGTAGTCGATTCTGTCCAGGCCGATACCGATGATCTCGTCGGTTATCCCGTACCTTTGCTTGATGGCCGCCATCTCATTTTCAACTTCAATTGTCCGGCTCCTCTCGCCGATGGACTCAAAGTCCACGCTGATGGGAAACGGTCTTACATAGGTAGTGTGATTGCCGTGCGAAACGGAAAATTTCTCGTTATCTATCCTGCATTCCAGCGCACGGTCAACGGTTTCAAGAAAATTGTGCCGGTGATAAGCAATATGGAAACCGAGCAGGTCGTTGCCGAGCAGCCCGTATAGGATCTCGTTTTGCCAGGGACATACTCTGAACGCCTCACGGTTCGGCCAGGGAATATGCCAGAACTGAGCGCTGATGGTTCTTGGATTCTTTGCTTTGATCAGCCTTGATACAAGCGTCAGATGATAATCCTGAATGAAAACAAAGGCTTTGCGATGGCCGATCACCTCCAGAACGGCATCGGCAAACTGCCTGTTGACATTTTTATAAGTGTACCAGTCCTCTTCGTCGAATTTAGGGCGCTGGAATACTATGTGACAGAGCGGCCACATGGCCTCGTTGGAAAAACCCATATAATATCTATCGAACTCGTCTTCTGTCAGCCATACGCGTTTAAGTTCGTAGCTGCCGGATCCGGGAGGTACGGATACCATGTTCTTGATGTCAACCACATCCCTATCGGCGCTGCCGCTACCATGGGCAACCCAGATTCCTCCGCAGGCCTGCATGACGGGATCGAGCGCAGTGGTGAGACCGCTGGCAGGTACCATGCATTCGATTCTGTCGCCAACGCGGGTATGAATATAGGGTTCTCTGTTTGAAACAACAACAAATAGGTAATCGGCCAGTTTTTGCTTCACCATGTTTTGTAAATCGATCTGATTGAACATATTCAATCTCCTCGCCAAGAAATCTGCGTACGATTACTATCGGCTCTGCTGCGCTATCCCGCATTTGAACCAGATATGATTAAACCGGTTCTCCAGGTTGAAAGAATAGCCACTCAGAATCCAGGTATTGACCAGAAATTGGAGCAGGGAATAGAAAATGCAAGCTGAAGAAAACGGATCACAGTCGCGTTTAAAATAGCAGGAGGAGTAGCAGGCCCTGATAAGTTGACCAATATGAGCAACATAATGATTTATAGCCCTGAATGCTTCTTTGTTGAGTTGTTCATCCCCCATGCTGATCACCTCAGTGAAGATCTGAAAGAATATACCGCGCCTCCTGACTACGTTGGACAGGTGCCGTTTTACCAATATGTCGACATCGGCCGTCACGGACGCGTCGCGGCCTTTTTCAGATGACAAATCTGCCAGTAGTACCTTTTCTGCGTAGCCTATCATGTAGCTGTAGATCGCCCTCTTGTTGGTAAAATGCCTGTATATGGCGGCTTCTGAAAGCCCGATTTCCGATGAGATATTTTTTATGGTTACGTGCTCACCGCCCAGCTTTACTATAAGTTTCGCAGCCGCAACCGCAATCTGCTCCCGGCGAACTGCCGACCCCCTCCTTTTAACGACCCCCTTCTCAAACATGGTCAGCACACGGCAAATCTTAATTAATATGTGAGTGAATATTCACTCACATTGTAGCCGGTTTATATATTTTGGTCAAGGGCAGTCTAAAATGAGGGAGCTGGGAGTTGGATGTGAAGGGGTTGTCAGGATGGTTCGGTATTTTTCGGTTGTTCACCGAGATTGCGGAAAAACCATATATAGAATTTTTTAAACCTGGTTTTATCGATTAAGAATACAAGTAATGAGGTGAGAATAATGCTAATCAATATTATGGCATAAGCGGTGTTCTGGATTATTTCGCCGCCTTCCATGCCTTGTTGAAAAGGGATGGACGCCAGAACCGCCGCCGCCAGCCCCCGGGGGATAACTACCGCCAGCATCGTTGCATCCATAATTGGAGTGGATTTGACAACGGTGAACTTTACTACCGGTGGACGTATTATAAAGATGAGGATGGTCAGAATGAGGCCAACTACTATCAGCCACCAGTTCGCCAGCTGCAGAGAAATACCGATGTATACGAAGAAAAGAGTTTTAAGAATGAATACCAGCTCAGAAAAAAAAGCCTTCTCAGAGACGTTCAGACCACTGAGTCCCGAATTCAATCCGTTATACAGTTTGGGCAGCTTGAGTGAACTTATATTGCCCAGCGTAATGCCGAAGGCCAGTGAGGCTATGGCTCCGCTGTAGCCCAGCCATTCGGCAATACCGAAAATCACGAAAACAACAGCCGCGGTTGTGAACATAGAGTTTTGCAGTCCGCGCACTTTATTGAATATATAGGACCAGCCGAAAGCGCCGACGGTGCCCATCATTGCCGCCAGTAAAAACGATGCTATCATCTTGCCCATGGTAAGCCCGATATCAAATTGCGTTATATCCGTGAGGCCGGCAATATCGATAAAACTGAGAGCGGAAATTACGCAAAATACATCGGTGATCGATGACTCCAATAGCAGTACGGTCTTTCCGTCCTCCTGCATATTAAGCTGGCCCAGCATGGGCGCTATAATAGCGGAGGATATCCCTCCTACCACCGATGCCAGAATAAATGATCTGATAAGACCCAGTCCTGTCAGATAATAAGCGGCAATCCCAACTATGATCACATTCAGTATAAATGTGATGGTAGTCAATATTAGAGTTTCTTTATAGGTTTTGCGCAAAGATGAAATGCTCAAGCCTGTGCCGGCCTCGAACAGAATTAAAACAAATGTGACAACAGTGAAAATCGGCCCGACTGCACCGAAACTGGTGGGCGTAGCTATACCGAGCAGCGGACCCAGCAGGAGACCGATAATTACCAGAGGCAGTATATCCGGTATCCTGGTATGCCTGAATAGCGCCTCGAATAGATGGGCGGCAAAGATCAGTACACCCACCAGTCCTACGACCAGTGCTGCATCATGCATTGTATGCTGCCTGCTTTGTCGTGATAAAAGGTTTTTCCGGCATAAGTGGTTTAAACCAACCCTTTTTTCAGCGTGCTCAGGACTGCATTAAATCGTGCCTTGGGATCGAAGCTGTAATTACTCAGAGTCCATACATTGGATATACCCTGCATTATACTGAACGTTAGAAAAGCTGTTGCATCTATATCTATATCTTTGCGCAGATTGCCCTGATTGACCTCTTGCTGAAGTACAGCTTTTAGATGCTCCACATATTTTTGTATGGTGTCATATATTCGCCTGTTTAATTTTCGGTCACCCAGGCTGATGATTTCCGCGATTACCTGGAAGGATATGCCGCGCCGCATCTCGATGGATGATAGATGGCGCTGCAGGATAGTTTCAAGCACATCGCCATCCTGGCCGCCCGTAACGGTTAAATCGGCGATCAAGCTTTTCTCAATGTTCTCAACAAGTAAATGCAATATGTCCTTTTTGCTCTTAAAATGCCTGTAGATAGCTGCCTCGGTGAATCCGACTTCCTCAGCAATCCGCCTGACCGTCACATTCTCGCTGCCTACCTCGATAACCAGCTTGCGCGCTGCATTGACTATTTGCTCTTTTCTGGGGATCTTATTGGTAGCGATGCTGTTCATTTATACTTATCCCCGTATTAGATTCCGAACCGTTATGAATGTTGATTACGGCTATTATATATTTTTTTTAGGTTAGTTAACAGCGGTTGCAGTGTGTAATAACAAGAGAATGGAGACAAGCATGCCGCCTGTAGCCATCCGCAAGGTCGTAGCTTTAGAATCGAGGCCGTAGAATCGGTCATGACAAGCGGCTCCAGATACGCCGGGGCGCAGCAAACAATGTCTTTACGGATAATGGTATACAAATTAGTGGATAGGTTTCCGATTACAAGGTCGTGGATTTGGACTCTACCTGACGCTAAGCCCTTATCTTCAACTTGTATCTGGGAGTACCCTTCTCAATGTAGAAAAGAAATTTTACCTTTTCGCCTGCCTCAAGATGTCTTTCAGACTCCTCACGAAGTTGTTTGAAATCCATTTCCTTCAATAATAAGGTTAGCAGTTCCAGCTTTCGTTTAAGTCTCTCGTTTTCGGACTCACCCGACAATAGCCGACCAAGCGTATCCGCATATTCTTTCTTGGTGACCGTGTGGATACAATGAGAGAGACTCGGCTCCAGCTCTATCTTTAACATAACAGCGACGGATTCATGTTACTATATTACTTTAATGTAATCCTGGAACCGGCGTTATTCAAGAAAAATATGCCTGGAAATTCCTGCGCCAGCCGTGCCGAGGCAGCGAAACCTGTGCAGTGGGATACACCCAGTTTCTTGATCCCCATTTCGTTAAGTTCTGCTATAGTCCTTTCAATCCGTTCCTCGTTGGCAAAGATAAGATGGGTGCCTCCGATTACAGCGTATACATTGTCTTTGCCGGTTATTCTCTGTGCCTGGCGTAGCGTATTGATCATTCCACGATGGGCACAGCCGAGTATCACTACCAATCCGAAGTCAGCATTGACAACCAATGAAAGGTCATCGGCAAGAGCGTCGGGCGACATGCCGTCAGGATCCTTAACGAAAAGGTTCCCGTCGATATTTTCATAATCGGTGACCATCTGGATTTCTCCGGTTGTGGTTATATGCTCGCTGATGGATACGGGTTCGCGGCTGATTTTAAAACGCGCGCCGCACTTCTCCAGCTCTTCTCTGGAAAAGGGTGCAGCGATGGAGATATAGTTCTCCGGACCGAAGCCGACGTGTTTGGCAGACCAGAGGTCGGGATGGCAGATAACTTCGGCACCCCCGCATTTGGTTAAAACCTCGTGCAGTCCACCTGTATGATCCGCATGCCCGTGACTTAATACGATGGTATCGATAGTTGTCATATCGATGCCCAGCCGTTGGGCGTTATATGCAGTGGATAGACCTCCTCCCGCATCCATAAGCACCTTTCTCCCATCAGCCTCTACCAGTATGCTCAGCCCCCATTCACCGAGAAAACCAAAACCGGCGGTATTCTCGCTCAGGGTGGTAATCTGGACTTCCATTGTTACCTCCTCACTGCGTTGTTAATGCATTAATCTCAGGTTATCACTGTTGCCTGCGTTCTAAGGGTGGAGAGACAAGATAATCGCCTATTTGATCGATAAGGCTGGACTGGTATTGTTCTATGTGCCCGGCATCGCATAAGGCAGCCAGATCGGGGTCAACCGGTATTTTCCCAAGGAGCGGCGCTTTTGCCTCTGCCGCCATTTCTTCTCCCCTGCTTTTACCGAAAAGCTCAATATCCTTGTCTATCTGCTTGACGTGTAGATAGCTCATATTTTCGACCACACCGAGTATTTTCTTATTCATCTGCCCGGCCATTTTCACGGCCTTCCTAACGATCATGGCTGTCAAATCCTGCGGTGTGAAGACAATTATCACACCCGTAATCGGCAGGGACTGCATAACGGTAAGAGGTGCATCTGCAGTGCCGGGCGGCAGGTCAACAATCAAATAGTCCAGATTGCCCCATACGACTTCCTCCCAGAATTGAGTTATGGCCTTGCCTATCAGGGGACCTCGCCATATGACGGCATCATCCTCATTCGGCAATAGCAGATTGATCGACATGATTTCTATGCCGGACTTTGAAGTTACCGGTAATATGCCGCTCTCGCTTCCGCCGGGACGGTCGGTTATGCCGAACATCTTCGGTATGCTGGCGCCGGTAATATCGGCATCGAGTATACCGACTTCAAAACCCTTTCTTCTCAGTGCTACAGCTGTTATACCGCTGACCAGTGACTTGCCCACTCCGCCTTTACCGCTCATGACGGCTATGATATTGCCGATTTTATTGAGATCAGTGGGTTTGGATTCTATATAATCTACGCTGATTTTCTTGACGTCGTACAAATCACTTAATGAATCCTTTATTTTATCCCTCGTCCAGGTTTGAGAGTATTCATCCAGCGCCGTCGAAGCCAGCGTGATTTTTACCGAGTTGTCAGTAACTATAATATCGCGCAGCAAATTCATTAATGTCAGGCTGCGAACAACGTGAGGTATGAGGATTTCCTCAAGCCTGGATTTAACCTGTTCGGGTGAAGACATATTGGGTACTCCTTCTTTAAAATCCTATAAAAGGTCGTATTAATAAGGTTAATTCGATTCTAAAAACACTTTTTCAATTCAACCTTTCCATCAGGTTTACCCTGCGCTTTCTACATAATGTTACTCAGAAATCAATTCAAAGCGGGGGTCGCCCTCGCCATAGTCAATCCTGACCTTGACCTGTTTGCCTTCGGACAATAGCCGTTCCGCTTCGCCTCGCAACCTTTCGAGGTCGGGAGATTCCAGCAGCGACAGCAGCGCTTCATAACGCCTCTGCAGTTCTTCATCGCTTGATTGCTCGCTGAGCAAGGAGAAAAGGCAGTTGTCCAACTCTTTCTCCGCAAGGCATTTCAGGCATCTGCCCGGAACCTCGTTACATGTATAATCGGGCTGAAGGTTAATCCGTTCCATTGTAGTCATCGCCACCTGCTTAGTTTTACCGGTATAGGCATTCTGAATTGTCGGCACCGGTATTATCGAATTGTACATCATGCCTGGAAAGCAAACAAAAGGGCGGGGCCTTGATGCGAATCTTATTGCGATTGAATGCCTGATTACTACCGGACATTTTTTTTGGCCTCCGGTCTGCGACGCTCTGTTTGCTGCTGATTGAGCGGTATGGTAGTCGGTTTAGAAGCATCGTAAACGGTTATGACGTGTTTGAACCCGGAGAAGCTCCTGCTTATTTGAGACAGCTCAAATGAATTTAATGGTTTGACCGGGCAAGATCTAAGCGGTGTGTTGATCTGGATCTCATCCGGGAAAAAGGTCTTTGCCATTTCGGCCAGCCCAGGCCCTTTCTCTTGATTTATCTGCATGAACATTAACTGGATAGCCAGCTTTCCGTCGAATATGCTACGAAATGATCTGATTCCTTCAGCTAACCGTTTAACAGAAAGGTCGAATACTGGCCTGTTTATACCTGCTAAAAGGTCGTCGTCGGGCGCATCCAGCTTGGCAACAACCATGTCCGCGCCTGCCAGCGCCTCGCGTACGGACTGTTGATATAGTAGAGATGAATTCGTCAATACGGCGATAGGGATATGCAATGAACGTCGGACCATAGCGATGGCCTGGTCGATATTGCTGGCAAGTGAAGGCTCGCCGACACCGGAGAACGTTGCATAATCGGCCTCTATCGGCGGCAGCGCATCAAGCTCATGCTCCAGGCTATCAAGCGAAACAAACTCCTGTCTGTCTGCTTGCCTATTCACCGTGCTTCCTAACTGGCAGTAGATGCAATCGAACGAGCAGGTTTTAGAGCGGGTCGAAACCATGTCTATACCGAGGGATCTCCCCAGACGCCAGGATGGAACAGGGCCGTATATAATAGACATGTTAACATTACCACTGTTTCTTGTAACTTCGTTTCCACTTGTCAAGCTTGTATTCGTAATAGTCCCTGATTGCTTCCTTGAGCGTGTTGGATGCCAGCAGGGCGCAATGCTCGCTTTCCTCAGGCAGCCCGTCTAACGCTTTTAGTACATCCTGCTGGCTTATCTGCATGGCTGCTTCTACCGGCTTGCCTTTGGCCATCTCAGTGATCATGCTCCCCGCAGCTATGGTGGTTGTACAACCATCGGTCATAAAGGAGGCTTGTTCTATGATCTCGTTATCGATGCTTAACCAGATCTCCATTGTGTCTCCGCAGGGACCTGTGATGCGGGCGTAGCCGCTGGCTATATCTATGCTTGCCATGTTCCTTGGCCTTAAAGCATGTTCCACCGTCTTTTCGCTGCAAGTTTTGCGCAGCTCCGATTCCAGCATCTGCTGATACTCTTTTCTGGTAACGCGCATGGCATGATCTCCGATCAGAGTTTATTACCGTCTTAGTAACCCTAGTGGTCGCAGCGGTTGTCACCGGTTACGAGGTTTCCGTTCAAATAATTGATAACCACCAGCTCAGGATCGTCTGCCGGCGCTCCCAGCACGACATCGATGTCATTTTGTCTGAACAATGAAATTGCGTTGGCGCCCATCCCGCCGGCGATTACGACCTGCACGCCCTGCTTGGCCAACCATGGTGGTAACAAGCCCGGCTGGTGGGGAGGGGCGGCAACCATCTCTTTTTTGTGTATTTTTTTATTGTTTTCGTCGGCATCAATAAGGGCAAACTGCTCACAATGACCGAAATGCGCTGATAGTTTTCCCTGGCTTACTGGTATTGCATATTTCATGATAAGCTCCTTGATTTAGTAATTTGATCATCCGGTTGTTATCTGTGACACTGTCCTTCTGAGGAACAGGGAGGTTGATCACAGCGTTCTGCTCGTCCGCAGCATGTTTGCCCTCCCTGTCGTCTGTTCGTGTTTTTGATGAGTCCCGGCACAGAGATTAATTTACTGACTGAACTGCTGCCGCAACTCGGGCATTTCACCATCGCATGGCCTGCCATTTCGTGATTATGTTCGAAGCGGTGCCCGCAATCGGTGCAGGCGTAATCGTAGATAGGCATAACGTTCTCCTGATAATTAGTTAAGCGATATTTTGTCTTCAATATTCTTCCACAGGTTTATGATTTCACCGGCTGCCGGTCCGTCGTTATATTCCACCAGGGGGACTCCATTTGCCACCGCCCGGTTCACAGACGTGTCGAAGGGGATTTTCCCCGCCACATAGACACCGATATTCGAGCAGAATTCTTCTATTTGTAAAGACTTTTTCCTGTTGATGTCGAATTTATTGATACATACTGCGGCGGGCACCTTGAAATGGCGGCAGACCTGGATCACTCGCTCCAAATCGTGCGCGCCCGATACCGTCGGCTCGGTGACCAGCAGCGCAAGATCGGCGCCGGAAAGCGATGAGATTACCGGGCAACCTATGCCGGGGGGCCCGTCCGTAATGATGGTGGTAAATCCCTTATCCGCGGCTATTTTCCTGGCCTGCTGCCTTACCAGCGCAACCAGTTTGCCGGAGTTCTCCTGTGCAATGCCCAGACGGGCGCGGACCAGGAAACCGTATTTTGTATCGGAGATGTACCAGTGTCCGGCCATATTATCAGTCATGGTAATGGCATCAACCGGGCAGATACGCGAGCAAAACCCGCATCCTTCGCAGGCAAAACGGCTGACCTTGAAATTGTGAATGGCATCGAAACGGCATAGATCCTGACACAGGCCGCATTCGGTGCAAGCATTTTCATCAATGCGGGCAATCTGGCCGCTCCAGAACTTCTCAATATGTTTGGCGGTGGGGTGCAGAAGCAGGTGTAGAGCGGCGGCGTCCACGTCACAATCCGCCATCACTTTATTGCGCGCCAGGGCAGCAAAACAGCCGGCGATAGATGTTTTACCGGTACCTCCTTTGCCGCTAAGCACAACGAGTTCTTTCATGCGATATCCTCTTGATTTCATCGTAAACACTGACGAATGCGCCCTGCCACTGCGGCTTGCCTTCAGCCAGCGTGATTCCTTCGGAGTATATGCTGGCGATACTCATGTCCAGCGGTATTTTCAGCAATACCGGAATGCCCTCTTTTATGCAGTATTCATCTATAGACATTTCACCTTCAACGGCGCGGTTAATAATCACTCCACAGGGGACATCCAGCTGCCTCACTGTTTCTACCGCCAGTTTAAGGTCATGCAGACCGAAGGGAGTTGGCTCCGTGACCAGCACGCAGTAGTCGCTTTTATCTATAGCCTCGACCACTGGACAGGATGTGCCGGGCGATACATCAAGTATGGCAAGCACGTCGCGTTTGATCTTGGTTTTCACCCGGCGGATAACAGGAACAGCCATTGCCTCACCGACTGTTAGACGTCCCTGCACAAAATCGATGTCATCCGCGTTTCCCGACTCTACCACACCCATCTGTCTGTCCTCCTCCAAGATCGCTCCTTCGGGACATAGATAAGCGCAGGCGCCGCAACCGTGACATAACTGATCGAAGACGAGCACACCCCGTGGTACCACGGCAATTGCCCTGTAGGCGCACACCTCGGCACACAGGCCGCAATATGTGCACCTGGCGAAGTCCACCTTCGGCACAGGTATGCAAACCGGTTCACTGGCTGTGATGGTCGGTTTAAGGAACAAGTGATCATTGGGCTCCTCGACATCGCAGTCAAGCACCTGAACCTTTTCCCTGCCCCTCAGAGATACGGCCAGGCTGGTGGCCACCAGTGTTTTTCCGGTCCCACCTTTGCCGCTGGCTATAGAAATGATCATTCAGGCTCTTACCATCTTTGTAGAGCATTTCGGGCAGCTGATGCTGTAGCAGGGTTTACCAACCTGGTGTGGAACCCTGGCGCCGCAATTAGGGCAAACGCACTCGCCGCCGGGTCCTGCACCGGGACGGTTTCCCCCCATCCTGCCGCCTCTGCCACCACCCATTCCTCTACCGGCTCCACCCTGTGGCGGTCCGGTCATATCTCCTCTTGGCATTTGGATTACCTCCTTATTTCATAGATATTTTTGTTTGTATTCTGGTATTGCCGCTATCAACCCGATTGGCCGTGATGAGGCTGTACACTGGGCTTACTGATGGTCTTGTATTTACCGGCTTTGAAGGTATTTATCACGTCTTTGACTTTCCCTGAAACGCCTGTGTAGACCTCTATGCCGGCGGCCGCAAGTACCTGAAAGGCATTAGGCCCGCAATCGCCCGTCAATACAACTTTGGCGCCGTGCTTGACTACCGTTTGGCCGGCAGCTATGCCGGCCCCGCCTGCGGATGCATTGTTGGCAACCGCTACGAAATTCATGGTATCCGGGTCGACAAAAATGAAATAATTGCATCTGCCGAAGCGCGGATCGACATCGGCATCTAGATCTGGTCCGGCGGCGGTAATCGCCAGTTTCATACTTATCCTCCTTTCACTATTTATATTGCCTATATTGCCTGTCCGGCTACACGCGAATTAGCGTTTCTCCATTTGACTGATTCTTGCCTCCAGATTCTCAAGCTCATTCAATAACTGGTTAATATCGTTTCTGAGCTGTAAGATGTCCTGCTGGTCGTAGGGAGCCTGGTAAATCGGCCCATAAGCCGATCCGTAGCTGCGATAGCCAAACCTGCGACCGTAAGCGCCGATATTGCCTGACGGCGCTACGCAAAAGCCTCTTGCTCCACCTGTCATAGGACCAAGACCCCGTGGCCCGGTTCCATCAAACCCTGGCATTTTAATACCTCCGTTTGTTCATTTATTCAAGTGATCGAGATAAGCGATAAAAATTCCGCCGTTTAAGACCTTTCCCGCTCCATCTCGCTGACCGCTGCCTGCATTCGTGACAACCTGTCTTTCAACACGTCTATTGTTTTTTTCAGGTCGCTCAGATCATAAGCTGCGGCAGCGGGAGCTGTACCCTCATAACCCGGCATGTAATATGACGGGTTATCGAAGTAATACCCGCACCTGGGGAGACCTCCGCGGCCGCGACCTATATACGGCCACGCAGCATATGCTCCCCTGAACCCGCCACCCATCCTGTAGCCTCTTCCATATGGCATTGTTCACCTCCTTTTGTATTGGAGTTTACGTTGATCGACCTATCAACGGTTGCGTCCTCCTCGATGGCACCTGCCGCCCCTGCCGCGGCTCCAGCTCATATCAATTGCCGGCACGGGTGGTGGTGTAGCAGTATTACATACGGGGCAGTATTGCAGAGGACTTTTAGTGGACTGTTCAAGCGGAACCTCCCACTGGTGTCCGTGTGCACAGATATAACGCTGCGGCAGCACTTCGAAATCCCCGCCCTCGATTCTGATCGCTTTGCCGTTCAGCAATGCATCGGCGATCTTTGTGCGCGCGGATTCCAGCACACGTTGAAATGTCGAGCGGGAAACGTTCATTCGTTCCGCCGATTGCTCCTGATCGAGGTCCTCCATATCTTTGAGGCGCACGGACTCCAGCTCCTCGAAGGATAGACATACTTCATCTAAAAAGCGCAGCGGCACGCCGGCCGGTTTGTAATAATTCACACCTGGCATGAATGCAACCCTGCGGCATTTCCTCGGTCTCGGCATAAATGTCTCACGCAGTTTTATTATGGGCATATGCCCATAAATAGTATAAGGTGCATTGGATATCCGGTCAAGTGAGATATTAGAGCCGGTCTATGCGGCACCGGTTCACGATTGACCATGACCGATAAAGGGCTTAAAATTTAAATCGGGAGGCCGAGAATATGAAGAGAAATGAAGGTACATTGGATCGTATAATAAGGGTAATAGTCGGAATTAATTTGATCGGTCTGGCGATGTATTTTTTGGGATCTTGGGCTTTGTGGTTGGTCATTGTGGTCGGCATACTGGGGCTGATCGCTTTGATCACGGGCATAACCGGCTATTGCGGTTTATACACCCTGTTTAAATTCTCTACTATCAAAAAATAGCTGTTCGGGCCGGGGCTGTTTGCTACATGAGATAATTCTCTATCCTGATGATAACGCAGTATTAATGATTATCTGACCGCCGATTCGTAGATTATCGCAGTGATATCCACTACTTGTAGTTCGTCTTCCATGTTTTCTGCCTTTATAGCATCGGAGAACATTACCATGCAACCGGGACAAGCCACTGCCAGCTTGGAAGCTCCGGTCTGTCTGGCTTCACGCAACCTGGCCCGCGCAGGGCTGTCCTTTCCGCCTGCCAGGTAGTCGGTCACAAAATTACCACTGCCGCCGCCGCAGCAAAAGGCATCCGCTCGGTTTCTGTCCATCTCAATGAGATCCATGCCGTCGATGCCCTGCAGTGCTTTGCGTGGTGCGTCATATACCTGATTGTGACGACCCAGATAGCAGGGGTCGTGGTAGGTGATTTTCGCTTTAGTACCCTTCAGCTTGATCCGATTGTCTCTCAGCAGGCTGTCAAGTACATGCGTGTAATGGTAAACTTCGAATGGATAGCCCAGTCCCTGGTACTGGTTTTTCATGATATTGTATCCATGCGGGCAGAGTGTAATGACTTTTTTTATATCCAGTTCCTTAAATTTATCGACATTCTTTTTCGCCAGTATATTGAACAGATCGGTTTCTCCCAGGGAATATACCTCGTTTCCACAGCATTCTTCATCCTTTCCCAGTATGCCGAACGATAGGCCTGCCATTTGCAGCAGGGTCGCCAGGTTCCGGGCCGTTTTCTGTCCATTTTCATCATAGGAGCCCAGACAGCCGACATACAGGAGGAAATCATCTCCTCTTGCATAGGTTTTAATTCTATTGGCCCAGGCGCCCCTGTCTTCACGCAGGTTTTTTAACGGATTTCCATAGGTATATACTGATTCAAGAAAGCGCTTGACCCGGGTGGGAATTTTACCCTGATCTACCATATCGCTCCTGGCGCCGATGATCCATTCAACGATGTCCGGGGCAAACTTCATGGGGCACTGTTGACTGCAGTTCATGCAGGTGGTACACGTATAGAGAATCTCTGCCAGGTGCTCCGACCAGGGCAGTTCCCCTTTAAGCCATGCGTTAGTCAGCCATAATCTGCCGCCAGTTGAATAGGTATCGAATTTAAATCTGTTGTAGGATGGGCAATTAATGGCTGAATAGTCCGTGGGAAATTTGCAGTAACCGCACCTGAAGCATCTGTGTATCTGAGACTGGTATTTCTTCATCGGGCCACCTCCCAATTGCCGGGATTCATGATTCCGTTGGGATCGAGCAGTTTCTTGATCCGCATCATCAGATTGAGTGTCTCCGGGTCCATTCTGGCCATAATTAGCTGCTGTTCATCGATGTTGGGTTTCCACATCACTCCGCCATTTTCAAGTGCAAAGTCGGCCGCTTCATCCAGCGCCTGCTTGGCCCTTTTCATCGTATCCGGATCGGCCCGGTTGAATGTATAGGAGAAGGAGAACATCATGCTATGCCCTCCGTCGATCATACGGGCGGCCGATGAGTAAAAGAGGTCGTATTTATTTGCAAGTTCGGCCAGTTTTTTAACGTATGCCGGGTACTTTTCCAGTGGTGCTATGGGACCGCTGTACTCAAATCCACCACCTTTGCTCACATCGGCAAACCTGGTCGTGTCTTTGGAAGGCATGGCCAGCATGGGCGCCTTCATGTCGGGGGGCAGGCTGACGAACCCGCCTTCTCTCCTTTCGAAGTAATCCCATAGCGCACGCCAGGCCATTTTCTTTTTAAATTCAACTTCCTCTTCAGTGTCGCCTGTTATATAGAAAAGAATGTAATAGTTGCCTCTGAACCTGAGCGGCAGCGGCTGTGCTGTCACGACCAGGTCTTCGATCATTTCTGTTCGACCGAGCTTGCGCATGATCTCCGGCACCAGCTCGGCCTCATCGGTCAGGAAAAGCATGGCATCGCGAATCTTCTTGCAGGGATAGAGTCTCAGCGCTAACTTGGTGATGATACCGGTGGTGCCAAACCAACCGAAAAACAGGCTGCTCAGGTCGGGCAGAGGCGGCCCCTTGGAGAACCAGTATGGCGAAACAGCGCATGAGCCGATTTTGCATTTCTCTCCCGTGGGCAGCACTACCTCAAGCCCGCAGACCATGTCGGAGTTGAACCCGTGTTGCTGTGTAAGTCGCCCCTGTCCGTGTATTACCGCATTGGCTGTTATAGTTGCTATGGGTGGAGAGTCGGGAATGCTGTGGCGGAGATGCGGGTAATTCTTTAACAGGTAGCTTTTCAATGCGCCGTGAGTGGTACCTCCTTCCACTATCACATATCCTGCAGACTCGTTTACCTCCAGTATTTGTCCCATGCGCTTCATATCCAGCAGGATGCCTCCTTTCTGCGGGATGACCAGGCCTGTTAGCGAGAGGCCTCCGCCTTTGGGAATAACAGGTATCTTCGCTCTGTTAGCCAGCCTGACTATAGCCTGCACCTCATCCACCGTCGAAGGCATGACGACAAAATCCGGCTCATGCGGGGGCATCAGGCCTGGATCTCGCCCGTATATGTACAGCTCCTCTCTGTTGTTGGATACGTAATCCTTATCGGTTATTTGGCTCAGCTCTTGATATACATCTATCATCTTGCCTACACCTCAGCTTCTATTTTCGTCAGACAAAGGCTCTGCGATTCACCGATCGCAAGCCGGCAAAGATCGATAATATGAATGGGCTTCAATCCAAGTGCGGCCACCTTATGCGCCAGCGAATCCCAGCAGGCCGGGCAGTTGAATACCACGTATTCGGCGCCTGATTTCTGCATATCGTCCAGGTTCCTTTTCTGAACATCGTCAGCCAGTTCCGGTCCCATCCCCATCCTGAAAATCTCCGCACAGCACAGCGCTTTCTGCCTGTCGTACTCCCTGCTAACCCTTTCTACACCTATCATGCCGAAGATGTCATCTATTAAAGGATCAACCTGGGGTATTAACCTTGTGGAGCAATTGCGCTGATATGCAGCTTTCACATTCAATGGCTTCAACTCGGATCGAAGTTTATTTAAACGTTCCAACAAGTATTCAAAGTAATGCACCGGCTTAAAAGGCACTTCAATACCGTAGGCAGGCGCAATCGAAGAATAAGTTGCAAAACATTCATCATGTAGGCACACCAGTTCCTTGATGCCCAGCTTCCTAACATTTTCCAAGACAACAGGCAGCCTTTCTTTGATCAGCGACATCTTTGCGTAATGCAGGAAAACCGCATTGCAGAAAAATTCCTGGCCGAAAATCACTGAATATTCGATGTCCTCAAATAGCTTGCCGTGAGCGAGAGTGTTGAATTGAGGCAGGAGACAGTACGACAGCGCCTTTTCCTGCAGCATACCTACCATGTATTTGCCTACAGGCTGGCACTGATTGACCCACATGGTAATTATCGGCCTGGGGGCGGGAAGGATGCCTTTTTCTTCCTGCCGTTCCACCAGCATGTAAAATGGATGGTTGCCGGAAGGGCAGTACTCTTCACAGGCATAGCATGTCGTGCAGGCTTCCAGCACCAATGAATTCTCTCCGTTGATTATTTTCGACCATTGCTGTTTAGCCTCTTTTACATCAAGCTTGATGTACTGGCATTTGGTGAGGCAAGGGACCGATTTGCACTTCGCGCATTTATCTTTGTCGAATTGAAGCTGAAGCATGGCTCTGCTAACCTCCTGTGCCCTAATTATGTAATTATTTTCTATCCCGATTATACGCTTTGTTGCCGTGCTATATAGTGGGCCTGAAACGTGAGGGAGATAATAGTCTGGGTGTCTGGTGGATCAGCGTACCGCTGAACATGGTGAGGGCTCTCTGCCTGATTCGGCGCTGAGGTCTCTCGCCGGTTGCCATCTGCACAAGTTCGAGCAGGTGATAAATCTGCTGGGCTCCCGGGTACAACAGTGAACCGGAGCCGAGCATTTGCAGGCATCCGGCGCAATAGACGCAGAGTATATCCGCATTCGTCCGTTTGGCCTCGCCCAATCTTTTCAGCGTGGAACGTGTAAGTTCGATGGTGTTATAGCAGCTTTCTATACTGAAGCCGGCTCCGATGCCGCAACATACCATTCTTTCCCGGCTGCGCGGCATTTCGATCACATCAACCCCTATATGATTGAGTATCCGGCGCGGCAGCTCTAGATAATCAGGCTCCAGAAACTTGGAATAACAGGAATCCTGCACTGTTGCTGTCAAGTTGAGTTTTCGCTCTACCTTGATCCTGCCGCTCTGCAACTCCTCCCAGAGGTAGCGCACAAGGGGTTTGAATTTAGCATCGAATTTAATGCCCAGGCGCTCGGGCATAACCCTGGTGAAGAGGAAGGTGCCTGCTGTGCACATCATAAGGATATTTTTGGCGCCCATATCTTTAAAGCGTGTCTGCATGCGCTTGCCCTGAGCTTCCGCCAGGTCGAAACAGCCGGTGCGGAAGTAGGTTTCAGCGCAACACCAGGAGAGTCCGCCTCGAATTGGTATGCTGGGCAGCAAGGATGTCTGCGTGAGGTAGGGGACGGTGCAGACATTGCAGCCGGGATAGATGAATTCCTCGCAGCGTGACGTATCGTCCCAGCTGGCCAATCTGGCCTTCTCGTCTGCAGGCAGGCGCTGTGTAACATAGCTGCGGAAATTCAGCGGCTCCAACGGCTGAAAATAACGCGCCCGTTCCGGAAGGCCGCGGCTGCGGTAGACCTCCCACCAGTGATGCACGATGGTCTCGCATGGATTGGCCTGATTCGGACAGTAGAAATCACAGTTGAAACAGCCCGTGCAGGCTTTGGACACATAAGAACTGATCTCGCCCCGGTTTATTTTTAGCTTTTCCTGTTTGGCAATTTCCAGCGGCAGGTTGAGCTCCGGACAGCGCGACAGGCATTCCCCGCAGAGCATGCAGTTCTCTATATCATGAAACTGATATTCGCCCTTAGCTGCCATTCTTCACGCTCCTTCTTAAATATATGATCGACCTGACGGCAAAATGCAGCATGCCAAGAACCAGCCTGTTATTGAAGGCCGCACTTTTATAGAGTCTGTTGAAAAACCTCGTCAGCCGTGTTGATCCCGAGCCGATATCTTCAGGTAATAGCTCGCGGTCAAACAGGTTTAAATCTATATGGAATCGGCGGCGGGCAGCGCTGCTGAAGGCCATGCGCAGGATATTGGCTGTTATAATAGCGATGATCTGAAAGGCTCGCTGACGTGTGCGGTGCAGAGGTTTATTTCCTCTTGCCAGATCAACCAGCTCAAGCAGGTGGTAAAGCTCCAGCTTGCTGCCGTATAGCTCCCTCACAACCGAGAATATGAAATAGCAGGCGGAGCAATATGTCACCAGACAATCTGCGCCCGTCTGCTCGGCTTCTTTAAGACGTTTGGATCCATGCTCGATCAGGTCCAGCAGTCTGAATCTGCCGGCTGCAGCTCCGAACCCGCAGCAAAGCGCGTCCCCACAATTATGCGGCATCTCTACCACGTCGGCTCCGCAGGCTGATGCTATTTCCCGCGCTGCCTGCCATAAGCTGTCCCCCTCGCTCTTGGAGAAGCAGTTGTCATGTATGGCGACGCGTCGTCGGAAGGGTGTGGTAAGCGTTAGATTGCCTGAATGTAATTGCTGCAGAAGCCATTGCTCCAGTGTAATGATCTCGGTGTCGAAACCTATAGCGAATTTTTCAGGCAGAATGCGGGTCAGCATGGCGTGTTCTGCCGCCATCATGGTCACAACTCGTCGGGGCTTCAATTCACCTAACACTTTTTTAACCCGCAGTCCGGCTTGCTCAACGACATCCAGCAACCCTAGTTGATAGATATGCCCTCCGCTGCACCAGAGGCGTTCATCCCCGTAGATCGTTAAATCTTTCAGGATAGTGTTTGCAGCCAGATAGGGTGAAAAAGAGCTGAAACAGCCGGTCAGTAAAATCTCTTTTCCCTGCTTCCCTGCCGTCCTCCGCCAGGTTCCGATCTGTTCTTGCTCATCAGGGGGAAGCAGGGGGTACAACTGGTTCCAGATGGAAGATGGATCATCCGGTATCACCATGCGTGCGATAGCCGGCAGGCCCAGCCTTGAATAGCGCTCATGCCAGCGCAGCAGTATCAATTCGTAAGGATGGCAGTCGTTAGGGCAGTAAGAATTACATGAAAAGCAGGTGGTGCAACGGTCGAGTACAACGCTTTCAAGACCGCGGTTGAGCCGATCCTTGGCTGCGCGCGCCGTCTCCAGTTTGAGATTCAGGACGGGACAAGTGGAAAGGCAGGTGCCGCATAGCTGGCAACAACCTGCATCGATAAAATTTTGATTGACCACCGCGACCTCAACGAAAATTCTTGTTTGGAGATAATGCCGGTATATTAAATTAATGCATAAATCCTCGTTTCATTTTATCAGTTTAGGGAAAAGACCGTACTGCCGTATGAATGGGATTAAATAATCGTGTCGTTAAAAAGCCGGCTTTCCAGCGTCAAATACCGTATAATTTATGAGTTGTAGATGTTATGCTTCCCAGCGGATGAACTGCCCTTTTATATCCAACATGGCATTGACTATTAATTCAACCATGCCGCCGTAATGTATGCCATGCTTTTCAGTGAGTTTATAACGTGACAATAGATCGCGTATCATCCCCTTACAATTGGAACAGGGAGCGCATACGTACTTGTGAACTTCGGGACTCATCACATCGCTGAACGTTGTTAGAATCTGCTTGAGTTTCATACGGCCGGCCACCGATGATCTCCAATCGGAGAAGTTATTCGAGTCCATGATGGCGAAACCGCTTCCACCGCCGCAGCAATAGTTATCCACTCCGTGGGGTTCCATTTCGCGGAAATCAGGGCATATTTTTCTGAGGATGCGGCGTTGCGGCTCGACGATCCCACTCAGACGTACCAGATTGCAGGGATCATGTAACGTTACAGGGAAGTTATTTTTAGACCTGTCCAGGTTAATTCTACCCTTTAATACGATATCCTCCAGCAGGGGTATTGCGCTCTCGCGTGGTATATTCAAATCGCCGGTTAATACGCGGTCCGATACCACCAGCATCGCCTTGTGGGCATGCCCGCATTCTCCGACCATCATGCGCTTAACCTTGAGGTCCCGGGCTGCCTCAGCGTGGCGAACTGCTATGCGAGCCAGCTGAACGTCATCGTACCAGACACCATAATTGACAGCATCATAGGCTACCAGTTTGCTTGAAAGAGTCCAATCGATGCCGGCGGCTTCAAATATGATAGCGAAGGCCTCAACATTTTCCGGCCAGGAGATAAACTCGCCGGCATTATGCAGTAATAATATGTCGGCACCCTCTTTATCAACTGGTATGCGGATGGGTTTGCCGGTTATCTCCTCAAGCTCTCCCTCCATGAAGTTGATGAAGCTGGCCAGGGCTTTGGGTGATGTGCCCGTGCTCGACCCGACTTTAAGTTGCTGGACGGTGCCCAGCTGGTGCAGCTCCTTGGGCGCTATGCCCATCTCCTGACTGAAAAGTTTGCGCAGCTCGTGTGTGATCAGGCCGTTGTCTACACCGATGGGGCACGACTGTGCGCATCGGCGACATAGGGTGCAGCGGTAGGCCAGCTCTGCCAGCCTGGCTACAGTCTGATAATTGAGCTCAATATCGCCTCCTGTGAATTTGGAGAGAAGTTTGCCCTCTTTCTTGACGTATTTACGTATGATGCGCCGAAGAATCTCAGATCGGTAAGTGGGACGGTATATCTCCTGCCTGCCGCTCTCGGTGTATATGGGGCATGCTTCCGAGCAGTTCTGGCATTTAGCGCAGTTTTCCAGTGAGAGCATCAACGGTTGGAGAAAGGTCCAGTTGTCCTGCTTCGACAGAAGTTTTCTCAGGCCGGTGATGAATTTTTCGACGAATTCCTCTTCTCCCTGCTTGGTCTGCGGTTTGATCAGCCCGATGGCTGATACACCATCCAGAGAAGTATCGAATCTGGCCCCCTGCTCGCCGGTCAACTGTTTTATACCCGGTTCATCCACAGGATCATCGAGCGGGGGAGGAAGATTGCTGAGGTCGGCCTTGTCGATATCAACCATCCGACCTTCAACCTTACTGATGTCTTTGAGGCGAATATTCCTCTTCATTTCTCTGTATTACCGGTGGCGCCGCTGCTTTTCACCTGCTCGGACCAGCTTTGTCCTGTCTGTATATGCGGTGCAGACCAGCCGGCTGACTGATCAAGCTGTGCCTGCAATTTACGCTCGAGACCGGTGCCTGGTTTGTTTGGTTCATCGTCCCAGCGTACCTTGTGATAGGTGAAATATTTGGCTACATAGTGCATCATGCGAGTAAACGGCATATACGCCAAGAAAAGGCATGAGAGCACTATATTAATTGTCATTATAAGGCCTATTTGTGGAGAGTCGAAAGTGAGCAGGCTTTTAATAAAGCCGCGCGCTATGTTAAAGGAGGGATCTTCGATAATCCAGAAAAGAAGACCGGTCAGGAAAATGAATAATATGCCTGTGAGATTGAAATAGTCAATGGGCGCAGTGTAATTTCTCAGGTCTTCATCGTGAGTGCGTTTTATTAGCAGACCAATGGTTCCGAGGACGCCAAGCATAAAGGCGGCAACGCCGGATATGAGAGTAATGTAGTATATCAGCTGGCTCCACACATCAGGCGACACCGCGTTAATTGTCAAACCGTTCAATGTAATGATTGAACCCAACAGTAGCATTACTGCCCATACCACCATCAGGAACAATCCGAGATGGAAGGGATAGACAAAGCTCCAGAATCGGCGGTTGCTGAAGAAATACTCGCGAAAAAACATTATCTCTCGCAGGAACACGGTTGATTCGCTTATCAAGTTTATTTTACGTGGCCGGTGCCACCAATCTTCCTCTTCCAAGTACGATCCGCCATAGGGCTTGCCCACTTCGTGCGCGACGGGATAAAGCTCCCAGCGCAGGTGGACGGGCAGCGAGGCGTATTTGTATGCCCTCCAGATGATACCGGTGACGAAAATTATCAGACAGATATATGTGAACAGTAATAGCCACATAAAAGATCAGATTTATACGCAGCCGGTTGGTTTAGGCAGGCCGGCTACTTTGCATCCACCCTTGGCCGGTCCTCCGGGGAAAAGCTTGTAAATGGTCTTCAGATCGAAACCGGTCTGTTTGGTTACCATGCGGATAGGCGGCGCGATGCCGAATTCCAGAAAATAGTTGCGCAGGTAATTCACGATCTTCCAATGGTCGTCATTCATGGGATAGGCGTCTTCGGTTTTGGCCAGGTCTTCTGCAACTTCTTTATTCCATTTCTCCGGCTCCTGGATGAAACCGTCCTCGTCAACTTCAATTTGCTGTCCACCGAGTGTTACAATTGGCATTAATCTCCTCCAAGCTATTTTTTATCAGTGTATTGTTGCGGGGCTTCGTCGAACTGCTTCTTGCAGGCCTTGCAGCAAAAGTAGTACGTTTTACCGTCCAGCTCGCTGGTGCCCCGGGCTTTATTGTCTTCAATCTCCATTTTGCATACCGGGCAGATTGTCATCATGGCCTATCCTCCATGTCATATTAGTGCTTTGATTGCATTCATTTTATGCGATAAAGAGAGGTTGACAAAATCGCCGGCCCAACCGGGTGCAGCCAGCGCATGTAAATGCATATAGGTGGCCAGTGTATTGTTGATTGCCAGTCCGTCAGTGCGGCCGTCAATGCCGTGACCGCGTCTGACATCGAATTTGGCATTCGCCGCTGTGTGACCGGTCAGCCTGGAGTAATGGAATTCGTGCCCTTTTAGTATGGCGCCCGGACGGAAAAAGGGATTGCCCTTTCTGGCTTCCACCACCATGTAGCCGTGCCCCTGGGGTCTGTCGATTATTTCTACTTCCTCATTAAAGACACCTGCCATGTGGTAGCGTCTATTGCCCTTGACAATGTTTCGGCACAGGTACATTAAACCCGCGCACTCGGCATAAATCGGTAGGCTCCGCTGCGCGGCCCGGGCTATATCTCTTCTCAATCGGGCGTTGGCCTCAAGCTCGGCCGCATAAAGCTCGGGGAAGCCTCCTCCGATATAAAGGCCGTCTACATCCGGGAGACAGTCAGTGAATGAATTTATGAATACAAGATGGGCGCCGTTGTTCCGCAACGCTTCCAGATTGTCAGGGTAGTAAAAAGAAAATGCTTTATCGTAAAGGACGCCTATGGTCACATTCGGGCCGATGGACTGTTTAGATACTCCACTGCCCGCACAGAAATCTAAAGGTTCGTACCCTCTAACCCCACATGTTGCCGCGGTTTTAGCTATGTCATATACGCGTTGGATGTCGATGTTGTTTTCTACTACGACGCAGGCCCTCTGGATTATATCTGCTGAATCATCCTGTTCGACGAAAGGCACTATGCCGATATGTCGTTCCTGAAGAGAGAGACGCTTGTCCGAGGGAATGCAGCCCAGTACTGGTACGCTGCAGTATTTTTCAATGGCTGTGACCAGTTTGCTAATGTGACGCAGTCCTGCCGTGTTATTGAGTATTACACCTTTAATTCCAGTGCCCGGTTCGAAGTTCATATAACCTGAAACCATAGCGGCTGCGCTGCGTGTCATGCGGGCCGCGTTGATTACTAGTATCACCGGGGTTTTAAGCAGCCTGGCCAACCAGGCAGAACTTCCGACACCGTCCTCGCTGGGGCTGTCGTATAACCCCATGCTGGCCTCAATGAGCGCAATATCCATGTTATCGCAGCCCCGCGAGAATGCTTGATTCAGGGCTATTTCACCGAACATAAAAGGGTCAAGGTTGCTGCAGATATTTCCCGCGGCCGCAGCCAGCCATGATGGATCAATATAGTCAGGCCCTTTTTTAAAGGGCTTGACCTTTAATCCTCTTTGACGGAGGGCCGCACAAAGCCCCATAGTGACTGTGGTCTTGCCTGAGCGCCCCTGTGGGGCTGCTATCATTAAAGATGCTACAGCTCTGGACATTCAGTTTGCTCAAGCTTTTAATTTGACGTAGGAGGTTTCAAGATACAAGTATTCTATCTTTCCTTCCTTTGCCAATTCACCGATGGCCTTGTCCACAATAGGCTTGTCCACCTCGATAGCTCTGGCGACATCGCGGTTTTTAGCCTTGCTGGTGGTCGATAAGTACTTGAGGATCTTTTCTTTAATCTCTTCGGTCACTCCTTCTGTCATGGCTCAGCCTCCTTACCAGCGAAATTGCGTCGTGGTGCGGTAGGTATCTACTGCGTGAGTGAAATCATCGATATGATGCTCGGTGAATTCTATTCCGGTCAATTTAAAAAAGCTTTCCCAGCCGATACGCTCGATCCATTCACCCAAGCGTTCTTCCTGCCGGGCATTCTTGGCGTAGACTTCAACGATATTCTTAATGGCATTCACAGCCTCAGGCCAGCGAGGCGGGTTGTTGGGAAGATAGGGGATGGCCAGGCGTGAGAACATGGGTGCGCTGCGGGCATTGGAAACCTTGCCGCCCACGTATATTGCCACGCCGTCTCCTGTGCTGTCGGCCAGCGGCATGGCCGGGCAGACTGTGAAGCAGTTGCCGCAGTACATGCATTTTTCATCATTGACCACCAGACCTTTTATATTAGGGTCGGGGCTCTTGCGGATGGCTCCCGTGGGGCAGGCCGCCATGGTAGTCGGTATCTCGCACATTGCACTCAGCTTGGAGTTGTCCACCTTGGGGGGTTTCGTATGTATGCCCACTATGGCTATGTCCGAACAATGAACCGCACCGCACATATTGATGCAGCAGGCCAAAGCCACGCGTACCCTGGCCGGCAGGTTCATACTGGTGAAATAGGGATATAGCTCATCCATGATGGCTTTAACCAGGCCTGAGGAATCGGTGGCTGCACTGTGGCAGTGAGCCCATCCCTGTGTGTGTACTATATTCGAAATAGATTTACCCGTGCCGCCCACCGGCAGTCCGAGCTTCTTGACCGCTTCGATTATGGGCTCCACATTCTCTTGCTTGGGAGTCATCAGTTCTATGTTGTACCTGCTTGTGAAGCGTAGATGACCATCGCAATATTTATCTGCTACATCGCATATGTCGCGGATAAAATCAACGCTTACCAGCCTTGGAGAACCCGCTCTCACCGTCCACACTTCGTCGCCTGTTTCGGAAACGTGTTTGAGCACACCTGGCTTCACTATTTCGTGGTACTTCCATTTTCCGTAGTTCTTCTTGATAACCGGGGGGAGCATTTTCCTGAAATCCGGAGGACCTATATCACTTTTACCCATCGCTGCGCTCCTTAAAAAATTTAATCGAAGAATACATAGGGATTGGATCGGGGTTTGTATACCATCTGCGGAGTGGGTTTAATACCGATTGCCCGCAGAAAAGCTCGCATTCCCAGACGTTCAATTAGTTCCGCTACCCTTTCACGTGTTCGACCGTTCTCATCCCACCATTCCCATATTTTACGTAATAACTCCTTGGTCTCGTCGTAAGGGGGTTCCATCTTCATGAAGGGAACCAATACCCACGACAGGTAAGCACCCTTGATTATAGGGGCCTTGCCGCCTATCAGAATGGTGGCTCCCCTATCCAGTCCCGGCCTCAGCGCTTTGGGCATTTTGTTGATGCAGTGCATACAGCGCACACAATCTTCAGCCCTAAGATTGAGCTTCTTCTTTTTCTCGTCCCAGTCCAGCGCTCTGGTCGGACACTTATCTATGACGATGGTTCTAATATCGAATCCGCTCTTTACGTAATTACGCACCTCGTCCTGGTCGATTCGCAGCGAGTCACGCCATGTGCCGATGATAGTGAAATCAGCTCTGGCTATAGCAGCAACACCGTCATTGGGACAGCCCGATACCTTGATTTTAAATTTATAAGGCCATCTGGGGCGGTGTAATTCATCCTGAAATTCCTGTGTCAGGTTATTGCATATATCCAGTGTATCGATGCAAGACCATTCGCACCTGGCCGGTCCAACACAGGCGCTGGGGGTACGCAACGCTGAACCGGAGCCGCCTAGGTCGAACCCGGCCTCCGTCAATTCATCAAAACACGGCTGCAGGTTCTGGGTATTGGTTCCCAGAAGAATGATATCCCCCGTGGAACCGTGGAAGTTGGTCAGTCCACTGCCGTGCTTCTCCCAAATATCGCATACTTTGCGTAAAGCCTCTGTGGTATAAAACCAGCCGGAGGGCATGTTGATGCGCATGGTATGGAACGCCTCTACATTGGGGAACTGCTCCGGCACATCGGTATAGCGCCCGATCACCCCCCCACCGTAGCCCGTTACTCCCACTATGCCACCATGCTTCCAATGAGTTATACGGTCTTTAAACGATAGTTCCAGCACACCCAGCAGATCACCGGCTGCAGCGTTGTTCTTGGCAGCCCGTTTGATCTCCTTTATATAGCTGGGCCATGGGCCATACTCCAGATTGTTGATTAAGGGTGTGTCTCTGTCCGCCATTTACTGCACCTCCTGATAATATAATCCACCCGACTCCGATATTAGAATGATAACACTTCCAGGCACAGATGCGCCCGCGCCCACTTTATTTGTCGACAGTTAAATTATACATTATTTGTATAATTTGTAAACTGGTATAATTAAGTGCGGGATTTCAGATTATCGGGCCACCCCAATATAATTTTATCAGCGGACTGAGAAAGGGGGAAATCGGTCAATGCACGAAACTGTATATTCGGCAACCGAATCGAAGAACTCGCTGCAAACCCTGCCGCGGCTAAAAAAATTGAGAGAAGATATTCTCAACTCTCCTTATCACGTCTGTACACAGAAGGCGTCGCTGCTTACCTGCTATTACTCAAGCCATATGCGGCGCGATGTATTGGATAAGCTGCTTTCCTCCGTTCAATACCGCTTTTACCGTCGCAGCCTTGAAAAGTCAGCCAAATCTATTCCCCAGAAAAGCTGGCAGGTGGCTGCCAACAACCGTATCAACTCCTTTCTGCTCAAGCGGCGCCGAGTTACACAGGGCGACCCGATCATGCGGTGTGCCGAAGCTTTCAGATATATTCTGGAGAATATGGAGCTAAAGGTGTACGACAGTGAATTGATCGTGGGAAATCCTTCGGCCTGGCGCGTGGGTGCTCCCATACATCCCGATCTGGGCGGATTGCTGATGCTGCCGGAGATAAAAGGCATATCCTCACGTATGAATAATCCCATGAAAATCGAGCCTGCTCAACTGAAAGAACTTGAGGAGGATATTTTCCCATTCTGGTTTAACCGGTCTGTGCTTGCATTGACGCCTCTGATGAGCAGCGATCCAGACCTGTTTAATACCATGCTGGAAGGCAGGTACTTCATACTGACGCAGTTCTCGGGAATTTCGCATGTAACTCCCGATTATCCAACCGTGCTAAAAAAAGGATTCAACGGTATAGCACGGGAGGTCAGGGCAAGACTGGATGAAATAAGGGCAGCTCTGGAAGAATTGGTTTCGGACGGGTCTAAGGACCCATCACTATATGTTGGTGCGGATCTTCAGATCCACCCTGTAGTTAATAAAACACGGGAGTCGTATCTGCATCTCAACCAGAAGTTATCCTTTTATAAAGCAGCCCTGGTGTGCGCCGAGGCTGCAGCCGATTACGGTAAACGCTGGAGTAAATTTCTTGAACGGGAAGCTGCAGCAACAGTGGATGAAGTGCGCAGACAGGAGTTGCTCCGATTGGCGCAGGTATTTAACCGCGTGCCTGCCGAGCCGGCCGAAACCTTGTATGAGGCGCTGCAATGCGTCTTTATCACACATGTCATGTTGCACTACGAAAGCTTCCAGCACGGCATCTCTTTCGGACGTATGGACCAGTATCTTTACCCTTACTATAAGCGTGATATCGAATCCGGCCGGCTCACCCGCTCCGAAGCGGGCGAATTACTGGGGTGTTTCATAGCCAAGGCGGGCGAGCTGCTGCCGCTCTTCTTCGACCGTGCCACGGAGTACTTCAGCGGCTTATCCTCGGCCTCGGGTATCACCCTTGGGGGACGTACCGCCGAAGGCAAAGACGGTGTAAATGATCTGTCCTTCCTGTTTCTGCAGGCTTATGACCAGGTCAGGCTGAGGCAGCCGAATTTTCATGTCAGGATCAACCAGGATACTCCAGTCGAATTCACTGACCTCTGCTGGGAGTTGCTTAAGAAAGGTGGGGGATTGCCAGCCTTCTTCAACGATGACGAGATACCGCTGGCGCTGCAGAGATTCGGCATCGCTGAGAAGGATGCGCAGGATTACTCAATCGTCGGCTGTGTCGAATGGGGTGTGCCGGGTAAAAGCTTCCCGGCGGCGGGGGCGATCTTTATCAATATTCCCATGGCCCTTCACCTGGCTCTGCATAACGGCATGTATAACGGCCATCGGTTTGGACCGCAAACCGGTGATATCCAGGCTATGAAAGATATGGAAACACTTATAAATGCCTTCAGGATACAGCTTGAGAATATGGTTAAGCGAGCGACGGAGGGCAATACCGCTATTGAGCGTGCACATGCCATATTCCGTCCCACGCCATTTTTATCGACGGTTGTCGATGGTTGTATAGAGAAGGGTTTGGAGATAAATGCAGGCGGCGCCAGGTACAATTCCACCGGCTGCCAGGGTGTGGGCCTCGCCGATACCGTAGATGCGCTGACTGCCATCGAGCAGGTCGTGTTTAATGAAGGCAGGCTTTCTCTGCAGGAAATGATACAGGCTGTGGATGCCGATTTCCTGGGATATCCGGAACTTAATGCTCTGATCCTGAACCGTGTACATAAATACGGCGAAAATGAGGAAAGACCCAATTACTACGCCGGACTGGTTTCCGGTATATATACAGGCCTGGTAGCTCAATGCAGCAATCCCCGAGGAGGCCAATACTATCCCGGATTCTGGTCCATGACCACGCATCAGGGCTTCGGTGCGCGCATGGGCGCATTGCCTGGAGGGCGCCGGGCCGGGCAGCCGCTGGCCAACGGCATATCGCCCTGCAACGGCCGCGATAGAAATGGTCCCACTGCCTCGCTGTCTTCAGCCGCCTGCGTTGATAACAGTCTTGTATCCAACGGATATGCGCTCAATGAAAAGCTCGACCTGGCGCTGGTTAAAGATCCCTCGCGAAACCGCCTGGTAGAATCGTTGATCTTTGGTTTCTTTGCCAGCGGGGGTATGCAGGTGCAGTTCAACGTCATTGATCCTGCCGTTCTGATCGATGCCAAAGAACACCCCGATCAGTACCGCGGCCTGGTTGTTCGGGTATCCGGATATTCGGCCTATTTCAACGATCTGACGGAATCGATGAAGGATGAGCTGATACAGCGCACGGCGCACGATATCAACTCTTGTCTGTGTTAGGTCTTATTCGGACAGTGGAAAATAGTTGTCCAGATCGCGCCGTCGGACCTGCCTAACCGCCTCTTCCATCCTGGCCACGAACTCCTTCGCCTCTGGATTCTTACCGGCAAGCTGTAGAGCCGCCCGGTTGACCTCTTTTTCGGCTGCGCTCAATCGGCTTAGAAACGATTCGAATGAGGCTCGGTCCGCATATGCGGCCCTGACCATCTCAGGATAGGTTTTACCCTCGGATGTGATTAATTTTTGATAGTGATCGATCAACAGGCGCACTTCCAGTATCTGTTTCAAACGCACCTTCTCCGAATAAACGCCTTTCCTGTCGGCGCTGAGGATCGAAGACGTTCTTTGCTCCACCTCCGCCACACTCGCTTCTTTAGTAAGCCCGGATCGCAGCATGTTGCCGGCTGCCTCCAGCGCAAGCTTCTTGGTGAAAACGAAATTGAGTGTAAAGGCTTCTTTGGAACGCTGATGTTTGAGCAGGTTTATGATAAAGAGCGGCGGAAGCAGGAAATCCCAGACCCCTACTGCCATTGTACCGATTACATCGTTGGCCACTGCCCTGGCTGTCTCCCGTTCTTCGCCCTGGATATTTTTTATCTTGGTATCCAGCACAGTGGGGAGGATCTCTCTCAACACGCTCATGGGTCGAAATATATCACACGTATTCCGAGCCGGTCAAAGGCCGGGCGGATTATTTGGATATTGTGTTAGAATTCGTTTAGAGGATTGCTTGGAGGTTAAGACTGTTGCGGCCTCGTATTATCCAGGTTGAAGTATCCACCAGGTGCCAGCTTCGCTGCACCTTTTGCCCGCATACGCTGTTTCATGACCGGTGGATCGCAAAGGATATCAGCTGTGAAATCTTTTCTAATATCCTTCCGTATGTGGGTAAAGGATTGCTGGTGCACCTGCAGGGATGGGGTGAGCCATTGCTTCACCCGCAGATATGGGATATGGCGGCGGCGGTCAAAGAGAAGGGAGGCAGAGTGAGTATGACCACAAATGGCCTGCTGCTGGATAATGACGCCGTCCGGAATATATGCGAGATTGGCTTCGATTTCATTGCGATTTCCTTGGCGGGCGCCAGATCAGCTGTACATGATTCCCTGCGTATTGGATCGAGCCTTGCGTATATCTGTGAAAACATCGCTCGGCTGAGCGCAGCCAGGTTTCACCCGCACATACATTTGGTCATGCAGATGATGAAACCGAATATCGCCGAGCTGCCTGCGCTGGTGGATCTGGCGGCAGAATTGAAAGTCGACAGGGTAATTGCACCCAACCTTGATTACATAACGGATGCGAAAACGGAGCAGTTGAAAGCCTTTAGTGCTATATCTGATCCCAAACTGAAACACATTGTCAGGGAAGCGCAGCTGCGGGCGCAAAAAATAGGGATCCCATTACATGTATTTCCATTGCAGCCAAGTGAAAATTTTCCTGTTTGCAGTGATGATCCTCTGCACAACATCGTGGTAAGTGTGAATGGCGAGATCTCTCCCTGTGTATACCTCTGTCTACCAATAGAAGGCAGTATTCCCAGATGGGTTCAGGGTGAAACACATTTCGTCGATCGCTTCATCTATGGGAAAGTCGATGACGGACTGCATGAGGTGCTGGGAAACAGAAGCGCAGAGCAGTTCATGGCTGCATTTGAGCAGCGGATTCAATCCTCCAAATTCAATGCGGCCGAATCAATGGCGATTTTAACTCTGCCCGGTTTACGCAGCGCACGTAAAGCATTGCAGCATGCAAATAGTCGAAACCAGCCGGAGCACCCGATCAAGATTCCGGATGCGCCACCTCAGTGCAGTACATGCTACAAGCTGCTGGGAATATAAAAGAAAAAAATGGTTATTCAGGAGGGGCTCATGAGCCCCTCCTGAATTGTCCTGTCGGTTAATCGGGGAGTATGGGGGGCACAAAGAATACTCCGGACCATAGTATCCAGACGATGAGCAGCGTCCACACTACGTTGAATCCCTGCCCTATCCAGTATACGGCTGCCGGTTTTCCGCCGCCCACTGATAGCAATTCCTTGAAATTAGTCTCCAGTCCGATGCAGACAAAGCAAAGGGCAAAGAACCAGGTACGGTAGGTTGTCAGCAGGCCGGTGATGGTTGCCGCTGATTTGGCTCCCATGACGGGCTCGATATAGAAGGAGGCTATTAAGGAGGCGATGATAAAGCCTACGATGAATTTGGGGAAACGGTACCATATCTCCATAAAGGAGGGTCGTTCGCTGGCTGACTTTTTATCCAGCTTTAAAGTCGCCCATACCGCTAGGAAAAAGGCAGCGAACCCGATCAATATATTCTGAGCCATCTTAACCAGTGCGGCTGTATCGAGCGAGGCCTTGCTTTTCATGACTTCGCCGGCTGCCACCACCGCACCGGTATTGTCGATCGTTCCGCCCAGCCAGGCGCCAGCCATATTGGTAGGCATATTAACTGCCTTGGCTATGGGAGGCATGACTATGATCATGATAACTGCGCCCACCAGCAGCCAGGCAATGATATAGCTGGTTTCTTTGGGATCACCCTGTACAGCGCCGCCCGCTGCAATCGATGCCGACACGCCGCAAATGGACACGCCCGTAGCCATCGTGCTGGAGAATCGTTCGGCCATTCCGAACCTTCTGCCCAGCCAGTAAGTGAAAAACCAGACGGCGGCCACTACCAATAGAGCCTGCAGCATGCCTACTCCGCCCGCCTTTATGATAACTGAGAAAAGTATGGTTGCGCCCATGCACACAAGGCCGATCTTGATATAATACTCCGTCAGAACGGCCGGTTTCAGCCAACCGGGTAGTCCTACAGTGTTGCTGATCAGCAGACCGAAGATCAATGCCCAGATAACATACTCCAAACCCCAGGCGTTGATAACGGATTGCTTGCCTACGAAAATCGCCAGCCAGGCGAGGATAAAAATAACGATAAATGCGGGGACAAAACGCTTAAGGTCCTTTTTCATAAAGATTAGGCCGATTAAACATAGTACGGCCAGCAGAACGAATATGATCAGAGTGTCCCAGATAGTAGCGATACCCGACGGGAAGGCTTTATCGATGGTTGGCCATGTGCCGAACTTGGGACCTGCGGGCAGTATTCCGATCATGGCTAGGATCAGTATGATAAAGCCGAGCCAACATGCCCACCAGTCCTCTTTTGTCCATAATGAAGACCAGTCGATTTTCTGCAACCTCTCACCTCCTATTATTATGAATATAAATGCCTTCTAGATTAAATGAATGAATTCGGAATTATTCAAAAGTGAAACAATTGTTAAGTCTATCACCTCCTAACCTGACATTGCCTGGCCGTGAACTACTTTATACAATATCAGGATGTTGCTGTCAATAAAAGCAGGCAGCATAGATTAATTATGTTATGAGCCGAATTGAGGTCGTCGCATTTGTTACCGCGCTGGTGGCGCTTCAGCTTGCTCTGGTTTTTTACGTTTGGGGATTTATCTCAATTCATACCGGGAAAAGCCCTCCGGACAAGGCTGTCTCGCGTTGTTCCCTGCCTGTTCTCTTGATTGCCTGGCTGGCGCTCACCCTTTCTCTTGTCCTGCATGCCGTTCAGGCCGGTCATATCCCCGCCACCGACATGTACGAATTCTCAGTCTCCTTCGCATGGGGCGTGCTGACAGCTGTAATGGTTTTCAGGTTGAAGCAAAAGAACGACATGGTTAGTGCCGCGGGTGCGCTGACTTCTCTCGCATTGCTGATCTACGCGTTCACACTGCCTGTTCAGCATCAGCCGCTATCACCGATTTTGAACCAGACCTGGCTGCTGCCCCTCCATGTTTCCTTCGCCATCATCGCTTACGGCTTGTTTGCGCTGGGATTTGTCAGCGCTGTGCTCTACCTGGCAGGGCAGAGATATGCGGCTTCCTTTATGCCCTCGACGACCACGCTTGACCGGTTGGGATACCGCTCGTCTTTGGTTGGATTCTGTTTCATGACACTGGTAATTATCATCGGCTCAGTATGGGCTAGAATAGCCTGGGGCAGCTACTGGTCATGGGATCCCAAGGAGACCGCTGCACTTGTTACCTGGCTGATCTATGCGTTCTATCTGCTCACAAGGTGGACACTCGCCTGGAAGGATTCACGCAACGCCTGGTTCCTGGTAGCCGGCTTCCTGGCGGTGCTGCTAACATTTTTCGGTAACCTGTTCTTCGGCGGGCTGCACAGCTATGCAGGAGGGTGATACTGGCGTATAACCGACGAGCAAGCTTCTCTATGGTAATCAGGGCATATCAGTCTAACGGCCAGCCAGGGATAATATCATCTATTTCTGCCATTAACCGGATGGTCTCTTTAAGTGCCACAACTATCCTTTGGTAATGAGTCAATTCATCGTAGGTTAGAGTTCTTCCCTTACGGTCCTTGAGCCACTTCTGGCATACCTGATAGCCGCCGATGTGAAAATTCCATACTTCGGGTGGTATGCCTTCAAAATACTGCTCTTTATTTATATATATCCTTTGGTTATTCTCGTCGTAGCTAACCTTGTCAACCGTATTTGAGCCTGCCGTCGGATACGTTGTTATCAGTTTATCAAGTGTCTGAGATTTCATTAAATGCAGGGATACAAGGTCAGCGCCTTTCATCGCTAGCGATCTGAAAAGGGCTTTATCGGAAGTTAGTGGAAGGCGTGGGAAGTCTATTTTAAGAAACTCGGCATAGCGAGTTCGGTAAGTGGGGGAGTGGAAGACGGCGTAAGCGTAATTAAAGATATCCTCCGGGCCAAAGGTTTGCTCCAGGTCGCCCTTGCCAACTTCAACGAATTTTAGTCCGAGCTTCTCCGAAACAACTTTAATGAAGTTCGGATTCAGGTTGTTTTCGCGCTTGGTATGTCCCGGCATTACAGATTGAATACCACCTTCTTTGCCCCTACTCTTATCTGGCTGTTTCTTGTCTTCAGCAGGGTAGATGTATAGGGGGAAAACAAAGCTACGGTCATAGACAGTAACTATTTTGTGCGTGCACACACAGGATGTGGCAAGAACAGCGAAGTCTTCCTTCGTTTGTCTTGCTGCAACAAGGCCAAGGTTTGGTTTATTGAGGGAGTCCATTAAAATACCGCGTGTGCGGGCCAATATCACATTACTATATATTAAGCTTCGTATATCGAAAGGACGATGTAAACATGAAACAAATAAATTAGTCCAAGAAGAGTCCCTTTTCAGAATATCTCTTGCTTCGGCAACATTCCATTCGTTATCCCTAAGTAAATACCTATTTTTTATCTCTTCAACAGAAGAATCAGAGTTAACAAAATCCTTGATTCGGTCAATCAAAGGCTGTCTATCAAAGTCTATTGCAAAGGCATCTCTCTTTGTCTCAATTCCCGATACTCCCTTTAAGATATCCGATAACGGCCAACCGAGGTCATATTCTTTTTGTAACGAAAAATCTTTTGGTACAAAGAAAAAATAAGGTGCTTCTGGCTTGAGTTTTTGCCAGCTTGTATTCTCGACATCATCCTCAGACAATGCCTTGTATTTATCCTCTCTTAATCCCCATACATCCGCATAAAAAACGCATTTTTCGCCTTCATGCTTAAATTCTTTAACAAAAATACCTATTGCTACGCCTTGTTGAATATCAAATACATTCTCATCTTTAATATCGCCGGGGGCTTGCTCCCCTCTCCTGGAACTGCCGTGCAGGTTCAAAATGTAAACACTGGAAAAACCATGAAGTAAATATTCACGCATTCGCCGATGGGTCAAGCCATCAAGATATGAGTTATTAGTTATAAATCCTAATATGCCAAAGCCGGTTTTATCGATACGCCACTGTGCAAACCTGATGAATTTAATGTAATCATCATCCAAATTTAGTTTTTTCTCATTCAGATCTTGCTTGTAGTCATCCAAAATCGTGTCAATCCACTCCCCTCGATTGAGAGAGCTTACAGAATACGGCGGATTGCCGAGCACTACCATTATCGGCTCTTCCCTCTTGACTCTGGCGGCAGCGTTGGCTTCCTCGCTTATCCACCGGGCAAAAAGTGTGTCCGAGTGTTTAATCGCCTCTTCCAGTGTATTGGTCAGGTATATACCTAACCTCTGATCACTCTTGAACTGGTAGCCCGTCTCCTGCAGGAGCAGTCCAAGCTTCAAGTGGGCGATGGCATAAGGCGGCATCAGCAATTCAAAGCCGAAAATACGGGGCAGGAGTTTCTCAGTCACATAGTTGTTCCAAGTGCCCTGTTGGCCTTTGACGGCAGCGGCCTGATAAATCTCTTGTACCATCTTGTACAGAAAGGTAGCCGTGCCTACCGCAGGGTCCAGCACCAGCGTCTTATCATCCGCCAGCCCCTGAGGTTTATTGAAGCTCGTTTTCAGTAAATAGTCTATTGATCGTACGATATAAGAGACCACCGGCTCCGGTGTATAGTAAACGCCTCGCATCTCCCGTATCTTCGGATCATAGGCCTTGAGGAAAGTCTCGTAGAAATGCACCACAGGGTCCTCTTTGCCGGAGCGGCGTCCGAAGTCTTTGAGTATGCTTGCCATATCGGCCTGGGCCAGTAGCTGGGATAAATCGTCAACAAGCCATGCTATGCGTTCATCCAGGTCCGGCCCTGCAATCTGGTTGAACAGCTTACGCAGGAATGGATTGGTTTTAGGCAGCAAATAGGCTGCATTGCGGCGGGTAAAATCCTGATTATCGGGCGCCGTGCAGCGGGCGGCGAACAGACCGTAGGTAATGGTCTGGGCATACATATCGGCAAAATACTCGACCGACAGGTCGGGTATCAGGTTTTCGCGAAACGCCGTTAGCTGGCTGTGCAAGGTTCCCTTTTCAGGTTCCTGCTCAAATGCGTTGATGATGAGGTTGCGGATCAGATGCGCCTGACGGGCCATGCGCTGGGCGAGTTCCTTCGGCGTGCCGACACCCTCTGCTCTACGTGATAGAAATGCTTTGAGAAGCTCCTCAATATCCTTAATCCCGTCTTTATTCCGCTTAATATGCCCATCCTTCGAAACCGTGCCCAGGCTGGCTGAAAGACGGCGTTCTCCGTCCACATACCATCTGAATTCGAGGTAGTCAGTCAGTAGCAGATTGCTGAGTGAATCCCGATATCGTTTCAGCTGGTCCGACTTCTCCGCCTCGTCCAGGCTCCTGCCGATGTCCTTGGCCTCGATGTAGCCAATCGTAACCAAACCTTTCCTGATGATCAGGTCGGGGGCGCCGCACTCGATATGTTTAGGCTCGTTGATGGCGGTAATGCCTGTATCCTGGCCTGTTACCAGGGATTCCAGCGCCGAGCGGTGGGTATGCTCGGTTGCATCACCCTGCGCCAGCTTGCTCTCGATGAAGTGTAAATAATTCTGAAAAAGTTCAGGCATCCCTATTTCGGTATTATACTACATGAATAGCTCACACGAAATAACTCGAAACATCAGTACCATCGAATTTCGCACTTGATGATATATAACGATTGACAATATAATATAATAGATTATAATAAATACAGTTGATTCCCCTATCTTTTCGA